>USDN01000003.1 GCA_900553515.1 uncultured Blautia sp. | reverse complement strand
CCCCACCACAGCTGAGGGGAAATCCCCCAGTCACGAATATTTTCCAGCCAGTGAAGATATGTTTTTCCAAAGCTTGCCGGAACAAATTCCAGATCTCCGTCGTTCAGCGCATCGATGGCAGCCTTTGCCATCTCATCCATACGAACAAACCACTGAGGCTTGATCATAGGTTCTACGGTCGTTCCGCAGCGGTCATGAGTTCCTACGCTGTGAGAATGAGGAACCACCTTGACAAGAAGCCCCTGCTCCTCAAGATCCGCAACCATTGCCTTACGGGCCTCGTAACGGTCCATTCCTGCATATTTGCCGCCAAGAGAATTGATGGTGGCATCATCATTCATGATGTTGATCTCCGGAAGATCATGACGTTTCCCTACCTCAAAGTCATTAGGGTCATGGGCCGGTGTGATCTTCACGCAGCCGGTTCCGAATTCTTTATCTACATACTCATCTGCCACAACCGGGATCTCACGGTCTGTCAGAGGCAGCTTCAGCATTTTTCCTACCAGATCTTTATATCTTTCATCCTCAGGATTTACAGCAACGGCAGTATCTCCCAGAAGAGTTTCCGGACGGGTGGTGGCAATTTCCACAAAACGTCCTTCTTCTCCTACGATAGGATAATTGATATGCCAGAAAAATCCGTCCTGATCCTCATGCTCTACTTCCGCATCGGAAATAGATGTCTGACACACCGGACACCAGTTGATGATTCTGGAACCTTTATAAATATAACCTTTTTCATAAAGCTTGATAAATACTTCCTGGACAGCCTTGGAGCAGCCTTCATCCATGGTAAAGCGTTCTCTCTCCCAGTCTGCAGAAGCGCCCAGCTTCTTCAGCTGATTGATGATCTTTCCGCCGTACTCCTCTTTCCATGCCCATGCATGTTTCAGGAATTCTTCACGGCCAATCTCGTGTTTGTCAATGCCTTCCTGTTTCAGCTTGTCAATAACCTTAACCTCTGTAGCGATGGCTGCATGGTCGGTTCCCGGCTGCCACAGAGCCTCATATCCCTGCATTCTTTTGAAACGGATCAGGATATCCTGCATGGTCTCATCAAGAGCATGACCCATGTGAAGCTGACCGGTAACATTTGGCGGCGGCATAACAATGGTAAAGGGTTTCTTATCGGGATTTACCTTTGCGTGGAAATAACCATTATCCATCCATTTTTTGTACAGACGTTCTTCCAGTCCCTTCGGATCATACGTCTTTGCAAGTTCTTTGCTCATAATAACCTCCTGAGTGTTTTTTCTAAACGGTGAGGGGTAGAAAAAAGGAAGCCCCTCACACCTAAGTGTGAAGGGCGAGTCTTATCGCGGTACCACCTTCATTATGCAGAGATCTTCAAAAAGCTGTAAAGCTCTTCCTTTCTCCGCACATCTCATTGTCCTTTAACGCAGGATCTACGTGAAAGCCTGCTGTCGGTTCCTGGATTTTCTCTCCGACCATCAGCCTCCCGGCTCCAAAGCTACCTTCTGCCTTCTCCTTCTGAGAGCTCCTTGCAGCCAGCGGAAGCTCCTCTCTGTCAGGGAAAAAAGCGTACTCCTCTTTTTCCTCGCCTTTGCTATGTTTCCTACTATAATTACATTTTTTGCGGTTGTCAAGCAGGAACGCAGAAATTTCACAGTTAATTTATTCCACAGATTTCAGAGATTCTACCATATCGATCTTTTTCAGTTTTCTGTGCATGAACAGATTGACGATCACTGAAAAGATACAGGTGATCACTGCACAGTAGAGAAAACTTACCGGACGGATATTTCGTCCAAACATAACCGCATCCACCTCTACTGTAACAATAATATACCGGTGAAGGAGCACTCCGAAGCCGGATCCGAAAATAATCCCGGCAATGGTCAGAAGAATATTTTCTCTCAGTACATACTGGGAAACCTCTTTATCATAAAATCCCAGTACCTTTAAAGTTGCCAGTTCTCTCTGACGCTCTGTGATATTAATATTATTCAGGTTATAAAGAACTACAAAAGCAAGCATTCCTGCGGAAACGATCAGGACCACGATCACAATTCCCAAAGTGCTGAGCATACGGTCCACCTGAGCCGCCAGACTGGCAGTATAGCTGATGCTTAATGCTGCCGGCTGGGAAAGAATTTCTTTTCCCACGGCTTCTTCCTCGTCCAGATACTCGTCTTTCAGTGAAAAAATGATATCTTCATAGGCAGGCTTTTCCCCAAAGGTCTGTTCATAAACTGCAGGAGTCATATAAATGTAATGACCCATATAGTTTTCTGTGATCACAGCTACCCTGGCCTGATATTTCTCATGGTCTTTTTCCAGCGTAATGCTGTCTCCCACCTGAAGCCCCAGAAGCCTGGCTGTTTTTTCACTGATCACAGCTCCTTCATCAGTAAGCTCATACCCTTCTTTTGTAATGCGGTTTCTCAATGTCACATCCTCCCGGAAAGTATCCATATCTTCCGGTACATAAAGATAGCAGCTGATATTAGATTTTTCCCTGGGCGCTGTGATCTTGGTAAACTGAATATTTGTAAAACGCTGGATTTTTTTGTTCTGTTTTAAATATTCCGACAGTTTTTCCCGTTCCTCCAGGGTAGCATCTTCATCTGTGATAATGGTTCCATCGTAATGCTGAAGTTCCTCATACTGCTTCACCACAATGTCCGAAATAGAATCTTTGATCCCGAATCCCACCAGCATCAGAGCCATACTTCCGGAGATGCCGAAAATCGTCATAAACAAACGTTTCTTGTAGCGGAAAAGATTTCTCAGACAGGACTTCCAGGTAAAGTTCAGATGCTTCCACAAAATCGTGATCTTTTCTACAAGAACCCTTTTTCCTTCCTTCGGCGCCGGCGGACGCATCAGAGAAGCCGGAGTCTCTGCCAGCACCTTATAGCAGGCAAACACCGTAGCGCCTACTGTACAGACCACAGCTGCAACGGAAGCTGTAAGGGCAAATTTCAGTTCATAGTGGATCTCCAGGTTATTTCCCACATTGTGGTACATGATCCCGTATGCCTTGATAATGATATAAGGAAGGATCTTTTCACCGATCAGGATACCTGCCGCACTTCCTCCTACCGTTGCCAGAAATGCATAATTCAGATACTTGGAAGCGATGGCATACTTGCCATATCCCAGAGCCTTCAGAGTTCCGATCTGCGTTCTCTGTTCCTCTACCATTCTGGTCATAGTGGTAAGACTGATCAAAGCCGCCACCAGGAAAAAGATCACCGGGAACACTTCTCCGATGTTCTTGATACGGTCTGCATTGTCTCCATAATCAGAATACTCCGGAAGATCGTTTCTGTCTGTAACAATCCACTCCGGCTCTTCTATATCCTGGATTTCTTTCCGGGCGTCAGCAATCTTCTTTTCGCCGTCTGCAATCTCCTGCTCCGCCTCCTTTTCGCCGTCCCGGTATTCTTTCCATCCATCTGCAAGTTCTGCTTCTCCATCTGCAAGTTCTTTTTCTGCATCGATCAGCTTCTGCTGATTTTCTTTGATCTCTGCCTCTCCATCTGCAATCTCCTGCCTGCCCCGTACAAGTTCCGCCTCTCCATCTGAAAGTTTCTGTTCATTTGCACTGATTTCTGCCTGCGCTGCATTCAGTCTTTGTCTGTTAGCATCGATCTCTGCCTGACTGCTCTGAAGTACAGCCAGACTCTCTTTCAGTTTTTTTCCACTGGCTGCAAGTTTTTTCTCATTAGCAGCAATTTCCTTTTCTGCCTGCTGAAGCTTCTTTCCTTCCTGTTCCAGCTTTTTCCGTCCTTCTTCAACAGCTGTCTTACCTGCCTGCAGCTGCTCTATCGTCAATGCAAGTTCTGTCTTTTTCGCCTCTGCCTGAACAATGCCTTCCTTTGCCGCGGCAAGACCAGCCTCCAGTTCCGGTTTCCTGGCTGCAGCCGCACTACAGGAATCAAATGCCGACTGAGCCTGAACCACGGCTTCGTTTGCGGCTTCCAGTTCTGCTGCAGCTGCATTCACAGCTTCCTGGAAGGGAACCAGATCTTCCTCTGTGATCTCACCTGCTTCCAGTTTTTTCATTGCTTCATCCAATGCTGCCTGAGCCATGTCTGCAGCCGACTGCTTCTCTGCTGCTGTTCCCTGGGCTGAAGTCAATGCCTGCTGCAGTGCAGGAAGCTGTGCCTCTGCCTCTGCAGCCTGCTGGATACCAGCTTCTATCTGAGGAATCTGTGCGTTCAGTTCTGTAATCTGTGTATCAATTGCTGCGATCCCATTCTGCGCCTGAAGGATCCCCTCCTCAAGCTGCCTCTGTTGTTCATCAAGAACTGCTCTGCTTTCTTCCAGCTTTTTCTTTCCGTCGGCAAGCTGCTTTTTTGCCTCCTCCAGCTTTTTCTTACCCGCATCATATTCCCGTTTTCCACCGTTATATTGAGCCCATCCTTCTGACAGCCGGGCTTCTCCGGCATGAAACTGCTCCCACCCGGAAGCAAGCTGACTCCGGGCATCTGCAAGCTGAATCCTTCCATCTGCTATGGTCTGCTGCGCTGTATCCAGCTGTGCCCGTCCGTCCTTCAGCTTTTCTCTGGCATCTGCAAGCTGTTTTTTACCATCTTCATATTCTTTCCTTCCATCTGCCAGTTCCTTTTCTCCATCCTCCAGTTCCTTCCGGGCATCTGCCAGTTCCTTTTGTGCCTCCGCCTTTCCGTCGGCAAGTTCCTGTTCCGCATCTGCAAGCTTTTCCTCTGCCTCAGACATGACATCCTCATATCTGGCCAGGCAGCGTTCTTTCTGGATTCCTTCTACATTCTGCTGAAGCTTTTCTACCAGAGTATCATAAGCGTCTGTATAACTTGTCACCTGATCCGCTCCATGTGCCCGAATATATATCTGGGTATATATTTCCTGGTCAAAATCCTCCGGAAGTACATAGGCAAAACCATTAACTTCACCAGAACCAAGCGTCGTATTGCCCCGATTGAACGATATATAAAGAGGCGTTCTTCCAAAGCCCGTGATCGTATATGTTTTTTTCTTCAGAAGCGGATCTTCCGTATCCTCCCTGAGTTCAATCTGATCTCCGATCCGGTATCCCATCCCCTGTGCAAATGTCACATCCAGAAAACACTCTCCGCTTTTTTTCGGAAGCCTCCCCTCTGTTACCGTCAGTCCGTTTACATTCTCATTGACGGATTCCACATGAAGCACCTTCTGAGATTCCGCCTCCCCGCAAAGGACGTCCGTGGACCAGGCGCCTTCCGCCCACTCTACGCCGTCTACTTTTTTCAGTGCATCTACATCCTCTTCTGTCAGGCCAAGGGTTCCCATCACCTTCAGATCCATCATCCTGTTTTCTGTATAGTAGGCATCTCCCGACATTCGCATATCCGGAGAGCTTGCCTGTATTCCGGAAAAAAATGCCACTCCCAGAGAAACAATACAGAAAATAGAAATAAAACGCGCTCTGGTTTTCCTGATCTCCATCCAGAAGTCCTTATGCAATGCTTTTTTCATAACCCTCACCTACCATTCGATTTTTTCCACAGAAGTAGGGTTCTCGTTCTGAACCATGGAAGAAACTTTCCCATTTTTAATCTTGATCACACGGTCTGCCATAGGAGTCAGAGCAGAGTTGTGCGTAATAACGATCACCGTCATTCCTTTTTCTCTGCACATATCCTGCAGAAGCTTCAGTATCGCTTTTCCAGTCTGATAATCCAGAGCGCCTGTAGGTTCATCGCAGAGAAGAAGTTTGGGATTCTTTGCAAGCGCTCTTGCAATCGACACTCTCTGCTGTTCTCCTCCGGAAAGCTGTGCCGGGAAATTTCCCAGACGGTTCTTCAGCCCTACCTCCTCAAGAACCATTCTGGCATCCAGCGGTTCTTTGCAGATCTGAAGAGCAAGCTCCACGTTTTCCAGAGCAGTAAGATTCGGAACCAGATTATAAAACTGGAACACAAACCCAATATCTTCTCTTCTGTAACTGGTAAGCTGTTTATTATTATATTTCGCGATATCCGTCCCATCCACCAGCACCTTACCGGAGGTCGCCTTGTCCATGCCCCCCAAAATGTTCAGGACGGTGGTCTTTCCCGCTCCACTGGGACCTACCACCACTACAAATTCCCCTTTGCTGATTTCAAAACTTATCTCGTCCACGGCAACGATACGCACTTCCCCGGAGCCGTAGATCTTGGATACATTTTCCAGCTTTACATATGCATTATTCTGACTCCTCATATTTTTTCCTGCCTTTTCTTACTTTACGAAAAGGAGGTACCAACAGACTCATAGATTTATGAAGTCCCGGTGCCCTCCTTCCATAGATTCAGTATATCAGTTTTGTAAAATTTCTTCAATCAGTGCAGAAAAAAAAGATGTGAAAATTGTATAAACTCGTGGCTGTTTCTGTATATTTATTTAATGAAACCTACCTGACTGCAGATTCCTTTTATGGCTTTTTCTTTTCTTTCATTAAAGATCACTTTATTTTCCTCAAATAAGTTCCTCCCTTCTGTATCAATTGATACGATCAGAGGACCAAATTCTTTTACACGACAATGCCACAAGGTTTCCGGCATCCCCAGATCTCTCCACTGAGCATCAATGATCTCTTCTACTTCGGTAGCTGCCACTACTGCATTTCCGGCAGGAAAAACACAGTGAATCGCCTGATAATTTTTGCATGCATATTCCGTATTCGGTCCCATTCCTCCTTTTCCGATGATTACTTTTACACCGGTTTTTTCTACAAATTCTTTTTCAAATTTTTCCATTCTCATACTGGTAGTTGGTCCTACAGATACCATTTCAAACTTATCATTTTCCAGCGGGCGGATAATCGGACCTGCGTGAAAAATTGCAGCATTTCTTACATCTACCGGAAGCTTCCGTCCTCCTTCTACCAGACGTCTATGAGCCACATCACGACAGGTTGTCATACTTCCATTCAAATAAACGATATCTCCTACATGAATGTCTTTCAGATCTTCATCCGAAATCGGTGTTGTCAAAATTTTCTTTCCATTTTTAATTTCCAGCATTATAAAGTCACCCCCGAATGTGTTGTAATCGTATAGTTCAGATCCTTATCAAAAATAATGTGTCCGCGTCTGTGAGACCAGCACCCCACATTGACGGCAACGCCAATCGCTGACGGATGCCTTGCCGTATTTTCAATATGCACTCCCATGACCGAATATTTTCCTCCCATTCCCTGAGGTCCAAGGCCGATCGCATTGATTCCATCCTCCAAAAGTTTTTCCATAGATGCGGCACGCGTATTTTCATTGTGACTGCCAAGAGGACGCATCAGAGCTTTCTTGGAAAGCAGTGCTGCTGTTTCCACAGAAGTGGCTACCCCCACTCCTACCAGCAGCGGCGGACATGCATTCAGTCCGTAAGAGGTCATCACATCCATAACAAATCTTGTCACACCTTCATATCCGGCACCTGGCATAAGAACCATCGCCTTTCCCGGAAGTGTGCAGCCACCGCCGGCCATATAAGCATAAATTTCACATTGATCACTGTCCGGTACAATATCCCAGAATACTGTAGGAGTTCCTTTTCCTACATTCTTTCCTGTATTATATTCGTCAAAAGTTTCCACACTATTGTGGCGAAGAGGTGCTTCAAAGGTAGCTTTTACAACCGCTTCCTTCAAAAGCGCCTCCAGTTCCCCGATCAGAGGAAATTTTGTTCCACATTTTACCCAGAACTGTAACACTCCTGTATCCTGACAGCTGGGGCGGTTTAATTCCTTAGCCAGCTTCTGATTTTTTTTCATTGTTTCATAGATTACTTTGGACAAAGGGCTGTCCTCTTTTTCTGCCAGTTCGTCCAGCTTGGCGATAATGTCATCCGGCAGCACCTTGCCGATATACGCCACAAAATTCGCCATATAATCCGTAAGCTTCTGCACCTGTTCTTCTTTGCTCATTTTCTTTGCCTCCTAAATTGATTATTTTTATGATTCATTACGGAAAAAATGGAAATGCAATGGGGAGAATAATCATACTGACCACTGTTGCGATCACGATCAGCGGAAATCCAGCCTTTACATAATCCATAAACCGATAGCCTCCTGCCCCCACAACCATTGTATTTGCCGGCATACCAATTGGTGTTGCATATGCACAGGAGCCTCCGATCACACAGGCCATAAGCACTGCCCTTGGATCAGCTCCCATTCCCTGTGCAATAGACAGACAGATGGGAACCATCAAAGCTGTGGTTGCCGTATTTGACATAAAATTTGTAAGTATACAGCAGAGGATAAATACCACAAAAGTAAGAATATACGGGGACGGCTCGTCTCCCAATGCTCCGATTACTGTACTTGCGATCATTTCTCCTGCGCCTGTTTTCTGAAGTGCCGCTGCCAGAGAAAGTGTTCCGCCAAAAAGAAAAATTGTTTTCAGATCAATGGATTTCAGTGCATCCTTCTCTGAAATAACTCCTGTCAGAATCAGAACCAGTGCTCCAATACAGCCGGAAATATTCAACTGAATACCAATCTGGTCTTCAAAGATCATAGCAAGAAGAGTCAGAACCAATACGATTAAAGAGGTCCACTGTTTCCATGCCGGAACATTGTCAAAATCCCTGTCTGTATCAAAAGCACCATCATCCTTAACCTCATGATCCGGAAGAAGTCTGTAGCCAATCGTTGCATAAAACACGATTCCTACGACCAGAATGGGCAGCCCTACGATTGCATATTCAAAAAATCCAAAGTCAAGCCCCATCTCTTCCAGTGCACTCTGGGCAATCAGATTACCCGGTGCTCCGATCAGAGAAAGATTTCCTCCCATTGCTGCCGCAAAAACCAGCGGCATAAGCAGACGCGATCTTTTATAGCCGGATTTTGCTGCAATCCCAATCACCACTGGTATCAGAACTGCCGCTGTACCTGTATTTGACAGAACCCCGCTCATCAGACCAACGATGACCATAATAGCAATGATCAACATTCTTTCTGTTTTCGCAAATTTTGTAACAATACCGCCAATTTTGTTGGCCATTCCTGTTTCAAACAGAGCGCCTCCCACGATAAACATTGCTACAAATAAAATCACATTATTGTCAATGAAGCCTGCAAAAGCAGATTTGATATCCAGCACTCCAGTCACAACCAGACCAATACAGACAATCATTGAGGTTACTCCCAGCGGTATCTTTTCCCAGACGAACATGACTACCGCAAATACTAGAAATAACAAAGTTATTGTTGATGGACTCATTTCCTTTCCCTCCATTTATCTCGGTAATAAAACGGCCGGTTTATTACTTTCCTGATGTGCCTTCATTATAGCAGTCAGTTTTTATCCTGTATATTTACTAAAAATGATACCTGCATAAAAAATAATTATCAGATTCGACTTTTTTGTTATTTTTACCCAAAATTATGTTATACTTAAAAGCAAAACAATTGTTTTTTCATGCATATTCACCAGAATCTGCGCTATTAATTTTTTTATAAAAGGGAATAGATATTATGAAAATTGTACAATTAGAATATTTCTGTGCTGTCAGCCAGTACCACAGCATCACCCAGGCTGCTCAGAAATTATATGTGACCCAGCCGGCTGTCTCAAATGCCATACGTGAACTGGAAAAAGAATTTTCTGTCAGTCTGTTCACCCGCTCCAAAAATCATATGACACTGACCAAGGAGGGAGAACTTTTTTACCAGAAGGCTGCCGCTCTGCTCCATCAAATTCAGCAAACCTCTTCCGAGCTTTATGATCTCGGAAAACAGACTTCTCCTGTGCGTATAGGGATTCCACCCATTCTCAGCACCATCTTTTTTCCGGATATGCTGACAGAATTCCGGAAAGAGTACCCGGAAATCCCTGTGGAACTTTTTGAATATGGCTCTAGAAGGGCTGCTGATCTGGTACAGGAGGAAACTCTGGATCTTGCTCTTGTGAATATGAATTTTTATGACATTGACAAAATGAATTCCTGCCGAATCCTGGGAGACCATATTGTATTCTGTGTATCCCCGAAACATCATCTTGCCAATGAGAAAAAAGTGACTCTTGAAATGCTGCAAGGCGAGCCACTGATCATGTACAATACCGATTCTGTACAAAATTCCACTTTATCTGCGCTTTTTGACAGCATCGGATGCAAACCTGACATTATCCTTCATGCCAGTCAGCTCCATACCATCCAGAAATTTATTTCTGAAAATCTTGCCGGAGCCTTTCTGTATTCTTCCGTATTGCCCTCCAATACCGAAATTATAAAAATCCCGGTCATTCCTCTGATCCAGCAGGATATCGGCATTGTGTGGAAAAAAGGGCGATACATCAACAACAGTGTGGAAAAATATCTTTCTTTTACCAAAAAATATACCAGAGAACGATTTTCCCTTTAAAAATGTATGCCGCCACAGCTTCTGTGACGGCATACATTTTTATACTATTCTTTCTATATTTTGTTTTTACAGCTTATCCACATCCGGCTGCTGTCCATCATGTGATTTCCACATACATTCTGTGATTTCCATATCTGTAAAAACAGCGGTAAAGCTGGAATCCTCCGGACTGCATGCATAAATTCCAAAGCGTATCTTTCCTGCGCCCTCCCACATATGGCAGACTCTCATCTGAGAAAATTTCTTTCCGTCTGTGGAACATTCGATGCAATAATCATCCTCTCTGCGGCTGAAACGGTACCACATCTGCTTCACATCTGCCGGAATTGCTGTTGTAGCCCAGTCCGAATATCCATGGTTGGTAGCTACGGAACCCAGATGCTGAAATTCTTCATTCTCAAATTCCACAGAACCTTTCAGCCAGTTATCCGAGTCCAGATACATAACGATCCCGCACTGGTCAAATCTGTGACCGCTGCTGCTGAAGTCTGTTTTCACCACAAATGAGAAAAACTTTTCTTCTGTTTCCATCTGAAATACAGGTGCATTGTCATTTCTGAAGTGATAATATGTCCGCTGCCACAGATCTGTATGCGGTTCCGTTGTGATCTCAACGCGCTGCTCCTTTACAGAGTATTTTTCTGGTTCTCTTGTCCATTGAAATTTCTTTGTATCCATAGTATCCTCCTGTCTTTTCTTTATGTATATTCGTAATATACTTTTCATCCAAAAATAACCTTACAGTTTCTTATATTTTAGGCCGATATCTCACATCAGACACGGTATACACCGTGATAAATGCATCCGGATCCTGATGGTTCATATAGTCCATCAGCTTCTGATATTCACTTTTATCTACAATGGTAATGATCTCGTTGCGTTTCTGCATATTATAGGCGCCGATGGATTCATAAATAGTAGCTCCGCTGTGCAGATGATGGAGAATAAATTCCCTGAGTTCTTTTTCATGCTTTGTAATAATGCAGACCCTTCTTTTAATGTTCTGTCCAAAAATAAAATGATCCAGTACAAGACCGTTAAAATAGGTTCCCAAAACACTTAAAACAACTGCTTTTTTGTCATATACCAGCGCTGCTGAAAGAGCGATGCACATACCGGACAGAGACATGGCTTTTCCCAGTTCCATATGAAGGTATTTATTCATGATCTTTGCAACGATATCCAGTCCCCCTGAGGAGGCATTTCGATTAAAAAGAATACTGGATCCTGCACTGACTACCAGAATGTAACAGATCACATCCAGTTCCGGACTTTCTGTAAGAGAATGGAAATTTGGAAAGACCTTTTCATATATTCCCAAAAACACCGGAAGCATAATACTGGTATAAACAGTTTTTACCCCAAATTCTTTGCCGCAGGTCAGAAATCCGATGATCAGAAGCACTACGTTTAAAATCATAGTGATCACTGACAATGGAAGGGGAACGAAATGGGACAGTATGATCCCCAGACCGGAAATACTGCTGATAGATGTCTCACTTGGCACCAGGAAAAAATAAACTGCTGCGGAAATTATCACCATAGCCACGGTCAGAATCACAATTTCTTTGACCAGCCCAGCCGTGTTGTTTTTCTGTTTCATGATTAAATCTCACTTTCTGTCAGGCGATTCCGCCTGAAAAACTTTTAAACTATCTTTCTTTTTCAATTCACGCATCATCCCCGCAAACACAAATTCAGACCTGAAACTGCTTCAGATACTCCTCCACCGATCTGGTCATCTCCCTGGAAAAATCCGAATCATATTTCCGGTCACAAAATGCCTTTGTCCACTCCTCGAAGGATTTCTGTCCGCAGCGATCCGTAAACATCTGACGAAGTTCCTCTCCATCCATGCTACGGTAAGTATTTTCATGAACAATATGCTTCTGTTCAAAACGCAATGGCTTCGTTCTCTTTTTCTGCTGCTCTGTAGGCCACCCAAACACAAGCATCACTGCCGGAAACACATATTCCGGAAGCTGAAGAAGCCTGCGCTGCTCTTCATAGTTTTCCATAATATCACCTATATAGCAGGAACCGATACCGAAGCTTTCTGCTGCCACAACTGCATTCTGTGCCGCGATAGCCGCATCTGTCACTGCCAGCATCAAATCTCCCGCCCCAGGTTTCCGTGGACTGCATCCAGCTTCCAGATAGGTGTCATACCATTTTTTACAGTCTGCACAGAACACCAGAACCATAGGAGCTTTTGCAATAAAAGGCTGATGGTCACAGGTTTCAGAAAGCGCTTCCTTCAATTTCTCATCTGTAACATCCAGAATGGTATAAAGCTGCTGGCATCCTGCACTTGGCGCCTGGGCTGCCGCCTCCAGAATGACCTGTTTCATTTCCTCCGGAATGGGTTTCTCTTCATAAACCCTCATAGATTTTCTGTTGTATAAACTTTTAATAATCTCGTTCATAATTCCTCCTTTTATTCCTGCTGATAGTTCCATCCGCAGTCATCATGATAAATCATCTGTCTGGTCATACCGCCGTCAATACAGATATTTTCTCCTGTAATGAACCCGGCCTTATCTGAGCATAAAAATAAAACCATTTCCGCTATATCCATAGGATTGCCCACTCTTCCTGCCGGATGCTGATCTGCATCTGATCCTCGATATTCTTTATATTCCGTATCAATCCAGCCCGGAGAAATCGAATTCACTCTCACCTTCCCTGACAGGCTCACTGCCAGAGCATGTGTCAATGCTGCGATCCCTCCTTTTGCTGCTGTATAACTTTCTGTCTGCGGCTGACTCATTCTGTCTCTGGACGAAGAAATATTAATAATCGACCCTCCCTGACAAAAATGACCACTAAACAGCCTGGAAAGATAAAAAGGAGCTATCACACCTACTGATAACGCATCCTGAAATTCCTCATAAGAACATTCATCAATTCCCTTCATAGCCGGAGGTGCATTATTGATCAGATAATCTACATGTCCGTGCTTTTTGAGGACATAAGCGGCAAACTGTTCCAGAACTTCTTTTTTTCCAATATCCCCAATAAAGTGATCGCCTTCTGAAATATCAATCACTTCTACCTTTGCGCCTTCTTTTCGAAATAATTCCGTGATTGCTTTTCCGATTCCGTGTGTTCCGCCTGTAACAACAGCTATTTTATCCTTAAATCCCATATTTTCCTCATTCACATCGTAATTTTTTATGTAACAATCAACAAAGTAATTTGTTCTTTTTCGCCTAATTTTTCAGTTAATTCAAGAATATCACAGGAAGATTTGTTTTACAACTGCACATTTTTGAGAAAAAGAAAAATCCTGCCAGCCCTTTCAGACAGCAGGATTTTCCTGAATCATATTATTTACTTCTGTTGTTTTTTTCTGCGTGTCATCAGTCCGCCGATCCGTCCGGTCTCCTTGGCAGAAAGACTTCTCCAGCCATTCTCCAGAACCTGATCCAGAAGTCCCAGTTCCCCGGCGATCTCATATTTCAGCCTTTCATCTTCGGAAAGCTCTCCATTCAGATAATTTTCTACTTCTTTATCTTTATTCACTGTGCTCACACTCCTTATTTATTACTGTTCTCAGTAACCCATATTTCTGTTCACCAGAAGTATTGACAGTTTTATAAAGATTATACAGATATTTATCCTCTCGGAATAATGATCGCTGCAATAATATAGGCCCAGAATCCCGCACCGCCGAAACAAGTAAGGATCACCCATGCCAGACGCACCAGGGTAGGATCGATATCGAAATATTCTGCAATTCCTCCACATACACCACAAAGCATACAGTTTACTGATGATTTATAAAGGCGTTTGTTGCTCATCTCCATTACTTCCTTTCTGTTATTCCTCAAAGTCCACTTCCAGGGTTCCCATTCCGCATTCTAAATGCATCTTTCGGGAAGCTCCGTTATTTTCTACTTTTTTTGTTGCGCCAAGGCCTGTAAACTCATCCTCCGCAAGAAGAACACTTCCCACTCCGCAGGAAATACGGTAATTGTAATCTTCCTTTTTACCTGCCACATCAAGAGACATCATCCCTACGCCACACTCTGCTTCTATATAATCTGCATCCAGATCTGTTAATTCCACAGTTCCCACTCCAACCTCAACATCTGTCTGTCCGGCTGTCACGATACCGTAGTTTTCCAGAGTTCCTGCTCCTACGGAAACACTGAATTCTCCTGCTTTCAGATCATCCTCCAGAGCTGCCGTTCCTGCGTCAATATCAATGCTCACTTCTGTAAATTCTGTTCCTGCAGGATAAGCAACTGTAACCGTTCTTCCCTCCGGTTTGTGATTATCTTTGTTTTCAATCTGAAGCTCTGAGCCTTCCGTGCTGACTCTTACACTGTCCACTGCATCTCCGTCAACGGTAACCCTGATCTTCTGGTCTTCACTTTCACGAAGGATCAGCTCATCATAGTTTAATTCAATATCCATGGAAGAAATGCCGTCAAATTCATATGTCCCGCTGTCTCCTGACGGAACTGCCTGCCTTTCGTCCCGGTCATCCTCATCCCAGTCGTCATTCTCATTCCAGTCATCCTCCCAGTCGTCGTCCTCATCCCAGTGATCTACCATCCGCACCATATTGTTCACTGCTTTCTGCACGGAACTTCCCTCATACTTCATCTCTTCCACAGAAGCTCCCATAGCTGCTCCTGCAACGGTAAATCCACATCCCAAAACGCCAAAAACTGCCGCTGTACCTAAAACAATTTTCGAAAATTTCTTCATACTGTCTTACCATCCTTTCTTTCTCTGCTTAAAAGTCTGTGACACCAATCTGTAAACCATCTGAGAAACCTTGGAAACAGGCTGCCTACAAACCATACTACAAACACAAGGCCTGCAAGTCCTATCGCCATAAAAATACATCCGATCCCAACAGTCAGGATTCCTGCTGCCGCGGTGTTGAAGCAAAGACCAATTCCAGTAAAAATCATAACAGCTCCACCGATCAGCATACCGATCACCCCGGCTCCTGCGCCAAAGGCTAACAAAAACGGAAGAAAAATGATTGTTAATAAAAATCCAATGATGCCGCCTGTTGCTCCTGCAAGAAATGGTGAAAGAAAAATCAACAGGATCAATATCAGTGTCAGCTTGCCCCGTCCACGTTTTTCTTTCGGCTGATAACCTCTTTCTTTTCTGTCAGTAGGGCGTTCTCCCGGCATCTGTCCCGGCTCTTCTGTTCTTTCATCATAGTATCCGTTTTCTGTATAAGTTCCTGATGAATCACTGTTTTCTCTCAGATCTGCTTTAATGATAGCAGCTACCTTGCCCGGGCTTCCCAGCTTCTGTATTACCGAAGCTTCCTCTTCTTCTCCTGCTTCATCAAAATAACTTTCGTAATAGTCAAGAGCTTCTCTTCTTTCATCCTCTGAGATGTCGGAAAGAAGAAGTTCCAACTGTTTCATAAACTCTTTTCTGTCCATTATCCAATTCCCCCTTCGAACAGTCTGGAAATTTTTGAAGAATAGTTTTTCCATTCCACTTTGTACAAATTCAGCTGTGCAGATCCTTTTTCTGTTAATTTATAATATCTGCGGTTCCGGCCCTCATATGCCATATCATAGGTTTCCAGACATTCATCTTTCTGGAGCCTTCTCAGTACCGGATAAAGCGTAGATTCTGAAATATCCAGAACACTGCGGACATCCTGGGTGATCTTGTAACCATAGGTTCCATCCTGTTCCTTGGATACGATAGCAAGAACTATTGCATCCAGAAGGGCTGCACCTGTGTTAAATACCATAGAGTCACATCCTTTTTATTCTTTGTGTAATATTATTTTTTTATTAATATTGTTTTGTTGATAATACTATATATCATATAATATAGTTTTGTCAATAGTATTATAACAAAAAATCTGTTTCATCTTTCTGCATAGAAAAAGCCCTGCAGCACTCAAAGAGTACAGCAGGACTTTTCCTAAGCCATTTTATAATTTTCTTTTTTCGAATATAAGGAACATGGAAACTGATTATCTGTAATAAACAGAATTCCATTTTAATTCATTCTTAAAGTTACGGATTGTAGTATCTTTATCAATATATACAGCCTCAATGCCCATTGCATTTGCCCAGTCGCCCATCTGCTCTGCAGTAAGGTCATAGGAAAATGCTGTATGGTGTGCACCGCCTGCAAGGATCCATGCCTCAGCTCCTGTAGCAAGATTTGGCTGCGGTGTCCAGAAAGCAGATGCAACCGGAAGATTCGGCATTGTTTTTTCTGTATGTCTGCAGTCCACATCATTGATGATCAGACGGAAACGGTTTCCAAGATCAACAAGAGAGGTAGCTACAGCCGGACCTTCTTTAGCTTCAAATACCAGACGTGCCGGATCCTCACGATCACCCATGGAAAGTGGATTTACACGGATGCTTACAGGACCGTCTGCGATAGTCGGGCATACCTCAAGCATGTGAGCCTGAAGGATTCCTTCTTTTCCAGGAACCAGATTATAAGTGTAATCCTCCATAAAGGAAGTACCTTTTGCATTTGGTGTATTCTGTGTCATAATTTTCATCAGACGCACCATAGCTGCTGTTTTCCAGTCGCCCTCTGCTCCAAATCCATAGCCTTTTTCCATCAGTCTCTGGATAGCAAGTCCCGGAAGCTGCTGAAGACATCCAAGATCACCGAAGTGAGTTACGATTGCCTGATAATCTTTCTCCTCAAGGAAGCTTTCAAAACCAAGCTCGATCTGTGCCTGTACCGCTACATGTTTACGGAATTCAGCCTCGTCTCTTCCCTCAAGGATAATCTGATATTTGTCATAATACTCTTCTACCAGAGTATCTGTATCTGCTTTGGAAACAGCTTTTACTGCCTCTGCGATCTCGTTTACCGGATAAGCGTCGATCTCCCATCCGAATTTGATCTGAGCCTCAACCTTATCGCCCTCTGTTACAGCCACATTTCTCATGTTGTCTGCAATACGCATAACACGGATATGGCTGCTTTCCATAATACCGATAGCGGTACGCATCCAGGTTGCGATGCGCTCCTGAACAGCACGGTCGTTCCAGTGTCCTACAATGATCTTACGCTCAATGCCCATTCGGGTTACGATATGGCCATATTCACGGTCACCATGAGCAGACTGGTTTTCATTCATGAAATCCATGTCAATGGTATCATAAGGAATTTCTTCATTAAACTGTGTATGCAGGTGAAGAAGCGGCTTACGATACTCCTGAAGACCAAGAATCCATGATTTCGCCGGAGAGAAAGTGTGCATCCATGTGATAACACCTGCACATTCCTCGTCTGCATTAGCCTCATTAAAGGTACGGCGGATCACTTCATTTGTGATCAGAGTTGGTTTCCATACAACCTCGTAAGGAAGTACGCCGGATGCATTTAATTTATCTACGATGATCTTAGAGTGCTCTGCTACCTTTCTCAGGCACTCATCTCCATAAAGATCCTGTGAACCTGTTGCAAACCAAAACTTATAATTTTTTGCTGCTTTCATTCTTTCTAACCTCCTGAATTACTCTGCTGCATATGTGCAAACCGATGAACGTTCACTGATCTCCACCGGAAATTCATATGTCACATCACTGTTTGGATTTTGGATCAGCTGCAGGATCATTTCTGCAGCACGGGTTCCCAGAGCTTCCATAGGATGTCCTACAGAAGTAAGGGGAACAGAATTAAGTCTGGCAAGATCCGAATTATCAATCCCTACAACAGAAAGATCCTCCGGAATCTTTTTGCCGTTCTGAATCATTCTCCTTGTCAGTTCATGGGCAACCTCATCATTATAACAGACGCAGGCCGTACATCCCCGCAGACGGTTTTTCAGTTTTTCCACAATACGGGAAAAATCTTTCAGCTCCAGAGTATCGATCCAGCATACTCTGCTTTCGTCCACCTCGATACCTGCGTGTCCCAGAGCTTTCAGATAACCAAGATATCTTCTTCTTCCCTGTCCGTCATCTGTTTTAAAGATGCCGGCAATACGGGTATGCCCCTTCTGAATCAGATATTCCGTTGCAATCTTTCCTGCCTGGATATCATCCATACTGATATGGGGGATATTCAAGTCTTCATAAAAACTGTTAAAAAACAGAATCGGGATTCCTCTGGACATCAGCCGTCTGTAATATTTCAGATTTGGATTTGGCAGACCGCTCATGACCGGTTCTGCAATAAGCGGATCACGATTTCCCTCTTCAAGAAATCGTTCCAGCAGCCTGCGTTCTGTTTCAATACGGTTGCCTGTAAACATAATACGCGCACTGTATCCATCCTTTTCCAGACGTTCCACCATAGGACGCAGGATACGCGGAAAAATATAATTATCCACATAAGTGGTGATGATGGTCACGGTATGGGAAAGTTCTTTTTTTTCTTCCTCCACCGCCTTCTCATCACTGACATAAGTTCCGCTTCCCTGAACACGGGTCAGAACCCCCTGCTGCTCCAAAAGTCCCAGTGCGTGCCGCACCGTCTGGCGGCTGATCCCGAAGGTACGACTGATATCATTTTCTGATTCAATCTGGTCTCCGCGGTTCAGCTCTCCGGATGCTATTCTGTTTTGAATCCATTCCGTCACCTGACGGTATTTTGAAATTCTCATATTTTATTACCAGTTCAGATTATTAATTTTTTTTCTTTTTCGTTGTTACGTCAAGTACAACAGCGCCAAGAAGTACGGCGCCTTTTACTACCTTCTGAAGGTCTGTAGACATACCGCACATGGACATACCGTTGTTCAGGACACCCATTACAAGAGCACCTACAACGGCGCCGATAACAGTACCTACGCCACCGGATGCAGCTGCACCGCCGATATAGCAGGATGCGATGGCATCCATTTCGATTCCATCACCCATTTTCGGGTTTGCGCCGCCCTGACGAGCGGATAAAACGATACCTGCAAGAGCTGCAAGAACACCCATGTTTACATATACCCAGAAGAATACATGCTTGGTATTGATACCGGAAAGTCTTGCTGCCTTAGCATTACCGCCCATTGCATAGATCTGACGTCCTGCAACTGTTTTACTTGTGATGAAATGATAAACCGCTACTACTACACCAAGAACGATCAGCTGAATCGGAATACCATTATACTGACCAAGCTTGATAAAGAAGAACCATACGATCAGAAGGATCACAACATCTTTTACTGCCATCTGCCACGGAACGATGTTTGCAAATCCGTATTTATTATTTGTTTTGATGGTATTCAGCTCAGAAAGGATAATACCAGCAGTTACAACAACAGCTACCACTACACACACCAGATCCAGTGTACCGCCTGCAAAATCCACTTTAACAGTGGGAAGGAAACCGGTTCCGATAAATGCATAATTCTGTGGAAGAGGTCCTACAGTAAGGGATTTCAGTAAGGTATATGTAAGTCCACGACCCATAAGCATGGTAGCCAGGGTTACTACGAATGGAGGGATATCCAGGTATGCGATAAAGAAACCGGAAAAAACACCAACTGCAAGACCGATTCCGATAGCAACCAGCCATGCAAGAGCAACCGGTACATTCTGCTCAACAACAAGTTTTGCTGCACATGCAGCGCCAAGAGCTACAACAGAACCAACACCCAGATCGATATATCCGGTCAGTACACAGAGCAGCATACCTGTTGCCAGAATGATGATATAACCATTCTGCATGATCAGGTTATTGATATTGGTAGGCGTTGCATTAGATCCGCCTGTAAGCACATAGAAAATAGCAAAGATAACAACAAGCGCTACGATCATTCCAAGGGACTTCAAGTCCAGATTTACATATTTTTTCTTAGTATCTGTTCCCATTACTCTTCTCCTTTCGCATTACTGTCCATAATGCACTTCATGATACTTTCCTGACTCAGTTCTTCGTGGCTGAGTTCTCCTGCAATACGACCTTCATTGATGATGTACGCACGGTCACAGGTACCGATAATCTCCTGCATTTCAGAAGAAATAACGATCACAGCTTTTCCTGCCCGGGCCATGTCATTAATGGCACAGTAGATCTCATATTTTGCGCCAACGTCAATACCTCGTGTCGGCTCATCCAGAATCAGCACATCCGGCTGAGTCATCATCCACTTGGCAAGCACCACCTTCTGCTGGTTACCTCCGGAAAGAGCGCCGACTGTCTGGTGAATGGAAGTAGCCTTTACATTGATCTTCTTCTTGTATTCTTCCGCCTCAATGTTTTCTTTTCTTTCATCAACAACCACACCATTTGAATAATAATTGCGAAGGGCAGCCATTGTCATATTTGTCTTGATATCATTAATCAGCACCAGACCATATGTTTTACGGTCTTCAGATGTATATGCGATCTTATTATTAATTGCATCCCTGACTGTCTTTGTGCTGACTTTTTTGCCGTGCATATAAACCTCACCGGAGATCTTCTGTCCATAGGAATGTCCGAAAAGACTCATGGCAAACTCTGTACGTCCGGCGCCCATCAGTCCTGCAAGTCCTACTACTTCTCCTGCGCGAACCTTGATGTTGATGTTTTTCAGGATCTGCATTTCTGCGATTTCCGGATGATATGCATTCCAGTTTTTAACTTCCAGCACCACATCACCGATGGGACAGTTGTCACGAACCGGATAACGGTTGTTCATTTCACGTCCTACCATACCTTTGATGATACGGTCCTCTGTCCACTCGTCCACACCTTTTTTCAGTGTTTCGATGGTCTTTCCGTCACGGATAATCGTAATGGCGTCTGCCACATAACTGATCTCATTCAGCTTATGGGAGATAATGATACAGGTAACGCCTTTCTTTTTCAGCTCCAGCATGATTTCCAAAAGCTGCGCAGACTCCTCGTCATTAAGAGCCGCTGTAGGCTCATCCAGGATCAGAAGATCTACGTTCTTTGCCATTGCTTTTGCAATCTCGATCAGCTGCTGTTTTCCTACTCCAAGTGTGTTTACAGGAGCATTTAAATTTTCATTTTCAAGACCTACATGAGCCAGGGCTTCTTTTGCCTCTCCTCTTGTCTTTGTCCAGTCAATGACGCCTTTCATGGAAACACGCTCGTTGCCCATGAAAACATTTTCTGCAATTGACAGATACGGGCTTAATGCCAGTTCCTGATGAATAATAACAATACCCTTGCTTTCACTGTCCTTAATCTTATGGAACTTACATGTCTCACCTTTATAGATGATGTCTCCCTCGTATGAACCATAAGGATACACACCGGAAAGTACATTCATCAGAGTTGACTTGCCTGCTCCGTTCTCGCCGCATAACGCATGGATCTCGCCCTTCTTAACCTGAAGGTTTACATCATCCAGAGCCTTTACGCCGGAAAATGCCTTTGTTATGTGCTTCATTTCCAAAATAACTTCAGACATGTCTCTCCCTCTCTCCTTTTCTTCTTATTTTCAAAACAAGGGGCGGCGGATTTTCCCGCCGCCCCTTAAAATCGCGCATTCAGTTGATTTTATTATTTCAGCTGATCCTCTGTGTAGTATCCGCCGTCAATCAGAAGTTCTTTATAGTTGGACTGATCTACTGCAACCGGCTCACACATATAGGTAGGAACAACCATTTTACCATTGTCATACTGCTCTGTATCGTTGATTTCCGGCTCCTCGCCCTTAAGAACTGCGTCTACCATTGTTACGGCTTTTTCAGCAAGGAGACGTGTATCTTTGTAGATAGACATTGTCTGAGTTCCGTCGATGATGTTCTTTGTAGCCATAACTTCAGCGTCCTGTCCTGTGATCATCGGCCAGTTTTCTGTTGTGTAGCCTGCGCCAAGAAGAGCTGCTTTGATTCCATATGCAAATCCGTCGAATGCGGAGCATGCGATATCAAGATCTTCGTCAGCGTAATTTGCTGTCAGAATATTCTCGCAGTTAGCCTGAGCTGTTTCCTGAGACCATCTGAGGATACATGTATCTTCGAAAGAAGTTCTTCCGGATTTACATACCAGAGTTCCGTCATCCAGGTACTCCTGAAGTACTTCCATAATACCATTGTACAGGAAGAGTGCGTTGTTATCATCCGGAGATCCCATGAAGAACTCGATGGTGTAAGATTCACCAGCCTCACGAGCTGCATCAAGATCTTTGTTCTCTTTGATGTAGTTACCGATAACAGTACCAACACCCTTGTTATCAAAAGTTGCATAATAAGAAACAGCATCTGTATCCATCAGAAGACGGTCATAAGCGATGATCGGAATACCTGCTTCTTTTGCCTGTGCCTCAGCATTTACAAGAACACCGGAATCGATAGCTGCGATAACCAGACAGTCAACACCTTTTCCTACATAGTTCTCAAGCTGAGAAACCTGCATAGCAGTGTCATCCTCTGCATACTGAAGCTCTACTTTGTAGCCTTTTTCTTCAAGCTGGGCTTTCATGTTTGCACCGTCGTTGATCCATCTCTCAGAAGACTGAGTCGGCATCAGAATACCAACTGTTTTCTGATCTTCTGCAAATACAGTTGTGGTGGAAGCTACGCCCATAGAGCATACCATTGTAGCTGCAAGTACTGTGCTGAGTAATTTCTTGTTCATTTTGTTTCCTCCCTTTAAATAATTTCATGTACAAGTTATGTACAAGTTGGATTGTTTTCACGATAAAACGTGCACAATATTCGAGATCGTTTTTTGTGCACTTTGCACGTCTCATATCGTGTGTCACCTTTGACTGTAAGCACATTGTACACTGTTATTTTATTTATGTCAAGAGGATATTCTATTTTTTTAACTATTTTAACGGAAAGTTGTCTTTAAGTTGTATGTACTATTGGTACATTTATTCAAAAGCACTTGTATGTACATATTGCAGAATTCGGACATTTTTACACTGTACTACTGGTTTAACACATGAAAAAAACACGAAAATAAAAGAAAAGTATCCTGAAATATCAATAACAGACAGATGTCAAATCTATCTATCTGTGATATGATAAACATTAGATGTCAGTCTTCCTTACCGATCATCAGGGATTCTGACATTCCAATAAATAATACTGGAGGTTAATATGGGAGAATTATCTAATATCGAACTGCTTCCTGTACCTTTTCTTGAGCGTATGAAAGAAATGCTCGGAAGTGAATATGACGCTTTTTTAGAAAGTTATCGTTCCCCAAGAACTTATGGACTTCGTGTCAATACATCAAAAATAAGCTGTGAAGAATTTGAACGGATCGTTCCTTTTCCGGTCAGCCCGATTCCCTGGACAACAAACGGTTACTTTTATACAGAAGAGATCCGTCCTTCCAGATGTCCCCTTTATCAGGCTGGTCTCTACTATCTGCAGGAGCCCAGCGCTATGACGCCCGCCGCATGTCTTCCTGTGGAGCCGGGAGAAACTGTTCTGGATCTCTGTGCGGCTCCCGGCGGAAAAGCCACTGCTCTTGGTGCCGCCCTGTGTGGAGAAGGACTTCTGATCGCCAATGACATCAGTGCTTCCCGCACAAAAGCGCTTCTTCGTAATATGGAACTGTTTGGGATTTCCAACAGCTTCCTGACAAACGAAACCCCTGCACATCTTACAGAAAAATTCCCGGAATTTTTCCATAAGATTCTTCTGGACGCCCCCTGCTCCGGTGAAGGTATGTTCCGAAAAGAAGAAGCTCTGGCAAAAGACTGGACTCCAAAAAAATCCAGTGAACTTGCCTCCATTCAAAGAGAACTGATCCTTCAGGCTGCAGATATGCTCCGCCCCGGAGGTCTTCTCCTCTACTCTACCTGTACATTTGCTCCGGAAGAAGATGAAGGCACCATTAGTTTTCTTCTGGAAAAAAGAACAGATATGGAACTTCTGCCGCTTCCGGAATATGAAGGCTTTTCTCACGGAGTTCCGGAATGGGGAAACGGAAATAAGGAACTGACTAAATGCGTCCGTATCTTCCCTCACAAAATGAATGGAGAAGGACATTTTCTGGCTCTTCTCCGAAAACAGGGACAGACGGACCGGATCCAACAGCCAGCTTCCGTCCGTTCTAATCCGGATACCGAAAAATGGCTTCGTCTGTTTTTTGAAGAGGTCGGACTGAAAACCCTGGGCGGGAAAACTTTTGACTGGAGCCGGGTGGAAACAAGAGGTGATAAAGTTTATTATCTTCCTCCTGTCAACAGTAATTTCCGCGGACTTACCTTTTTGCGAAACGGTCTTTATCTGGGAGATCTTAAGAAAAACCGTTTTGAGCCTTCCCAGCCCTTTGCGCTTGCCCTCCACAAAGGTGATGCAGAAGCTGTAATTTCTCTTCCGGTGGAAGATTCCCGCCTTATCCGATACCTGAAAGGAGAAACTCTGCTTATTGAAGAAGGGGAAGCCGCAAACAAAAAAGGCTGGCACCTGCTCTGTGCAGAGGGATATCCTCTGGGCTTCGGCAAACTGGTAAACGGAACTCTGAAAAATAAATACCCTGCCGGGTGGAGAGTCTGAATAACGACTCTCCACACCTTTATCTTACCTGTATTGCTTTATGAAGTGCAAAGGAATATATCAGGCACTCCTTTACTTTTTTCTTTCTCATCTTCTGCAGCGCCCGTGCATAGTCCTTCAGCTGACTGCGGTAACGGGCGATCAGAAGAGGCTCTTCGCCTTTCCGGATATGATCTGTTTTATAGTCTACAAGTACGATCTCCTCTTCTTCCAGAAAATAGGCGTCAATGATTCCCTGCACGAGAATTTTTTCTTCTCCGGTCCACAGTTCATCTACCTCAGATGCTTCCACAGAGATCACAAAAGGCTGCTCCCGGAAAAGACACCCCTTCTCTGCTGCCGTTTTCATTCTTTGTCCCAGATCAGAATCTGCAAATTTCAGGATATCCTTAATATAGATACTGGCCGCCTCTTCTTCCGTAAGTTTTTTCTGTTCTTTCAGGTGAAGGATCTGTGCCCTGATTTCCTCATAGGAACCTGTTCTCCTGTGATCCAGACATTCCATTACACGGTGATAAGCGGTTCCCCGGGCAGCTCCCTGGCAGCTCTGGGACTCTTCAGAAATAAATCTTGGGATCAGAGGAACAATATCCGGTTCTGCAAGCGTGTTTTCTTCCAGCTCCATTTCATCCTGCCAGCTTCTTTTTTTCAGGTCCGAAACACTGACCTTCACCGGCATATCCTCCAGATAACGATAGGGATAACGGAAATCAAATCTTTCTTCCAGGATGTCATGGATCTGCCGGTCATAGATTTTACTGCTGTCCCAGTTTTTCAGCACCTGTTCTCTGATCTGCTGTTCTGTCATATCCACGATCTCATTTTGTATCAGATCTGCCGCTGTGATTTTTTTCACAATAAAATCCGTTTTTCCGTCATACCAGCCTTCCTGCGCCCCTCCGCCAAATCCATATTCCATATACAGATCTTTCATGGCAGGATGAAGGCTCAGAGCAGGAAGGATATAATCCCAGAAGGTTTTCGCCCGGATACGCTGCCCCAGAGGGAGACGGATCTTTGCATCTTCCTTCCAGTTCCACAGTTTTATAATCTTTTCTTCCAGTCCCCCTATGGTGCCTGTGATATATAATTTTTCCTTTGCACGGGTCAGAGCCACATACAGCACACGCAGTTCTTCTCCAAGACTTTCCCTTTTCTGGACATTTCGGATCACCTGCTTCTGAGGTGTAGAAGCCATCAGTCTTTTTTCCGGCAGGATCACATCCGTGCCAAATCCAAGCTCCGGGTGAATGAGAAATCTTGCATTGATATCCTGAAAATTAAACTGTTTTCCCATACCGGCCGCAAAAACAATGGGAAATTCCAGGCCCTTGCTTTTATGCACTGTCATGATCTGTACGGAACCTTTGCCGGCATCGATCACATTGACCTCACCAAAATCCACCTCATATTTCTGAAGATTTTCAATGTATCGCACAAAGTTAAAGAGACCCCGGTAGCTGGTTTTTTCGTAATCCATAGCTTTTTCTACCAACATACGGAGGTTTGCACCTCT
Source organism: uncultured Blautia sp. (assembly GCA_900553515.1). Taxonomy (GTDB): domain Bacteria; phylum Bacillota; class Clostridia; order Lachnospirales; family Lachnospiraceae; genus Blautia_A. The sequence goes on along the minus strand of USDN01000003.1, from coordinate 66,218 downwards.
CTGACTCCCCCCCGGAAGAGCACGGACATAATCTTCATATCCGGTTACCTTAAGGATATGCAGGATCAGCTGATGAACAGGGGTATAGGCAGACATATCACGTATTTCCCGAAGCTGATCCAGAAATCCGGAAAGTTTATCACGAAGTTTTTCTTCCTCCTCCGTCTCAAAGCTTTCTCTTTCCACAAACTGGCAGAGACATTCATAGATCAGCCCTTTCGGACATGCTTTCCTCAGTTCTCCCAGCTCCTGTGCGCTGCATCCCACTATTGGAGAATGAAGCACCCCGGTAAGAGGAATATCCTGAAGAGGATTGTCGCATATCCTCAGATAATTCAGAAGATTCACCACCTCCTGTGCAGAAAAATATCCGGTTCTGGACGAGGTATATGCAGGAATCCCTCTGGAAATCAGAATCTCTCGAAAGGTTTCCGCCCATCCGTAGGCAGACCGGAGAAGGATTACAATATCTCCATATTCTGCCGGACGGTATGTTCCTGTTTCCTTATCAAGAACCTGCTCTTTTCCTACGATCCTGGATATTTCTCCTGCAATAGCAAGAGCCTCCAGTTCCTGATCCGTCTGATTTCCGATCTCCTCCTCCAGCTCTTCTCCGTCTTTTTCCACCAGAAGGACTTCTGTGGTACAGAAACTTTCATCTGTGCCCTCCGGAAAAACAGCTCCGGGATAGAGAGCATTACTGCTGTCATAATCAATCCCGCCTACATCCGCTCCCATGATCCGGTTAAAAATGTAATTAACAGAGGTAAGGACCTGATGACGACTGCGGAAATTTTTATGAAGATCGATCCTCTGCTCCAGACTGTCTGAAGTGGAATAATTGTGATATTTTTCCATAAAAAGTTCCGGTCTGGCCAGACGGAATCGATAAATGCTCTGCTTTACATCTCCCACCATAAAAATATTCTTTCTGTTTCCAACCCATCCGGACACCAGAACTGTAATCATCTCCTGAACCGAATTACTGTCCTGATACTCATCGATCATCACTTCCTCATATTTTTCGGAAAGTTCTCTGGCTGCCTGACTGGGAATGATCTGACCATCTTTTTTTTCTGCCAGAATATTCAGGGCAAAGTGCTCCATATCAGTAAAGTCCAGAATATTCTTTTCCTTTTTTTTCCGGGCAAACCGTTCCTGGAAATCCTTTACCAGTTCTGCCAGGCTTTCCAGCGGTATTCTGCAAAGACTTACCATATCCAGTAATTCTTCTTCATTCCAGCAGAGATACTTCTCAACCACATTCTTCAGGATACCTTTTTCTTCATCACGAAGATTCTTTACCCAGTCTTTTTTTGCCGGATCCACATCCGGCGCTTTTTTACGGGACAGAGCCTTAAAGGACATACCCTCTGCAATGTCCCGTAATTTACCATAATCCATTTCTTCCATTGCTTTTTTCAGGACAGCTACCATTGTAAGATCACTGTCCAGAGCTTCCAGATACGGAAGAGGTCCATCTGCTTCCAGGCATACAGATCTGGCTTTTTGGATAAGATGCTCCGCCTCCTGAATGTTTTCTTCTATTTCCTTCCAGAAAACAGTAATCCACCGGGACTGATAAATTTCCTCAGGCTTATCCACCTGATATGCCTGCAGACATGCTTCCAGCCACTCCTGTGGAAAAGGATGACTCATAGATGCCTCATACACCTTTAAGATCAGATCTTTCAGCCCCTCATCTGTTTTTCCCGGTGCATAACATTCCACCAGCCGGAGAAATTTCTCTTCTTTTTTTTCGTAGGCATCCTCCAGAACTTCTTTGACCACATCCTCCCGAAGAAGCTTCAGTTCCCCCTCTTCCGCTGTACGACATCCGGGATCCAGCCCGATCATATGAAAATAATTCCGGATGATATAAGAACAAAAACCATCTATGGTTGTGATCTGAGCCGTATGGATCAAGGTCATCTGTTTCTGGAGATGGGCATTTTCCGGATCCTCATAAAGCGCTTTTTCCAGTGCTGCAGACAGCCTTTCTTTCATTTCCCCTGCAGCAGCTCTTGTAAAAGTCATGATCAGCAGCCGATCCACATCTACCGGATGTTCCTTGTCCAGGATCTTGCTCAGGATTCTTTCTACCAGCACCGCGGTCTTGCCGGATCCTGCTGCTGCGGAAACCAGAATATTACGGTCTCTGAGAGAAATTACTTTTTGCTGTTCTTCCGTCCATGTGACCGCCATTTCACTCCACCTCCATTTCCATAGATTTCCAGATCTCCTCGTCTGCAAACTGTCTCAGACGTCTGTATTCATATCCCGGAATTTTTTTGTCAAAGCCGCACACACCCTGGTATGCACAATAGGTACAGGCTTTTTTCTTTCCCATTTCATAAGGAGAAACCTCCGCATCTCCGGAAAGAATGTGCGAACGAATCTCCTCGATCTTATTTTTAACATACCGGTTCAAAAGCTGAAACTGCTCTCTGGAAGCCACAGAAGAACCCTTTCTGAAACCTCCGTCCTTCGTGAAGGAAACAGGCAGAGAAGAAGCTCCGGCATCTATTTTATGAATGATATCATTTGATGAATTTACCAGCCCGTTCATTTTCAGTTCTTTATAGATCTTCCTTTCAAGATCCTGGAGATCATCCTGAATATCTGTCTGAATCATGGGATCCTTGATATTATAATAGAAAATTCCCGCAGGCTCGATCTGACAGTCCGGATGTTTATTCTTTTCTGCTCCCATAGCCGCATCCATATATACTACAAGCTGAAGCTGAAGACCATAGTAAACGCCCACCAGATCAAATGAAGTATTTCCGGACTTATAATCGATGATTTTCACATAGACTTTTTTATCCTCTTTCAGAACGTCCAGACGATCGATCCTTCCGCCGCCGATGGAGACCTCAAATCCCTCCGGCACAAACTCCCCGCAGCGAAGCTGTTCCTGCAAAGCCCATACCGTACGTTTCAGGATGCGAAGCGTACGCTGGATCATATACTGATTTCTGGCGCTGCTTTTCAGAATGGTATTTCCATAATCTGCCGCCACCTGTTCCATACAGTATTCCGCAATCCGGTCTCTCTGCTCTTCTTCCAGTTCCGCCCAGTCAAGACCTTTTCTCCTAATCTCTGCCGCAAATTTTTCAAGTGCCTGATGAAGCACATTTCCCATATCCATTGCCCGGAATTCATATTCTGCCCGTTCTGTCACAGCCAGACCATACTGAAGAAAATGTGCAAAAGCACAGGCGGCAAACCGTTCCAGACGGGTGGCGCTGTAATTGGAGATTTCTCCGTACAGAGCCTTTGCCACGCTTTCACTGATCCTGTCTGCAGGCTTCCTGATAAACGCCGCCTCTGTAAGTTTTCTGGTAAGATCCTGATATTCCGGGCTTCTCAGATACCAGCTGTACAGTTCCTGGAACAAGGGTTCCTGCTGCATTTCTTCGTTTTCCAGACCGGACAGCAGAAATCCAAAACCTGTGGACGGTGTTTCCAGAAGATCCAGAAGGTTCTCCGGCTCCTCCGCCTGTTCTGCCGTAAGCTCCGGGAAGAGTTTCCGGACAGTACCGATCAGATAAGCAGGGCTGACTGCTTCTCCTTTCGCATTGGAACAGCTGTAGGAAAGATATAAATGCTCAGAAGGTCTGGTCAGGTTCAGATACAGATAAAATCTCTGCATATTCATCAGTTCTTTTGGTCCAGGAGCAAGCTCCACTCCCTGATCCGCAAAAAAGTCCCTGTCCAGTTCTGTAAGAAGTCCGCCGGATTCTGTATTCTTTGGAATATTTCCTTCATTCATTCCCACAAAAAACAGCGCCCGGATATCTTTCAGTCGAGTTCTCTCCATATCTCCCACAAGAACCTGATCGACCCCCGGCGGGATCAGCGCAACCTTTGCCTGAGACATCCCTGTTTCCAGAATCTGCCGGAATTCTTCCGGAGATACGGTTTCCTCACCCAGGATCTCTGCCATTTTATCCAGCAGTTCCATAACGATTCCATAAATCTGGGCATACTCCTTTTCCATTGCACGAATACCTTTTCGTGCAAATATCTCCTCCTGGATCTTTAATTTTTCCTGAATACGGCTTTTCACGATAAACTCATAAAGATACTGACAGTATTCCCTGACTGTTTTCTTTTTTCCGGAAAATCCCACAGCCAGCGCCTCTGTTTCTTCTGTAAATTTCTCGCGGATCCGGTTGATCTCCAGAAGAGATTCTTCCTTCATTCCCCGATAAACGCGTACCCACTTTTCCTTCCACCGTTTAAAGCCGCGGATTCCCAGTGCCACTACATAGTTCTCCAGCCAGTCTGTCTCCTCTCTTGTCACATCAGACATTCCGCATCTGAGATACCGAAATACACTTTCATAGGAAAATCCCTGGGCAGCCATTTCCAGGGCAGCCCGGACATATTCTACAAAAGGATTCATAAGAATCGAATGCTTTTCATCTACAAAGAAAGGAATTCCTGCATCTTCAAATGCCTGTCTTGCAAGATTTCCATAGGTTTCCAGATCTCCTGTAATCACCGCGATCTCTCCATAACGGCAGCCATCCTCCCGCACAAGCCGAAGGATCCTTCTTGCGGTCTCCTCCATCTCTCTGACCGGGTCTCCTGCACAGAAAATCCTTATGGAATCCTGTTTGCCGGAAAAGATCTTTTTCTGATACCGGAAGATATTCTGTTCCAGAAAAGCCAGCGCCGCAGCCCGGGCATGACGGGATTCTTTACCCGGAGCCACCCGGACAGGATCCAGAATATCTTTGGTAAGGTCACAGAGGCTCCGGATCATCTTGTGACTCATATAAAAAAGCTGATGAGACTTTTCTTTATACAGAAACGGCTCCCGCACGTCCATAGTCACTGTAACAGAAACCTTTTCACATACCATAAGAAGTTCTCTTATCACATTGATCTGTACAGGCGTAAAGCCGGTAAAGCCGTCCAGCAAAAGAACACTGTTTTTCAGTTTTTCCGAAAAAACAAGCTGCTTTGCCAGAATTTCCAGAACTTCCTCCGCAGTCATATAATGGTCCTTCAGATAGTCCCGAAATCCGTGGTACAGAACAGAAACATCCTGCAACTTCATTTGAAGAAGAGTTCGGTCTGCCGCGTCCTCCTGCATCTTCTTTATCTCAGCCTCTCCTACACTGTACTGCATAAATTCCGAGATCAGCGATTTTACCTCATCCAGATATCCCGGCTTTTTCATCTGATTTTTCAGATATACCAATTCCCTCTGGTGCTTCTGAACCAGTTTCTGGAGGATCATATTTTTTCCTGTTTCTTCCAGTACCCTTCTGATATCGCCGCCGGTTTCTTCCAACACACGGTAGGCAAGACGATCAAAACTCAGAACATCAATATTCAGAATCCCTCCGTCCGGATGCATCTGCACCAGAGTTTTCTGGGTCTGCATGGTAAACTGCTCCGGCACGATCACATAATATATTTTCTCCGGATGAGCCATTGCGTCAGAGATCAGGCTCTGAAAAGCTGTATAAGATTTCCCTGCCCCGGAATTTCCAATGATAAACTGAAGCGGCATAATTTCCTCCCTGAATTTTTTCTTCTATTGTAGCACATATGTTCGTTTTTCACAATCACTCATTTTTTTGATACCAGGCATCTTTTGACCTCATCATCTTATCATAAAACATTCTCTCCCCGCATATGATAAATCATAAGTTCTTTTCTTATCCTGTATGACCCATACAGCCGTTATTCGCAACAATCCTTACATATTCTGACCAGGAGGCAGCCATATGAGTTCCAGAACCAAGATCATTGTTTTACATATGAAGGAGATCATTTATACAGGGATCTTCCTTTTATTTCTCACTATTCTGGGGATCCTGCTATTTGTCATGTTCGGTCCCGGCAGAGCAGAAACAGCTTCCACAACTCCTGACGCTGTCTACACTCCGGGAATCTACCGTTCTTCCATTGCGCTGAGCGGAAACAGCTTTGATGTGGAAGTCACGGTAGATGCAGACAGGATCCGGTCTATCCATCTGGCAAATTTAAGCGAAAGTACAGCGACCATGTTTCCGCTTGTAGAACCTGCCATCGAGGAGCTGGCAAGTCAGATCTACAGTGGATGTGAGCTGGATGAACTGGAATATGCAAGTGATCAGAAATACACCTCTCTGATGCTGATCCATGCCATCCAGGACGCTGTTAAAAAAGCAGAAATCCATTAAAAAATACCCGTTACCGGATTTTTACATTTTTCCGATAACGGGTATTTTTCAGATTTTTATTTTATCCACTTCTCTCAGCCACAGGGTTCCGCAGGCATCACTTGGCATACGCAGATCTCCCCTTGGAGAAACTGCCACGCTTCCCACCTTCGGGCCGTCCGGCAGACAGGAACGCTTAAACTGCTGGGTAAAGAACCGTCTGTAAAAGGTCTTCAGCCATTTCAGTATGGTTTCCTCATCATATTCTCCGGCAAAAGCAGTCTTTGCCATACGAAAGATCTTTGCCGGCGGACAGGTCCAGCGAAGCATATGATACAGGAAAAAGTCATGAAGTTCATAAGGTCCTACCAGATCCTCTGTTTTCTGAGCGATCTTGCCGTCCTTTGGCGGAAGCAGTTCCGGGCTTACTGGAGTGTCCAGAATATCCAGAAGGATCTCTGACAGTTTCTTTTCTCCGCAGGTATCTGCATAATATCTCACCAGATGGCGTACCAGTGTCTTTGGAACGGAGCCGTTTACTCCGTACATGGACATATGGTCTCCGTTAAAGGTAGCCCATCCCAGCGCCAGTTCAGAAAGATCGCCGGTTCCGATCACAATACCGCCCTTCTGGTTTGCAATGTCCATCAAAATCTGAGTTCTCTCTCTTGCCTGACTGTTTTCGTATGTGACATCATGAATTTCCGGATCATGTCCGATATCCCGGAAATGAAGACTTACCGTCTCCCGGATGTTCACTTCGCGAAGCTCTGTTCCCAGGCAGAGGCTCAGCTGACAGGCATTGTTGTAGGTTCTGTCTGTAGTTCCGAAGCAGGGCATGGTCACAGCTGTAATCTTTTCTCTTGGAATGCCCAGCATATCAAAGGCACGAACGGTCACCAGAAGCGCAAGAGTAGAATCCAGACCTCCGGACAGACCAATCACTGCATTCTGGCAGTGGATATGTGCAAGTCGTCTCATCAGACCTGCTGCCTGGATATTCAGGATCTCATCGCAGCGGCGTTCTCTTTCTTCCATGGAAGCCGGCACAAAAGGTCTGGAATCAATCAGACCTGTCAGATCTGTTTCTGTTATCTGCAGATCAAAGAACACTTCATCATAATAAGACTCCATCTCCTGAGCTTTGTCCGCTGCAAACTGAAAGGTAGTCATTCGTCTGCGCTCATTGACCAGCTTCCGGATATCCATTACGCCGTAGACTGCCCCGTTGGTAAACTTCCTGCTTTCTGCAAGGACTGTGCCGTTTTCCGCGATCAGATCATGGCCTGCATACACCACATCCTGGGTAGACTCCCCGATTCCGGCAGAAGCATAAACATAACCGCACACCAGTCTTGCAGACTGACTGCTGACCAGATTCCTTCGATAGCTGTCCTTTCCAACCAGCTCATCACTGGCAGAAAGATTAACGATCAAATTTGCTCCATGATAAGCGTGACAGGTGCTTGGAGGATCTGCCACCCAGAGATCCTCACAGATTTCTGCTGCCACCTTCAGCTCAGGCATCTGCGGACAGGTAAAAAGTAAGTGCGGAGAAACCGTAACTTCATACTCCGGATACTCTGTGTCAAAGCCGTCGCTGTGACAGAAAGTAACCCATCCGTTCACCTCTTTTCCGGATGTAAAATAACGGCTTTCATAAAACTCGTTATAATTCGGGATATTTATTTTGGGCACCAGACCCAGAACTTCTCCCCCACTGATCCCGGCAGCCACGTTATAAAGCTTTCCGTTATACTCCATAGGAAGCCCTACAAAGATCAGACCATCCACATCTCCTGTTTCTTCCGCAATTCGGATCAGCTGTGCCTTTGCTTCATTCAGAAGGGTTTCCTGCCAGAAAAGATCTCCGCAGCTGTAGGAGGTGATACAAAGCTCCGGAAACACCATGATCCTGGCTCCCTGTCCTTCCATTTCATGGGTCATACGGATGATCTCATCTGCATTATATTCGCAGTCTCCAACTCTTACATCCGGAGTTCCTGCACTGACCTTTATAAATCCATCCTTCATATTTTCCCCTTTCCTGTCCGTTCCTGCCGGACATCCGGCGTTACTGTTCACTCCGTTCACAGCAACGGGCCGGCGTCTTATCACAGTTCTTATTTACATTTTCTGAGAATTTCTTTCAGTTCTTCCACATTGAACACATAATTGGTGTTACAGAAGTGGCAGTTCAGCTCTACTTCTTTCCCTTCCTGAATCATCTCATTCAGATCCTTGCGTCCGATACTGATCAGGGCTTTTTCCACACGTTCCTTGCTGCAGTTGCAGTAAAACTCTGCCGGAACCTTATCCATGATCTCCACCTCGAATCCTTCAAATACCGCCTCAAGAAGACTCTCCGGTGTATGTCCCTGCTCCAGAAGTGTAGTAACTGACTGGATCTTCTGGATATTCTCCTCCAGCTTTGCAATGGTCTTTTCTTCTGCAAAAGGCATAACCTGCACAATAAATCCTCCGGCCTGCTGCACCGTATTATCCTTATTCATCAGAACTCCAAGGCCAACTGCTGACGGAACCTGCTCACTGACTGCAAAGTAATAGGTCAGATCTTCTGCAATCTCTCCGGTCTGCAGATCCACCTGTCCGGAATAAGGCTCTTTCAGACCCATATCCTTAATCACATTCAGAAAACCATTTCCAACTGCGCCGGACACATCCAGTTTTCCCTTTTCATTTGCAGGAAGGATCACCTCCGGATTTCCCACATAACCTTTTACTCTTCCCTGGGAATCTGCTGTAACAGTGATTCCGTTGATGGGACCATCAGCCTTGATCTGAAGAGTAAGGATATCTTTCTCTCCCTTCATCATCACGCCCATCATTGCGCCTGCTGTAAGAAGACGTCCCAGAGCAGCCGTTGCTGCCGGGCTGGTATTATGTGCCTTTCTTGCTGCCTCTACTGTCTCTCTTGTCACAGCGGCAAATGCACGGACCTGGCTGTCTGCTGCTGTTGCTCTTACAATATAATCTTTCATTTCTTTCCTCCTGGATCATCATATTCTAAAATCGTTTTACTTAAACTTCTTTCCCTTTTTCTCCTACCACAAAAAACAGGCGCTCACTGTCCTCCCGGGCAGGTTCCATGGTATAGGCATCATAAACCGCCAGAAGTTCCATCCCCGCCTCCCGGATCAGATCCTGGATTTCCTTCTGTTCATAGGCCTTCTGGCAGTGCAGCTCCTCACATTTTTCGTAGAGGCCGTCCTCTCGTGGAAGAAAAACAGCCAGCTCATAAATATTGATCCCATTTTCCGGATCATAACTGTTTTCCCAGATAAAGCTTCCTTCGTCACGGTTTTCCGCAATGGTTGTCTCTCCAAGGATATCTCTGTATTTATGTACGGTATTCATATCAAACAAAAAGATTCCCTTCGGATCCAGATAATTATTTACCAGACGGAATACCTGAAGAAGCTCTTCTCTGTCCGTGATGTAATTCAGACTGTCGCAGACACTTACCACTGCCCGCACCGTTCCATACAGCTCAAACTCCTGCATATCCTGCAAAAGATACAAAATATCCTGTCCGGTCTCCATTTTTTTCTTCATGGCCTCTGCCAGCATTTCTTCAGAATTGTCCACACCGATCATATCATATCCTTTTTGTGCCAGCAATCCTGTCATCGTCCCTGTGCCGCAGCCAAGCTCCAGCACAAGACCGTCTTCTATCCCCCGGGCTTTCAGGTGATTTTCTATATATTCCGCCCATTTTTCATAATCTATGTTGTCCATGAACATATCATAGACCTGTGCAAATTTCCCGTATGCTTCCACTGTCCCACTCCTTATAAAAAGGCAGATGATCTCTCACCTGCCTTTACTGTCTGCTATATGATACTCCTGCCGTAATTACTGAACTGGCATATAGTATACGTCTGCAGCCTCTCCGTGCCAGTAATAATCGGTTCCGTCCTCTGCATAAACATCCTCGTCGTTTGCAAAGTTATAAGTATTACCGTCAAAGTCCACCCAGCTGCCGTTTCCGTCCGGCTGGATCACGATCGGATGTCCGTCAGAGTTTCTGTAGATAGTTCTTGTAGCATCTGTATTACTGAGCTGCTCCTCTGTAAATCCACCGGAATTAGTCGTTCCAGAAGAAGCACTTTCATCAGATCCTGTGTCGGTTCCCGTTGTATCTGAAGTTCCTGCATCAGTTCCTGCCGCAGCGTCCGCTCCGCCATTTTCTGCTGCCGGTGCATTTGTGCCGGCATTATTGTCTGCTGCATCTGCCGCTCCTGCTCCGTCGGTTCCTGTTGTAGTTCCTGCTGCCGGTGCTGTTCCAGGAGCTGCTTCTTTCAGAGTAGAGTTTCCAAGGATTTTAAAGGAATCCACTGCACTTTTCACAGAAGCAAGGGCTGCCTCATTCTTCACAGACGCCTCGATTGTATAATATTCGCTGGCATTGGCAAACACTTTATGGATCACGTAAAGAGAACCGCCGCTCTTTTCTGTGTTCAGCATCTTCGTTACATAGCTGTAAACACCGATTCCGTTTACATCTTCTGCCTTATAGTCCTGAATTTCAAAGTCTGTTCCCTGAACCTTTTCGCCATCTGCCTGTTCCAGAGAAACTGCCATATCCTGGGTGCTTGGGATCACAGTCGCTGCCATAGTCTCCTCACCCTGTCCATGAAGGATCAGGATATTTCCATTATCCGGTGATTCGAAACTGATGGTGTCTGACTCATCTGTCTTGTTTGCCCAGGTAGCATCCGGAAGGTTGATAGAAACAGATTTGTCAGCTGATGTATAAGTGGTGTTCTGTACATTAGGAGCGATGGTCGGTGTCGCAGTCGGTGCCTTGGTCACTTCCGGTGCAGGTGTTACGCTGACAACCTTCTGTTCCTCCGGTTCGTCGCCGCCAAAGCCGCAGCCTGCCATAAAAACAGATGCAGTTACTGTAAGTGCCAGAACAGCAAGTAATTTTTTATTCTTCATGATATCCTCCTTAAATACGAATCATAATTGAAGTCTTTGTACCATATTTTACAATTTTATTACATGCCTGTCAATAAATTTTCCGTGCCGCAATGTGAAAATCCTATGAAGAAAATATAAACTTCTGTCATATTTTCTGTTTTAAATCCTGTCGTCTGCTGTATCCTGACAGCAGTTTCTGCGTTCTGTTCCCATTAACAGATCCTGTACATAAACAACTCATGGAGCGCTCTTGTTGCAGTAATATATTCCGCCTGTGTCTTTAAGGGAGTCTGGTCTTTTCCTGTAAAAACACCATAAACTCTGTCGAATTCCAATCCCTTTGCAAGATAAAAGGTCGTGACAGTCAGTCCCTTCTGGAATCTGCCGCTGTTCCTGTCAAGATACGACAGTCTGTCTTCTTTCTCGGGAGACAGTTCCTCCAGACGTTTCTTCAGATACATAGAAGCTTCCTCTGCCTCTTTTTCTGTCATCAATATCACAGCCGCCGTCTCCAGACGATCTTCTGCCTCCAGCCAGCCTTCAAGAACAGCATCCAGAGCTTCCTCCTGAGATGCAAAGCTTTCCTCCTGAACAGGCGCTCCGTGACGTTCAAACAGCTCCATATCTGTAATTCCTGTCAGTCGGTTGGCATATTCTGCGATCTCCACCGTATTGCGGTAGCTTCTGTTCATATAGATCTTTCGGATATTCCTTCCAAAAATCTTCGGCAGGAATTTCATCACATCCTGCTGCTCTTCCTCCATGGTCTGAGCTTTATCTCCCAAAATCGTCATCCTGCATGGAAAAAGCTTCTGCAAAAGAAGATACTGAATCCAGGAATAATCCTGCATCTCATCTACCACCAGATGACGGATCTCACTGTGCGTCCTGCACCGGATCAAATGATGTTTCAGATAAAGAAGAGGATAAACATCCTCATATTTAAGAGCACGTTTTTCCACAGGGCGTTTCGGCAATGGCTGATAACCCTTTCTGTCCAGAAAACGGCTGTAAAGCACATAACAGTCTCTGGTACTGTACATTTTCATAAATTTATCCGTGATCTCTTCTCTTTCCTCTTCAGAAAGATCTCTGTCACGTAGTGTTTCCACCTGATCGATAAAATATTCCGAAATAGCTTCCATTCTGGATAAAAGGGGAATATCCGGAAATCTGTCATAAAACAGCCGGATGATCTCAGATTCTGTCATCACACAGCCTTTATACTCCACATCCCGGAAGTTCATCAGCTCATCCTCCAGTTCCAGCATAAACCCGTCCAGGAGGGATGCAAACTCCAGAGACTGTTTTTCTCTGTACTGCTTCCAGGTGGATGGATTCTTCACTGTCTTCTCGATCTGGTCATACTTGTCCTCACAGTCAGCTGCAATATCCTGAAGATCCCGGTAGGCAAAGAGATCAAAACTCATTTCCCGGATATTTTCTTCTCCAAGTTCAGGCAGGATATGGGAAATATAATCAGCAAACACACTGTTGGGTGAAAGGATCAGAATATTGGAAGATTTCAGGTTCTTCCTGTCATGATAAAGAAGATAGGCGATCCTGTGAAGAGCCACAGAGGTCTTTCCGCTTCCAGCTGTACCCTGGATCGCCATAATCCGATCTTCTGTGTTTCGAATAATGGCGTTCTGCTCCTTCTGAATGGTGCGGATGATATTTTTCAGCTGGATTTCACCGCTGCTTCCAAGCTCTGCTTTCAGGATATCGTCATCGATCTTGATATCACTTTCAAATTCATAGACCATTTCTCCACGGCGGATCTTATATTGCCACTTGGAGCTTATCTCTCCGGTAAGCGTTCCCATAGGCGCTTCGTAAGATGCCGGTCCTTTGTCATAATCATAAAACAGCCCGCTGACAGGCGCTCTCCAGTCATTGACCAGAGGGCGTCCTCCTGCCCTCTCTGCCAGATTACCAATACCGATATAGAACTGTTCCGGTTCCTCATCCCCTTCGTAGATAAAATCCACCCTTCCAAAAAAGGGAGAATCCAGCATATTCCGAAATCTTTTGCGAAGAAGAAGCTGCTCCTGGTTTGCATTCACCTGTGCCAGAAGCGCCTGCCGATTATCAAATTCCTCATATCCGTACTGATCCATCTCAGTATAATTTTCCCAATAATATTCGTGCATGTCTTCGATCTCCCTGGCTCCTGCTTCAATAGAAGCGTTTACCTCCTCCAGTCTTTTGCGGAGGCAGGAGATCACCTGATCCAGATATTCCTGTCCTGTCTTTTCTGCGGACATCGAATTATGAGACCACAACAGCTGTACCGCTGACAGTTACCATGAGCATTCCATTATCACTTCCCAGAACTTCATAGTCTACGTCCACACCAATCACTGCATTGGCACCCCGTCCCGCTGCCCTTTCTTCCATTTCACGGATAGCTTCTTCTCTGGCATTCTGAAGCTCTTCCTCATAACCGGCTGATCTTCCTCCAAAAAAGTTTCTGACTCCTGCGGTAAAATCTTTCAGCACGTTTACGCCGCTGACGACTTCACCAAACACAATCCCTTTGTATTCTGTAATTCTTTTTCCTTCTATGGAATTTGTTGTGGTTACGATCATATTAAATCCTCCTTTATACTGGATTTTTTCTGGTATCATTTTTATCATACACGAAACTCCGGATCAAGCTGTAATATACAATCCCCCGAAAGAGTATTTTTACAGTATTTTACATGCAGATAACTTTCATTATATCCAAAAGAGCAGCAGATGACAAGGTTTCTGTCACCGGCTGCTCTCTTCCTATGCAATAGGAAAGCAGTATATTTTGTACTGATTTTCCTATTGCATAAAAACACTCCGCTTTGTTCTTTTCAGGAACACATCTGGTCTTTTCCGCTGTTTTCAAACTGGCTGTTATACAGTTCTGCATAAAAACCGCCTTTTTCCAGAAGTTCCTTATGATTTCCCTGTTCGATGATATCTCCATCCTTCATTACCAGGATCAGATCTGCATCCTTAATAGTGGAAAGACGATGAGCGATCACAAAGCTGGTCCTTCCTTTCATCAGATTGTTCATTGCTTTCTGGATCCGCATTTCCGTTCGGGTATCTACCGAAGAGGTTGCCTCATCCAGGATCAGTATCTTATTATCTGCAAGAATAGCTCTGGCAATGGTAAGAAGCTGTTTCTGACCCTGTGAGATATTACTGGTTTCTTCATCCAGCACCATCTGATAACCGCCGGGCTGCTGCATGATAAAGTTATGGATATGAGCCGCCTTTGCTGCTGCGATAACTTCTTTATCTGTGGCATCCAGCCTTCCGTAACGGATATTTTCCATAATCGTTCCGGAAAAAAGCCATGTATCCTGAAGCACCATACCAAACATCTCCCGAAGCTCACTTCTGTTAAAATCTTTGATATCATGACCATCCACCCGGATCTGCCCGCTGTTTACGTCATAAAATCTCATAAGCAGCTTCACCATTGTAGTCTTTCCAGCGCCAGTAGGTCCTACAATGGCAATCTTCTGACCATCTTTCACCTTTGCTGAAAAATCATGGATGATGATCTTCTCCGGATCATATCCGAAAGAAACATGGTCAAACTGTACCTCACCGGAAAGATTCTCAACGGAAACCGCATTTTCTGCTTTCTGCTCTTCTTCCGGCTCATCCAGAAATTCAAACACCCGCTCGGAAGCTGCTGCAGAAGACTGCAGAAGGTTGGTTACCTGAGCGATCTGCTGGATCGGCTGGGTAAAGTTCCTGATATACTGGAAGAAGGACTGGATATCCCCAACTTCAATACTTCCTTTAATGGTAAATACGCCTCCCAGAAAGGCAACCATCACATAGCCCAGATTACCTACAAACTGCATGACAGGCATCATCATTCCGGAAAAGAACTGGGATTTCCATGCTGACTCATAAAGCTTTTTGTTATCTTCTTCAAATTCCCTTACTACATCCTGTTCCTTGCTGAACACCTTGACTACATTATGTCCGCCGTAATTTTCCTCGATCTGTCCGTTTACTTTTCCAAGATAACTCTGCTGATCCCGGAAATATTTCTGGGAATGTTTCATCACAAAATTAATGATCACCATGGAAACCGGCAGGATCAAAAGGGCTGCCATCGTCATCCACACATTGATAGACAACATCATGAACAGAACACCGATCAAAGTCGTCACAGAAGTGATCAGCTGGGTCATACTCTGGTTCAGGCTCATCTGCAGAGTATCCACATCATTGGTAACTCTGGAAAGAATCTCTCCATTTGTTCTGCTCTCAAAATAATTCAGAGGAAGACGGTTGATCTTTCTGGAAATATCTTTTCTCAGATTATAAGTCACATCGTTGGAGATCCCGGTCATGACAAATCCCTGGATAAAAGAGAAACAGGAACTTACCAGATACAGTGCCATAACACTTAAAAGAATCATCCCGATTTTTTCAAAATCAATGCCGCCTGTGCCGTTTACCTTTGCCACAAGACCGGAAAACAGTTCTGTGGTGGCTTTTCCAAGGATCTTAGGTCCCCAGATATTAAATATCGTTCCTGCCACTGCAAAAAAGAACATCAGGATAAAACGGAATTTATATCTTCCCATATAACGAAGAATCCTTGCCATAGAACCTTTAAAGTCTTTGGCTTTTTCTCCTCCATGCATTCCTCTTCCATGACCCATGGGTCCCCCCATACGGCCTCTTCTATTTTCACTCATTTGCCAGTTCCTCCTCTGATAGCTGCGACATGGCGATCTGACGGTATACCTCACAGTTTTTCATCAGTTCTCTGTGGGTTCCGAGGCCTGCCATCCTTCCCTCATCCAGTACAAGGATCTGATCTGCCCCCAGAATGGTACTGATACGCTGCGCCACGATAATGGTAGTCGCATTTTCGGTATGTTCCTTCAATGCCTGTCTCAGAGTTTTATCCGTCTTAAAATCAAGAGCGGAAAAGCTGTCGTCAAAGATAAATATCTCCGGATCCCTTGCGATAGCCCTTGCAATGGAAAGTCTCTGCTTCTGTCCTCCAGATACATTAGTACCTCCCTGAGATACAGGGGAGTCATATCCATGGGGCTTTTCTTCAATAAAATCCCGTGCCTGGGCAACTTCCGCCGCCTCTTTTACCTGTTCCTGGGAAATATCCGTCTTTCCATACCGGATATTGGAATCAATAGTTCCGGAAAAAAGAACACCTTTCTGGGGAACATAGCCTATACGGTCTCTTAAATTTTTCTGAGTCATTTCTCTGACATCTATACCATCTACTCTGACGTGCCCCTCTGTCACATCATAAAATCTGGGGATCAGATTAATCAGAGTACTTTTTCCGCTTCCGGTGCTTCCGATCACAGCAAGGGTCTGTCCCTTCTGAAGCTTAAAGCTGATATCTGTCAGCACATTTTCTCCTGCATCCGGATAAGCAAAGGATACACGATCAAATTCCACTGTTCCTGCCAGGTCTGCAGCGGGCTGGAGCGGATCCTGCGGATCTTCCAGAGAATTTTCTGTCTCCAGGATCTCCACAATACGAAGAGCCGCTACATTGGCTCTGGGAAGCATAATAGACATTGCTGTGATCATCAGAAATGCCATAATGATCTGCATAGCATACTGAATAAATGCCATCATATCCCCCACCTGCATATTTCCAGCGTCTACTGCATGAGAACCATTATATACGATCAGAACAGAAATCCCATTCATGATCAGCATCATAGAAGGCATCATAAAGGTCATACACCGGTTCACAAACAGATTGGTTTTTGTCAGGATGCGGTTTGCATCCTCAAATCGTTCTTCCTCATGTTTTTCCCGGCTGAAAGCACGGATCACCGGAATTCCCGTAAGTATCTCACGGGTAACAAGGTTCAGCCTGTCAATCAGCACCTGAAGTTTTGTAAACTTCGGCATGGCAATGGAAAAAAGAAGCCCGATCAGAACAAGGATCAGAACTACACCCACACCAAGGATCCAGGTCATGGAAGAATCCGTATCCAGAACACGGAGAACACCTCCGATACCAATGATCGGTGCATACAGTACGATCCGGAACATCATAGCCATTGTCTGCTGAACCTGCTGCACATCGTTGGTACTTCTTGTAATCAGAGACGCTGTGGAAAATTTATTATATTCATTGCTGGAAAATCCAATGACCTTCCTGTATACATCCCCTCTGATATCATGTCCAAGGCTGGCTGCCACTTTTGCAGAAAGAAATACAACAGAGATGGAGGCCGCCATGATCAGAAGCGCCATCAGGATCATCTTCAGACCTGCCTTCCCGATATAGCTCATCTGAATTTCGTCGATATCCTCTCCCATGGCTTTATACTCCATCTGCACATAGGAAACTGCTGCCTGAGTAATGATGGAATCCGGCATTTCTGAAAATTTTTCTTCCATAGCTTCGGTCATTTGTACTTTTGCCTCTTCCGGCATAGCTGCAATAGCCTGAATCGGATCAGCGCCTTCTGGAATACCCATTTCTGCCAGCATCTTTTCTGATTCCTCACCACCTGCAGTAATACCCATAAGAATCAGCATAGGCTTTCCAAAGCTTTCATTCAGTTCTTCTCTGGTTTCCCTGTCCATATCTTTGCGGAGGATGTAAGTATCTCCCTCCTCTGTGTAGGCTTCCTCTATTTCAGAAGCATCTTCCTCGCTCATAAACAGCTTCAGACTATCCATAGATGATTTCCGAAGCTTCTCCGGCACACCGTCTTCAATACCTTTCTGCTGGATCCCCACATTCACGATCCTGGAAGTATAATCCGGCAAAGACAGATCACAATATGCCTGCAAAAACAGCAGGGCAATAATCAGCACCACATATCCGGCTGATCTTTTCAGATATTTCATTAACTTGATCAATTGTCCGACTCTCCTTTTCCCATAATTTTCTCCTCGGCATTCTCCGGGATACTGTAAATATTCTCAATGATCTGCTCCATGAAACGTCGAAACAGACATTTTTCCGTATCAGTAAATCCCTTCTGCACATAGATTTCATTTTTTTCTACCTGTCTGGCAGCAAGAGCCTTCATCTTCTGACCTTTTTCTGTAAGAAAAACCCTGGTTACTCTCTGGTCATCCGGATCGTGCTTCCGTCCGATAATCCCGGCTTTTTCCATACGCTGCACCATGACATTGACCGTGGGCGGCTTCACCTGAAGCTCCTCCGCGATTTCCTTCTGGCTCATATCCTCATGCTGGGACAAAAGCATGATAAAAGGAATCTGACCGGGATGGATCCCCAATGCAGACATCTGGCGAAAGCATTTCGATGCATATGCCCTGTTCAGCTGTACGAACAAGTCCTGAAATCCTATTTCCTCTGATTCTTTTACTGGTTCCATTTTTACCTCCTTTTTAATTAGTCGGCTAATTGTATATAATACTCATTTGCACAAAAAAGGCAAGTGATTTTTGTGCACTTTACACTTTTTTTTATCTTTTGAACACATTTTTTTCACATTATAATCATTAGACGGGTAATTATATTTTTCTCTGCATTCATAAAAAGCCAGAGAAATCTGTCCTTTACACAGGACTTTTTCTCTGGCTTTTCTTTCTTTTTCTTATATAAACTGGTTCGTTGCCTCATCATATTCATAATCAATCGACTTCAGCTTTTCCACCAGTTCATTTTTCTTAAGGCCTCTGCAGGTACAGAGAGCCTCCAGGGATTCATAATAATCCCGAAGCTGTGTGTTTACATAACTCAGTAAAATCACCGGGTCCTTAGGTATCATCTGTTACCATCCTTTACATTGATAATAAACTTCCCTTCCTGAACATCCAGTTCCAATATATCACCTGCATGAACATCACCGGAAAGAATCTTCTTTGCGGCAAGTGTCTCCACATAATTCTGCAGATACCGTTTCAACGGGCGGGCGCCATATACAGGATCATAGCCATTCTCTACCACCTGTGCCTTGGCAGCCTCTGTCAGGGTCAGAGAAAGTTCCTGGTCGGACAGGCGCTTATCCAGCTCTGCCACCATCAGGTCTACTATGTTACCAATATTATCTTTTGTCAAGGGTTTAAACATAATTATTTCATCAAGACGGTTCAAAAACTCCGGACGGAAGTGTCCCCGCAGATCGTTCATGACCATATCCTGAGCCTCTGGTTTGATGTCTCCATTATCGTCAATTCCATCCAGAAGATATGGCGATCCAATATTAGAGGTCATGATCAAAATGGTGTTCTTGAAATCCACGGTACGTCCCTGAGAATCGGTGATACGTCCGTCATCCAGTACCTGAAGAAGTACATTGAACACATCCGGATGGGCTTTTTCAATTTCATCAAAAAGTACAACACTATACGGTTTCCGGCGTACAGCCTCTGTCAGCTGACCGCCTTCTTCATAGCCTACATATCCCGGAGGCGCTCCGATAAGACGGGATACTGAATATTTCTCCATATATTCACTCATGTCAATACGGACCATATTCTGCTCATCATCAAAAAGTGTGGCTGCAAGAGTCTTGGCCAGCTCCGTCTTACCCACGCCGGTAGGTCCAAGGAACAGGAACGAACCAATGGGTTTGCTTGGATCCTTGATCCCGGCTTTGGAACGCAGGATTGCATCTGTCACCAGACGAACTCCTTCATCCTGCCCGATCACACGTTTATGAAGCTCATCCTCCAGAGTAAGAAGCTTTGCTCTCTCTCCTTCAGTCAGTCTGGTCACCGGAATACCCGTCCACCGGGAAATGATCCTTGCGATCTCATCATCCGTCACTGCTTCATGCACAAGCTGATGACCGCTTTCTCTGGTATTGCGTTCCTCAATCTCAAGCTGCTGCTGAAGTCTTGGAAGCTCTCCATACTGAAGCTCTGCCGCCTTTTCCAGATCATAGCTCTGCTGTGCTTTCTGAATCTGCTTGTTTACATCCTCAATCTGTTCACGAAGCTTCTGAAGTTTTTCTACAGAGTGCTTCTCATTATCCCACTGTGCTTTCTGTGTGTTAAACACATCCCGCAGATCTGCCAGTTCCTTCTGAAGATCTGCCAGTCGTTCCTTACTTAAGTTATCGGTTTCTTTTTTCAGGGCAGACTCCTCGATCTCCATCTGCATGATCTTACGTCTCTGCTCATCCAGCTCGGTAGGCATGGAATCCAGCTCTGTCTTGATCAGCGCGCAGGCTTCATCCACCAGGTCAATGGCCTTATCCGGAAGGAATCGGTCTGTAATATATCTGTGAGAAAGAGTTGCCGCTGCCACAAGAGCACTGTCTGTGATCTTTACTCCATGGAATACCTCATAACGTTCTTTCAGTCCACGGAGGATGGAAATCGTATCCTCCACCGTAGGTTCATCTACCATAACCGGCTGGAAACGGCGCTCCAGGGCAGCGTCTTTTTCGATATACTGGCGGTATTCATCCAGAGTAGTAGCGCCGATACAGTGAAGTTCTCCTCTTGCCAGCATAGGCTTCAGCATATTTCCTGCATCCATAGCACCGTCTGTCTTACCGGCTCCTACGATCAGATGAAGCTCATCAATAAAGAGAATGATATTTCCTTCGCTTTTTTTCACCTCTTCAAGAACCGCCTTCAGACGTTCCTCGAACTCGCCTCTGTATTTGGCTCCTGCAACAAGAGCTCCCATATCCAGAGCAAAAATCTTTTTATTTTTCAGTCCCTCCGGAACGTCTCCTGCCACAATCCTCTGTGCCAGTCCTTCGATAGCTGCGGTCTTTCCGACACCTGGCTCACCAATCAGAACCGGGTTATTTTTTGTTTTACGGGAAAGAATCCTGACAATGTTCCGGATTTCTGCATCACGGCCGATCACCGGATCCAGCTTCTGGTTTCTGGCTTTTTCCACCAGATCCTCTCCATACTTATTTAAAGTATCATATGTTGCCTCCGGGTTGTCGCTGACTACCCTCTGATTCCCCCTTACGGTAGAAAGCGCCTGTAAAAATCTTTCCCGGGTGATCCCGAATTCATCGAAGATTTTTTTCATACTGGGGCTTGGCTGCTTCAGAAGAGACAGAAACAGATGCTCTACTGAAACATACTCGTCTCCCATAGCTTTCGCCTCATCCTCTGCACTGACCAGCGACTTATTCAGATACTGTCCGAACCGCAGATCGCCGCCGCTGACCTTCACTCTGGCATCCAGGGCTTTTTTTACTGTGTTTATAAAATATTCCTTATTGATCTCCATCTTCTCGATGAGTTTAAGGATCAGACTGTCTTCCTGCGTCAGAAGTGCATACAGAAGATGCTCCTGTTCTACCTCCTGATTACCGTATTCGTAGGCGATCTTTTCCAGATCCTGAACAGCCTGTATGGATTTCTGTGTAAATTTACTGATATTCATAGGCTCTCCTCCCTGTATCTATACAAAAAGTGATTGACTATTGCTAAAAATCTGCAGCAATATTTGTCGTCTTGTTCTAGTTCTTATATAACATATCACATTTTGCTAGCAATGTAAAGAGGCGAGTGCTAATTTCACACTTTTTTCTTAATTATAAAGACTCTTCAAAGCTGTTAATATTTTTAATCTTCCCAATAACCACAATAATATCGTCTTTTTTCAAAACATCCTCAGGTACTACTTCTGTATTTGTTCCGCTTATATTTTCAATAGCAATAATATTCAGGCGAAATTTTTGGCGCAGTTCTATTTCTTTCACTGTTTTTCCATCCAGACTTTCCGGCACCTGGATCTGTCGAATTTCCACATCATTCAGCAGGGCAACATAATCGATCAGCTGTCCTGACAACAGTTTTTTTCCAAGGCGGACTGCCATATCGCGTTCCGGATAAACAACCTCTGCGCCCAGTTTTTCCAGAACAGCTCCCTGTTCCGCACTGAGAGCCTTTGAAATCACACGGGGCACGCCCAGCTCCAGAACGCTCATAGTCGTCAGTATGCTTATATCCACCTGCTCACCAATGCAGATTATGGCCACGTCACAGTTCTGGATTCCCATTTCCTTCAGAGTTTCTTTATTTAAGTTTTCAACTACGAAAGCATACTCGGTGTACTGCCTCATTTCTTTTATTTTGTTTTCATCCCGGTCTGCTACGATCACTTCTTTTCCTGATTCGGCAAGCATAATCGCCAGCGCCTCTCCAAAACGGCCAAGCCCTATTACTGCATACGCATTTTCTGTTTTTTTCTTAAACATATTCTTTTCCTCATCTTTCCATTAATACGGATATTTATCCTATGATCACTGTTTCCTCTGAATACCTGATATTCGGCTCCTTGTGATCACTCCATATGGATACCATGGTAATTGCACCAAGACGTCCTGTAAACATTACCAGTATTGTCACCAGCTTTGCTGCCATTCCCAGTTCAGGAGTGATTCCTGTGGAAAGACCAACGGTGCCAAAAGCAGATACCATTTCAAAAAACACCTGCATAAAACTATAGTCCGGTTCCAGGACGCACATCAGAAACGTAGACACGCCCACTACTGCGGCTGAAAGCATTGTTATGGTAAATGCCTTCATAACATTCTGGTTGGAAATGCTTCTTTTGAATGCACCGGTTACTCCGTTAGTACACATACCCCTGGCTTTCTGAGTCATAACAAAAAATGTACTTGTTTTTATACCGCCTCCTGTAGACCCCGGAGATGCTCCTATAAACATAAGAATGCATAAGACAAACAGTCCTGCATTACTGAAGCTTCCTACGGAATATGTAGAAAATCCTGCTGTCCTGGCCGAAACACTGTTGAAGAAAGCCCCCATCCAGCTGATGTCTTCTGTCATTTTCAGCAGCAGTGTTCCCACTGCCAGGAGAATTCCGCTGGTGGAAAGAACAATCTTTGAATTAAACGAGAGTTTTTTAAATCTTTTATTTTTTATAATATCCAGAATCACAAGAAAACCAATTCCTCCAAATATGATCAGAAAACAGGTTGTCAGATTAAGCAGGACATTATTCTGATAGGGAATCAGATTTCTAAGTCCTCCCAAAATATCAAAACCTGCATTATTAAAAGAGGCAATCGAATGAAAAATACTGATTCCAAGAGCATGCAGCGGACTGTAATCCTGTACAAAGACTACAAAACTCAAAGCTGCACCAATACTTTCAAAGCACAGTGTCATGATAAGAATAGCCTTTACCAGCTTCACCATTCCCCTCAGATCACTGACATTTAACGCTTCTTTAACCATAAGCCTGCTTTTGAAACTGACTCTTTTTCCTGCGGCAAGTACTATTCCTACTCCTACAGATGTAACACCCAGACCTCCGATCTGGATCAGTACTGCAATAATCCCCTGTCCCAGCGCGGTAAAGTGATCGGCTGTATCCACTACGATCAGACCTGTAACACAGACTGCACTGGTAGAAGTAAATAAAGCATCAATAAACGACACCTCTGCCCCTTCCTTAATGGATACCGGCATTAAAAGCAGTAATGTCCCGATCAGTATCACACTGGCAAATCCCATTGTGATCAGCCTTCCGGGAGACTGTTTTTTAACAAATTGTTTTATCATTTTATTCATAACCTCTTTATCAGAATTGTTGCTGCATAACAAACACACTCCCTCTTTACAAAGCTAAAGAGAGAGTGTCAGAATTGTTTTGCATTCTCTGTGTTGTTCTGAGGATATCACTAATATCAGGAAACTGTCAATATAAACTTCTGCCTGGATTAAATCCCATCTGCAGATATAATTTTTGCTGTAACTTATCAAAGCACGTGTTCCATAGAATTATTTTCTACAGAAACGCGTGCTTTTTATAGATTTTATTTGACTTATAACAATTCCAAATTTAACTCAGACAATGACTTTCTGCCTTACATCTGGGTCAGCGTATTGGTACAGCTCATAATTGCAACTAATACTGCCATAATGATGCCTGCCAGATACGGATTCTTCGTTGCACGATACAGTTTTCTGGAAACCACTGCTGCCACAGCCAGAATTACAATTACCGGGTAAAGCCAGATTCCAATAATTGAGCCTCCGAAGAACGGAACAAATTCATTAGGTAAATAACCGCTGATAAAGAAGCATCCATACATGATGATTACCATAACAACACTTGGTAGAATATTAAACATTGCATTCACGCAGGTATTTATCCATGGTTTTTTTCCTAATTCAAAATAGTTATAACTATTGATACAAATTGAATTTGGTATGTAATATAACAAGAACAAAGGCAGGTATAATAAAATATACGGAATCATATTTGCATTAAAAGCCTTCAGTGCTACTACCCAAATGCGGAAATCTGTCTTAAACAAATAATCTGCTAAAAATACCAGACCATATGCTGAAACTGCTACTATAAGAGCAAGAAGAATGGTCAGTCCAAGCTTTTTCGCACTGATCTTAACACCATTTTCTTCTGTTCTGGAAGGAGCCTTTGTAAACTTCCTGCCAACCCAAAGAAGAAACAGTGAAAATACTCCGCATAAAGCCGCCCAGATTCCAATAAATGCAGGCCCTGACTGCGGAACAATACCTCCAACCAGCTTTGAAATCACACTATATCCAAACATATAAACAACAAAACTAAATACTGCTCCTAAAATACTGCTGACCCAAAACCATGTCTTTTCCTTTCCAGAAAGTGCCGGTGCCGGAAGTACTTCTTCCTCCACTCTTAATGAAGAAAAACAGTTTGTTCTCAATAAGACTTTTGCAAAACTTACCACAAACATAATAAATCCTACAAGTCCCAAAGCATTAAAAACCACCTTTACCTGCCATATCTGATTACTTCCGTTGATTGGATTCGGAGCTCCTAAAGCATCCTCAAAAAACTGTACACTTGAATCTACCACGCGCTTGGAAAAATGTGCCCATGGGTGTGTAATATTGGGATTATAGATCACACGAGCCGCTTCTTTCCCCTCTATATCTTCCTTATAGATTGTTTCAGCTTCGCGTGTATCCAGCCCTTCCGGATCCTCGCCAAAATGCAGGAATGACTGTGCATTTGGCTGTTTAAGGAAATCTCTCGGTGCAGTATGAGAGCCATCCTCATTATAGGTTCTATGGAAGAATTCATCATACTGACATGCAACAATACCTGCATCCCTGTCTCCAAACATATTAAAATATGCGCCATCCTCGCCTTTATAAACGGCATCATTTGAAACCAGAAGAGCAGCTTCAATCAAAGGTTTCTCTGCTTCATTATCCAGTAAAACTGCTGTACGGCTGGCAAGTGCCCCGTTAGAGTGTCCTGTAACTCCGATTTTCTCCTTATCAACATAAGGCAGTGTAGCCATCATTTTAACAGCATCATACATTCCATTTGCATTATTTTCTGGTTTCCACCAGTCTCCTGCAGGCAGGTTATCTGAATTGCCGTGCCCATACATATCAATTGAAAGTACCACATATCCGCGTCGTGCATACTCAACATAATTCAGATCCTGCATCTCACGGTTATTATACCATCCGTGGCTGCAAATGATAGCCGGTGCAGGATTTTCTGCTGTTGCTGTGTCAGGTTTCAGAAGCAATGCACTCATCTGATGCCCGCTTTCTGTTTCAAATCGCAGATCTTTGACAGTGACTTTTCCAAAATTTGTCTGAATCATACTGGCGCCAATACAGCTGATAAGACAAATGATCAAGGAAATACACAACCAGAAACCAGCACTCTTTTTACCTTTTTTGTTCATCCTCATGTCCCTCCTTATAATGGATGCATAATGCCTGTAGACACAATAAAAGGGTATACAAAACAATGCTTGTATACCCTTCTCTCCGTTCTCTTAGGCAGCACATATATTATGTACAAATTATAATATAAGTTTTCATTTCTGTCAATATAAATAGTACATTTTGCACATATCTTCTTCAAAAAAAGCGCATTGATTAGATAATTTTTATCCTGTTTTATTCGTTTTCAATTTGTTCCTGTTTTGCCCATCCATAAGCATACTTAACAGCCTTTTTCCACCCCTGTATCCGTTCTGTCCGTGTCTTTTCTTCCAGAACCGGAACAAAAGTCCGATCGACCATCCAGTTATTTTTAATATCCTCCATATCTTTCCAGTATCCGACTGCAAGCCCGGCCAGATATGCCGCCCCCATGGCTGTTGTCTCTACGCACTGAGGTCGGTTTACAGGTACATTGATAATATCTGCCTGTGTCTGCATCAGAAAATCATTTGCACTGGCTCCGCCATCTACTTTTAAAGAAGAAAGCGCAATTCCGGAATCTGCTTTCATGGCAACCAGAACATCATTCACCTGGTATGCCAGGGATTCCAATGTAGCCCGGATAATATGATACTTATTTACGCCTCTGGTAATACCCACGATCGTTCCTCTCGCATACTGATCCCAGTAAGGCGCTCCCAGACCTGTAAATGCCGGAACCACATAACAGCCATTGGTATCCTTTACTTTTTTTGCCATATACTCAGAATCCTCTGCTGAATCAATGATCCGCATCTCGTCACGAAGCCATTGTATGGCTGCGCCTGCCACAAAAACAGAACCTTCCAAAGCGTATGTCACTTTTCCATCCAGCCCCCAGGCAATGGTTGTGATCAGACCGTTTTCCGAGAACACCAGCTTTTCTCCTGTATTCATCAAAAGAAAGCAGCCTGTCCCATAAGTGCTTTTTGCATCGCCTGCCTGAAAACAGGTCTGTCCAAAAAGAGCAGCCTGCTGATCTCCCGCCGCTCCGGAAATAGGAATTTCCCCTCCCAGAAATGCAGGATCCGCTATTCCATATACACAGCTGCTGGGCATTGCCTCAGGAAGGATTGCCTTTGGAATATCCAGTATCTGTAATATTTCATCATCCCATTCCAGCGTATTGATATTAAAAAGCATCGTTCTGGCAGCATTGGAATAGTCCGTTACATGGGCTTTTCCTTTCGTCAGTTTCCAAATCAGCCATGTTTCCACGGTGCCAAATAAGAGTTCACCCTTTTCTGCTCTTTCACGTGCTCCTGGAACATTATCAAGAATCCATTTAATCTTTGTTGCTGAAAAATATGCATCGATGACCAGTCCTGTTTTCTCTCGAAATTTTTCTGTCAGCCCCTGCTCTTTTAAAAAATCACAATATTCTGACGTCCGGCGGCACTGCCATACAATGGCATTATAAACCGGTTCCCCTGTATTTTTATCCCAAAGAATCGTTGTTTCTCTCTGGTTTGTAATTCCGATGGCAGCAATATCCGCTGCCGATGCATCGATCATATTCATAGCTTCCACAGCTACTCCCAACTGACTGGCCCAAATTTCATTAGCATCATGCTCCACCCAGCCCGGCTTGGGAAAAATCTGTTTGAACTCCCGCTGTGCAACACTGCACATCTGCCCTTTTTCATTAAATAAAATGCATCTGTTACTGGTTGTCCCCGCATCTAATGCCATCACATATTTTGCCATACTTCCGCACCTTCATCCTTCTTATTTTACATAAACCAGACATTCTGTCTTGTAGTAGAAATTGCTGTTGCCCCGGCACCCAGCGCTTTCATAGTATCCTCCTTATCCATGATCATTCCCCCTGCGATCACTGGAACCTTACCCTCAATAAATTCACAAAGCCTGGAAATCACCTTAGGCATCGCTCCCGGAATAATTTCTATCATATCCGGCTTTACATTTTCTATCTGTTTTCTCACATTTTCATAAACCATGGAATCCAACATAAAAAAACGCATAACTGCAAAAAAATCTAATTCTTTTGCTCTTTTTATCAAGGTTGATTTTGTAGATATGATCCCATCTGCTTTTGTTGTATTTTTTATATAATCTACAACGATCTCCCGATTTCCCAATCCACTAATCAGGTCAAGGTGGATGATCACAGTTTTTCCGCCTTCTTTCAAACGTTCTACAATAGCCCCGATATTGCAGAGATCTCCATAAAGCACAAATACTATCTGTATTTCTGCCCCTGATTCCAGACATTTTTTCAGCCCGGTTTCATCCTTAATTGCAGCAATAACAGGATAGTCCTCAAATTGTTCCAGTATTCTTTCCTTTTCCATGCTGTACCTCCAATGCCTTTATCAAAATATGAGGACAGACAGGCATTGCCTTTCTGTCACAGCAACGCCTGTCCAAGAAAAATGAGTACCACAATCAGATTATTCTGTCTGTTAGATTCTTGCCACTCCTGAATCTTTTGCCGCCTTTGCAACAGCACCTGCCACTGCCTTTCCTACTCTTGGATCAAAAGCTTTTGGTATAATATAATCTGCTTCCAGTTCTTCTTCAGATATTAATTCTGCAAGTGCTCTGGCTGCCGCCATTTTCATCTCTTCATTGATATCCTTTGCACGCACATCAAATGTGCCCCGAAATACCCCGGGAAATGCCAGAACATTATTGATCTGATTCGGAAAATCACTTCTTCCCGTTGCCACCACTTTCGCACCGGCTGCCTTGGCCTCATCCGGAAAGATTTCCGGAGTAGGATTTGCACATGCAAAGACAATCGCATCTTCAGCCATGGATCTGACCATATCACTGGTTACCAGACCAGGGGCCGAAACTCCAATAAAAATATCTGCTCCGACCAGCATTTCTGCCAGAGTTCCTTTTCTTTTTTCCCGGTTTGTATATTGTGCCATTTCCTCTTTGATCCAGTTCATGCCTTCTTTTCGGCCCTCATAAATCGCACCGTTCCGGTCGCACATAACAACATTTTTAAAGCCTGCTGATAAGATCAATCTGACAATAGAGACAGCAGCTGCCCCCGCGCCGGAAGTAACAATCCTTACCTTTTCTTTCTCTTTCCCAACAACCTTCAGCGCATTTAACAAACCTGCAAGAGTAATAATTGCGGTTCCATGCTGATCATCGTGAAAAATCGGAATATCACATTTTTCTTTCAGCTTTCTTTCAATCTCAAAACAACGAGGTGCGGAAATGTCCTCCAGATTGATTCCGCCAAAAGAACCGGATAACAGATATACTGTATTTACAAATTCATCTACATCCTTTGTTTTGATGCACAGCGGAAAGGCGTCAACATCTCCAAACGCTTTAAATAAAACACTTTTTCCCTCCATAACCGGCATTCCTGCCTCTGGCCCGATATCCCCCAGACCAAGAACTGCCGAACCATCTGTAATAACAGCGCACATATTATGGCGTCTTGTAAGTTCATAGCTTTTGTCTAAATCCTTTTGGATCTCCAGACATGGCTGTGCAACTCCCGGTGTGTATGCCAGAGCCAGATCTTCCTTTGTGGAAACCGGTACACGGCTGATCACTTCGATTTTCCCCTTCCACTCACTGTGTTTTTTTAATGATTCCTTTGCATAATCCATTATTTTCTTCCTCTCAACTTTCTGTCATTCTCTCTTTTATGCTTCAAAAGGAAAACTGAATTCTGTTAATCCCAGTTCGTCTCTTAACTGTATAAATTCCTTCTGTACAGCCTCTGTTACAGGAACGCCTTTGTCCTTCCGGTACATCCATACATCATGTTCCTTTTCTCCTGCTGTATAAATGCGCTCCTGTCCAGGTGCCTTCTGGGAATTTCGCAGATTTCTTAAAATATCCCCTGCCGTCTTTTTAAATGCCTCTGCTCCCATAAACGCATCTGTATCAATAGCAATAAAGAAATGCCCTAAATGATATGGACGGTGATTTCCATTTTCATCCTTTCCATCCAGATCTTTCAGGAAAATGCCTGACTGCAAAGCTGCGGAAAGAATTTCCACAACAGCAGCATATCCATAGCCTTTATATCCGGCAAGTGTTTCACCGATGCCTCCCAGCGGAGCCAGAGCTGCATTTCCGCTGCGAAGATCTTTGAGGATCTGGGCGCTGTCTGTCAGAGTAGAACCATCTCTTCCAATTACCATTCCTGCCGGTGTATCTTTGCCGATTCTGGCATAATACTCAATTTTGCCATTCTGAATAATAGAAGTTGCACAGTCCAAAAGAAACGGAAATTCTTCATCTGTTGGCATTGCAAAGGTCAGAGGATTGGTTCCCATCATATTTTCTACACCAAATGTAGGTGCAATTGACGGCCTTGCGTTGGTTCCCGTAATACCAATCATATTTTCTTTTGCAGCAAGGTTAGCCCAGTATCCTGCGATTCCGTAATGGGAAGAATTTTTCACTGCCACCATTCCCATGCCATATTTATGCGCTTTTTCGATACACATATCCATAGCTTTTTTACTGGCCACCATTCCCATACCGTCATTGGCATCCAGAACTGCTGTAGTTGCTGTTTCCTTCAGAACATCTATTTTTGTGATTGGGTTCAGGATTCCCTTACGGATACGATCCACATAAATCGGTTTAAAACGGTTACAGCCGTGGCTTTCTATTCCCCATTTGTCACTTTGCATCAGAACATCTGAACAAAGACGGGCGTCTTCCTCCGGCAACCCCAGTTTTACAAAAACTGCTGTCATAAAATCATCTACCAGTTTCCACGGAATAAAAGGTCTTGTTTCTTTCTGCATATTAAAATCCTCCTTAACATAACAAAAAAGACAACGCAAAAAACACTTAGTGTTCATTGCATTGTCTCTCGTCTCTTTGCAACAATTAAACTATAATATATATACCATTAATTAATCAAAAAGTCAATAGATTATCCGATTATTTTTCTAAATATGTGCAATATGCACAACTCTGTATATCCTCCCCCTATAATTCCTCAAGAGTCAGCATCCCCTTACATTGTTTAAATACTCTGTTCACTTCTTCGTGACAGTTTCCTGCAGGCAGTATGATCTGAAGATTTGCGCTTTTTCCAAACACTTCAAAAGAAACCACATTACAGTCACTGCTTGTAAGTTCACTGATAAACTGATTCAGGCTCTTGGCATTTTCAAAAGAAACTCTGATCTCCATTGTACGTGATCTTTTTACAAAATGTTTTTCTATCCCGATAAATTTTGTAAAAATGATCAGGATCAGCATACAGGTCAGAATTCCTCCAAGGTAATAACCACTTCCAATCGCAAGCCCCACACAGGCACTTGCCCACAGCCCTGCGGCAGTAGTCAGTCCGCGGATACGGCTTTGACGGTCTGTGATAATCGTTCCGGCGCCAAGAAATCCGATTCCACTAATCACCTGGGCTCCCATTCTGGTAGGATCTCCACTTCCATAAACGTGGATAAGCTGTTCATTTGTTACCATCACAAGAGCCGCTGCCACACATACCAGCATGTGGGTCCGAAGCCCTGCCGGACGATGTTTTCTGCCCCGCTCTGTTCCGATCAGAGCTCCGCATATTGCAGCAAGCAGGATCCTGATAATTCCGGAAGTAATAGTCACCAGATTCTCAATTCCTATAATCCCTGTATATTCTATCATTTCTTTCATGTATATTTCCTTTACACCCAGTACAACAGAAACTTCTGCTAATCGGTTACTGTTCACAGTAACACTAATCGTTCATTGCCTTCAGCTCTTCCAGTCTCGTTATAAGGTAAGTTCCTACCTCATAAGAAAATTTCATGGCAGAAGGCACCAGCTGCCTTGGTACTCCCGGAAGATAATGCTGGATCTCAAAGTTAAAGATCCCTTCATATCCGATATCTGCAAAAGCCTTTAAGAGCTTTTCCCAGTCAATATTTCCAAAACAGGGAAGGATGTGGATCTGATTTCTTCCTGCCTCGTCTGAAATATGCGTTGTCACAATATAATCTTTCAGCATTTGAAGGGCTTTAGGCTGATCCATGTTTTCTATACTTCCATGCTCTACATCCCAGCATACACGTACATTTTCACAATGAATATCTTCTACAAGCCTGAGCACTTCTTCCGGCTTCACTGCATAATGCGGGATCCCTGTCCGTATTGTTCCCCACATATTTTCAATGGCAAGACCGATTCCGATCTCTTTTGCAAAAGCAGCATATTTCTTAAAAAATCCAACGTTTTCTTTATGAGTTTCCGGATCTATGGCTCCATCCTTCACTTTCGTGGAAGGATGGACAACGATCCACTCAGCCCCCAGCAGACGCGCTCCTGTAATACTTCTTTCAAACAGTCTCTTTTTTTCCTCATAATCTGTCCCTGGATTACAAAAGTCAAAAATAGTTGCATGAGCCTGAACAAAGGAAAGTCCCAGTTTCTCCGCCAGGTCTTTATACTCTTTCAGTTCTTCTTTCCAGTCTTCTCCCTTAAATCGTTCAGAAACAAGCACCAGCTCTGCAAAGCCAAAATCCAGGTTCTTATATCCGCTGTCTGCACACATCTGAAGACATTCCTTCATGGATACAGGAGCCTCAGATCTACGTTCAAAAAATATATTGGTTGATGTTGACAGTTCCATATCTACTTCCCATCCGTTTCCATTACAAATTTTTGAATTGCCTCGATCACACCCTGGGTATACCCATTGCTGCAAACATAATCTGCAGTTTCCTTTACCTTTTCTGAGGCATTTGCCACTGCAGCGCCGACTCCTGCCGCTTTCAGCATCTGCAGATCATTTTCGTTATCTCCCACAGCCAGCACCTGATCCGGCTCCAGCCCGCACAGTCTGCAAAGCTTCCGAAGCCCTGTTTCTTTGTTTACATTTCCTGCCACAACCTCGCATCCCGAAGTTCCATATAACGCAATCGAATAATCCTTCTGCATTTCCCTGATTGCCGGAAGAAGAGAGGCAAAACTGCTTTTGCCTTCCTCTTCCATTATATTTACTTTATAAATGTCTTTTCTTGACAGAAGTTCTTCCAGCTCAATGACCGGAACCTCCCGTCCTGCTTCCTTCCTTTTTCTGGTCCACAAGGTTTCTTTTAAGGTATACTCGATATTTCCAGCCAGGACCAGGATTGTATGCCCCTGTTTTCTGGCTTTTTCCAGTATATTTTTCCAGGGCTGCAACGGCATGGCGGTCTGCTCACTGACCATGTCTGTTTCTGTATCCACCAGCATGGCGCCATTACATGCCACGATCGGCGCCGTAATCCTGACTTTTTCTGCAAATCTTTGGATCGCATAAGGCGGACGGCCTGTAATAAAAGTAAATCGCACATTTTTTCTTTCCAGTTCACGTATCAGGCCCACTGCTTCTTCACAGATTTCTTTTGTTTTTGAAAGCAATGTATCATCCAAATCTGTAACTACCATCTGTATCCGTTGTCTTTCCATGGAATATCACCTCCTGCAGGATCAGCCGTTTGCTGCATGATACTCATCCAGTGATGCATTACACTGATCCACGATACTGGTTACCGTCTCTTCCACATTTTTGGTTCCCTGACAGAATTCCAGCATAGTTTCTGTAATAATACCGTTGATCTCATTATATGTAGGATCAAAGGATTCCTGAGATAACGGATTTGCTACCTTCATCTGATCCAGCGCTACTTTATACTGTGGCTTTTCCTCGTAGTATTTTTTCATCTCTTCCATATTTTCACACTCTACATTTACCGGAAGATATCCTGATGCAGTAGAAAATGTATACTGGCTTTCCGGAGATACACAATACTGTACCACGTCCCATGCGGCATCCAGTCTTTCTTCATCTCCTCTGTCAAAAATGTTCAGACAGCTTCCGCCCACTGCTGCTCCGTTTGTA
Organism: uncultured Blautia sp.; assembly: GCA_900553515.1. Lineage (GTDB taxonomy): Bacteria > Bacillota > Clostridia > Lachnospirales > Lachnospiraceae > Blautia_A. The sequence goes on along the minus strand of USDN01000003.1, from coordinate 32,609 downwards.
TCCTCTTCGTTTACTTTTGGAAGAAAGGCTGTCATGTATTTTCCATCCATCAACTCATCCATAGTACCCAGACGGGAAGAAGACATAATGACCATTGCAGATAAGCCCTGGGCAAATTCTTCATTGATATTATCCTCTACATATTTATATCCGCCAGTTTCCAAAAGTGCCTGAAGTTTTTCCAAAAAGGCTTCCATTGTTCCGTCTTCCCCTGCAGTGATCTTTTCCATCACATCAGTACGTCCACCCTCTTTGTCTCCAAAAAAGCTGTTTTCATTCTGACTTACACAAAACTGCATCAACTGGTATCTCTTTACCTGCATGTTCAGTCCGTAGCGTTTTACCTCGTCCCCTTCTTTTACTGTAAGAGCTTCTACATATTCGGTAAGCTCGTCCATTGTTTTCGGCGGCTCTGTAAATCCTGCTTCTTTCAGCATATCTACATTATAATATAAAAGCGGAATAGAATTGGAAAATGGAATGGCTACCATTTCATCTTTATAGGTACATGCTCTCTGAAGCTGCTCATAAAAAGTATCCTTTGTTACTTCTGCCCCTTCTTTTTCCATAAAGTCCTGTGCACTGACACTCCATCCCATTTCCATCACAGACGGAAGAGTAGAGGTAAGACCTACATTGATATCCGGTGCATTGTCATAATCCTTTGTCTGATATGCCAAAGTTACCTTATCTGTTCCCTCATACCCCTGATATACCAGCTCTACGTGAATATTTTTTTCTTTTCCCCTTCCCTCGTTATATCCGTCAATAATGGATTTTAATGCCTCTTCTGTAGCTCCGGAATAACTGTGCCAGAATACTATCTCAGTTGCGTCTCCGCTTTCTTTTTTTGCGGTTGTCTCTGCTTTTTCTTCTTTCTTTCCACAGCCAGTCATCCCCAGGAACATAGCGCCGCAAAGAAGTAAAGACAGTCCCTTCATCATTGTTTTTTTCTTCATTTGTTCATCCTCCTGCTTTTTATTATTTTATTATATTTTCCAACAGCTTTTTATCCTTTTACTGCCCCTGCTGTCATTCCTCCCACGATCTTTTTCTGGAAAATTAAAAATACCAGAACTGACGGGATCAGAATAACCGTTGCAGCTGCCATGACCGTTCCCGGTCCGTAACTGCTTCCCTCGTTAATATTCAGCATAGTCACTGCCACCTGTGCAGTTCTCATTTCGTCCACGTTTGTAACAAGCAGCGGCCACAGATAAGTATTCCAGGTTCCCACAAAAGATGAGATGAACACTGTCATAATAGGAGAAACACAGCTTGGCATCAGGATTCTGGAATAAAATTTAAAATTAGAACATCCATCTACCATTGCCGCTTCCCGAATACTTTTTGCATAAGACAGAAAGTTCTGACGAAGGATAAAAATATTCATTCCGGAAATAAAAAATACGATCATCATTCCCAGATAAGTATTTACCAGTCCCATTTCTGCTGTGGTAAAATAATTCTGTACCACCAGCACGTCTGCCGGAATGATCATGCTGACAACTACCAGTCCAAACAATATTCTTTTTCCCTTGTATTCAAAGAAGGAAAAGGAAAATGCTGCCAGACTTGCCACCACAATGCGGACAACACTGGAAACAAATGCCACTATAAAAGAGTTTGCCATGAACCTGAGAATATTGGTTTTTTCAAATACGATCTTATAATTTTCCAGATATCCAAAAACACTTGGAAGCAGTCTTAATTCTCTTGTAAGTATCTCATCCTGAGGAGTAAATGAAATGATCACCGCATAGATCAGAGGAAGCATTAAAAATATTCCGATCGCAATGCACATTACCTGGAAAAGCCCGCTTCGTATCTTACTGCTGTTAAATACTTTTTCATTTCTCATTGGTAATTCACCTTCCTTTTCTCCAGTGCCAGACTAAGGAGCATCATGATTCCTGCAAGGACAAAACCAACTGTAGTAGCTGCAAATGCTGCATTATAGTTTGTTCCAGCAATACCCTTTCCGTATACATAGGACATGATCATTTCTGTAGTACCGTTTGGACCTCCATTGTGGAATATAGGGTATGTAAGGATAAGGGTAAAACTGCATGTTGTCATTGCATAGGCAATATCTTTCATAAGAAGAAACAGCAAAGTAGGGGAGATCATCGGAAGTATGATCTTCGTCAGAAGCCGGATTCCTGTAGCGCCATCCACCTTAGCGCTTTCTATGATCTCTTCGCTCATTCCCCTTAATGCAGATAACAGGAAAATAAAGTTATAGCCTATATTTGCCCATATCTGAATAAAGATAATTGCCAGCAGTGCCGTCCTGGGATCTGTCAGCCAGGAAATATTCAGGCCCGTTGCCTTGTTGATAATTCCCATGGAAGGATTAAACGCAAACTGAAAGATCATGGCTACAACAGAAACTGAAATCGCCATGGAAAGCGCATACATAGCTTCATAAACCGAGGAGGTTTTTCTCCTTTTTTTAGCCAGCAAAGCCAGTCCCAGACCGATCACGATACTGACAGGCACTGTAGTAACAACAAATATAAGCGTATTTTTGATAGCCTGGAGAAATGTCTCATCTGTCAGCACTCTTACATAATTGGCAAGCCCTGCAAATTCTTTGATCTCTCTGAATTTATTTACTGTAAAGAAACTTAAAACTGTATTTTTAACAAATGGATAAAAAGTAAACAAAAACAGTAATGCAAAGGCCGGAAGCAAATACAGGTAAGGCTCAACGGTTCTGAAAATCCTTTTACCTACTGGCTTGGATGCTATTTTTCTCTTTTTCCCCATCTTTTTTCCTCCTTATCACAGGTATTTTGACAATTTATCAAACAGATCACCCATCAGTTTATCTCGGTTGATACTGTACACATATTTGATAAAAAGTCTTCTTTTATCTTCCGCATACAGATGATCATATTCCATCACAGGACTGTGTTCCAGACGGTCCAGCATAAAATTCCCGTCCAGAAGCCAGGCAACTGCTGCCACATCTGAAATCGGTCTGCTCCAGCACTTTTCTCCATTACAGATTTTTGCTTCACGCTCAGTCTTTTCTATGATATAATCACAGAACTGATTTTTTCCCTGGAGCCAGTATTTTAATTCCGGGCCTGTGGTAGAGAAATGATCCAGCACTCCTCTTCCCGGCAGTATCACTACCGGCGCTCCGCTTGCTAAAAGGATCCGGGCTGCTTCCACATCCTGACCGGCATTAAAGGATTTGTTGTCATGCCAGTCAAATCCCAGACCTCCCAGCCACACGATAAAAACTCTGTTTTTCAGTTCCGGACATAACAGCAGGGCAGAAGCAATATTGGTAGCAGCGGCAATTCCTATAATATATAATGGATTTTCTTCATCATAATTTTCTGAAAGCCGGATGATCTCTCTTACTGCCGGAGAGTCAATAGCTTCCTTACTGTGAATAAGAAAATCATCTGCCCCTTTATAAACCATTTTTCCATACTCTTCTTTTTTCAGAAGATGAAGCACTTTAAATACTTCCTCATAGCTTTTTTCCATTCCATCTTTAGGGCTTTCGGAATGATGATTAAAAAACGGAGCTGCACAAATAGCTTTCAGATTCAGCTTGTCCTCTGATTGAAGCAGGTATGCCAAAGCAAACTGATCATCCACTTCATTGAACATGTCTGTGTCTAATACAACATCTACTCTCCGCTCAGGCTTTGCCAGACGACGTACTGATCTGGCATAATCCTCCATGGTATTTGGATTATTGTCCGTAAAAATATATGGCTTCGGGCTTTCCATACTTTCCTCCTTATTTGTTTTTTCCAAGTTTTATTTCTAACATTGGTTATTTCCAACTTTTATTATAATATAGCATGTATGCATCAATCCGTCAATTAAAAACCATGACTTCTTATATTTTTATGGGTTTTTCACAATTTCGCTCATTAATTTATATTAAAATTGCCATTTCAAAAATTTGACATTGGAAATTTCCAATGTTACAATATATACAATGTTAGAAAAGGGGGAATTTAACATGATAAGCAAATTAGATAAACGCAGAAAGCAGATTTTGACCATCCTCTCAAAGGTCCCCATCAGTTCTACTCAGCAGCTTGCTGATATGACTAAGGTTTCCAATGAAACTATGCGAAAAGATCTTGATGCCCTTTCTGACGAAGGTCTCATCATAAAAGTCCATGGGGGTGTAGCCCTTGCCGGAGGCAATTCTGCTGCCGAAATCCCTTTTGATCTTCGCGCTGCAAAAAATGCTGTACAGAAAAAAGCAATCGCTCACCAGGCAGTTTCTCTGATCCAGCCAAACGATACGATCCTTCTGGAAAGCTGTACGACCAATCTGGAGCTTGCCCGGGAACTGGTCGCACATCCGGATTTACTGGAGACCCTGATCATTGTCACCAACTCTTTTTCCATTGTCTCAGTCTTTGACGGTGGCCATAAATGCAAAAGTATTTTCTTTTTAGGAGGCTGGATCCATCCTTCCCAGTATTCCGCATCTGGTCAAAGCACTGCCGAAGCATTAAAGGCTTTTCATTTAAGTAAAGCTTTTCTAAGCGGCGCTGCCTTAAGCAGCCAGTGGATTCTGAGCGGTTATTATCAGGATGACGTAGATTTTCAGAAAAATGCCATGTCCGCTGCCGATGAGATCATTCTGATGATCGACAGCAGCAAATTCGGACAAAATGCCGTTTTTTCCGTCTCTTCTCTTTCTGCCTTTGATTATATCATTACAGATAAACAATTAAGTGCAGAAGAATTATCCTATGTGGAAAATGAAAAAACACATTATCTTTATGCCCCTGTATGATGCAGAAAATCCCGGTTGATACCGGGATTTTCTGCATATAAAAAAAGAACGCCAAAAATATGACGTTCCCTTTTTTATATTTCTTCTACATATAATATTCCATCCATCTGCCGGATATAATCCAGCAGTTTCATATGACTTGTCCTTCTTCCGAAATCAATTTCCACAGTAACACAAGTGTCCTTTGAATACCACTTATTTTCAGATCGTCTTTCCAGCATCAGGACTTTGATTTTCCTGCTTTGAAAATCCTCTACAAGCTTTAACATAAAACTTTCATCCGTGCCTTCAATATACATCTTCATGATCCTTGAACATTCCATGATCTTCTTATCGCAGAAACGATATAATAAAGACGATATATAGATTACAGCAATCCCGCAGATACCGCCATAATAAAAACCGGCTCCTATTGTTATCCCAAGAGCTGCTGTCACCCACAAAGCCGCTGCTGTAGTTAATCCACGAACCTGATTATGACCTGTAACCATAATCGATCCAGCTCCCAGGAAACCGATTCCGCTGATCACCTGTGCTGCCATCCTTGCCATATCACCAGTTCCATGTGTGATATTCTGGCATATGAAATCATTTGTGATCATTACAAGGGCCGATCCCAGACACACCAGTGAAAATGTTTTTAAACCTGCCGGACGGCCTTTCATCTCACGTTCAAACCCTATCAGTGCTCCACATATGGAAGCCATAACCATCTTTACAAGTGCAATTGCCTCAAATTCCGACAATCCAAACGAACAAATCATGTCTATCATTTCGTTCATCCTATTCCTCCTTCGGAAGCTTTTAAGACACTTTCACCTGACAGCTGTAGATCAAGCCTTTTTAGCTTTCAGCTCTTTTGCAACATATTGAATAATGTCTTCAAATTTCCCCTGGAAAATATCCATAGAACTTCCAAACATCAGATTTGCAGGATAATCGAAATTTTCAACATTACTTCCAGTCTGATCCCGAAATTCTTTTTCTTCACCTAAATGCGGAATCTTATGAATCAGTTTATCTGCATTCTCCATATATCCATATAGTTTTTTTCCAAGCTGAAATGCCATTCCACATTCAAAGCCGACATCGTTACAGATTTCATATCCACGAAAATCATTAAGATCTGCAATGATGGCATCGCAGTCACGTACATGCTGCTGACACTGATTAAACTCACTGGCAGCCCTCATATACGGATTCTCTGTGTTAATCTTTGTTTTTTCCAAAGCTGTGTCTATAGGTGTCACTGCATACAAACCATAAGTTTGACATATTTCTTTCATTTTGGTATAAAGCTGTTCCGCCTTTTCATCATAGCGCTCCGGACCGGAAAGATATACCGTGGGGATATCTTTTCTTACCGTCACTTTAGACACAGATTGTTTTTCTCCCTCATTTGATATACCCAATAAAGCCTGTTTTTTATATCGCTCTTCCAAATCTGTCAGTATCACTTTCAGACAGTCGTCAAAATCGCCCTCTACAATTTTTGTAGAACCTATGATATTTGGTGAAAACGGAAGATCTGCATATGGCAGTTTTTTTCCATTTTCATCTACTACATCTGCATTTTTCAATCTGGAATTTTGATTCTTCACTGCAATGCTTCTTTTATCACGAGTATATCCATAACTAAGTGCACCTTTGGCATATGCCATACCAATCTCATAAATTGTCCCGCTGTCCGGCTCTGCACCACGAAACGCCTCAAGATCTGATACAATGATAGTTGTTTCATTCATGTCTCGTTTCAGATCTTCAAATATACTGTCTGCCCGCTTTTGAAGATCCGGGTTTTCCATATCAAGCGGATGATCATTTGGAAGGGTCACCTTAAAACCAAGTGCTTCTGCCTTTTTTCGCATTGCTGCCAGCATATCATATCCATATGTATAAAAACATTCCGGACCTGCAATATATAAAGCTTCCTTTTCTGCTAATAAATGCTGTGTTCTGTACATGCTCTACCTCTACTCCAAAACCAAATCTCTTAACATGTTTAAAAATCTTCCACAGTCTGCTTTACAGCCAACCTTTATGAACGGAAGGTGCTCCCATACGAAATGGTGTCTTCTATCGATTACCGTCATACCAAAGGTAAGACCTTCCTTTGTTTCTACTCCTACATGAGCCTGTATGGTATCAATAAGAGACGGATCGATCACATAAGCAACAGCCATACAATCAATCACTGTACAATATGCCTCAAACCCTCGTCCATTCACAAACCGGATAGCCTGATTCAGGAACTGTGCCTCTTTTCTTTCACTTTCAGCAAACATCCTGATGTCATCTTCTGAAAAATTCACATCAAAATGGGTTGCAACATCAAGCCCGAGAGCTACCAGCTTCACACCTGACTCATATACCACTTTTGCAGCTTCTGGATCCACATATACATTCCATTCGCTCTGGGGCGTGTCACCTGTTGCATTTAAAAAAGCATAATCGTTCAATCCAAATGCACCAGATATAGCAACAACTTCTTTGATCATTCCGATGATTTCAGGATCTTTGATCATGGCAAGCCCCAGATTTGTCATAGGTCCTGTACAGATAACTGTTACTTCTCCTGGATTTTTCCTGATCAGATCGATCATAAGATCAACCGCACTCTCGTCCGCAAGTTTCATTGTAGGATCTGGAAGAAAATTCTCTGCCTGGCCGTCCTGTCCATGAGTAAAAGGATCTTTTGGTACAGACCGAAAAATTGGTTTTGCCTGGCCTTTTGCCACGGGAATATCTGTCCTTCCGATCATTTCTAAAACTTTACGTGCATTCACACAGGTAACATCCACAGGGTAATTTCCATTTACAGTAGTAACCGCAAGTAATTCCAGTTTTTTGGATTTCGCCGCCATGACAATAGCTATAGAATCATCCATACCTGGATCGCAGTCAAGAATTATTTTCTGCATCACATTTCCTCCTTTAATCTTCAACAACTTTTACATAAAACTGACGTTTTCTTGGTCCGTCAAATTCCAGGAAATAAATATGCTGTGATCCTCCCAAAAGCAGTTTACCCTCATGGATGATAAAAGTTCTTCCTACATCAAGAAGCGCTGATTTAATATGACCTGCAGCATCTTGAGGGGTATCATGCTGATGCTTGAAGTCGATCCTTGTCGGTATCAAACGTCTGATTTCCTCATCCAGATCCACAAATCCATCTGGATCCCACGGGGAAAATACTGCCAGTCCCGCTGTAGAATGCATATTGTGCACAATACAGATTCCTTCTTTTATCCCGCTCATCTCCACAGTTTCTTTCACCTGATCTGTAATATCAACAACCTCATTATATTTTGTTTCCAAATTATATTTCTTCAGCATCTCATATATCTCCTTTGTTATTTAACAATGATCTCACTGTTTTTCACACAGTAACCCCCCTGGCAGAATGACCAGTCACCTTCACATCCTCTTCCATACTTCTCGCCTATAAGAACGGAAATATAGCTGGCTATCAGACAAACCGGAGCAAAATGTGTCAATGGCATCAGAATCGGATATTTAGATGCCGGAACACGAAGGTAAACCGCTTCTTCATTATTAAAATCTTCTTTTGTTCCATCAGTCACAACAACTAATGGCCGATGAAGTTCATTGGCATATTTCAGCAATTCTTTTGTTCTGCTCATTGCAGGATTTGTAGTATTAGCAAATACTACTGTTCCACAATGTTTTGCATCTCTTGCAAAAAAATTCAGATGGAACCATTCCTCTGTATTAATATGCATTGCAAATTTTCCAGTCGCTTCCAGGATCTTTGCCCAGCCAAACCAGGCGGAAGCATAATCAAATCCTGCACCGATAAAATCATAGCATGGGAAATCTTTCCACTGCTCCGCAATCATTTCACATTTTTCATCCATCTCCGGGAGCAGTTCTCTTAACAGTTTTCCCTGCGCTTTCATTTCATAACGATATTCCATTGCCTGATCTGCAGTATATTTTCCACGTACTTCACCAAAACGTATTGCAAGGAGAAGCAATGCCATCACACTCACCATATAGCTTCTGGTTCCTGGAGCACTTTCATATTTCGGGATATTTAAAGGAAGTACCTTATCCGAATACTGTGCAAGCGGAGAATCTGCATTGCCTGTAATGCCTAAAATGTAACAGCCATATTTTTTTGCCCGCTGCACCGCTTCTGACACTCTGGCGCCTGTACCAGAATTACTTACTGATATGACCAGTGGATTTCTGCAGTCTACACCTAAATGTTTTTCACAATAAAAACGGCTTAACTCCAGGGCTGGAACTACCTCTGTAGGTATCCCTGTGAGAAATTCAAATGCATGTTTTACTGCCATTCCGGCAGCGTAAGAGTCGCCACATCCAGTTAAAACAATCCTTTGGATATTAAATATCTCCTGAAAAGATAAAACCATCCTCGCTTTTGGTTCAAGATCCTCATACTGTTCCTCGATCAGATCCGGAATACTGAATACCTGACGGCTCATTGGATTTTCATATTTACTCATTCTTTCTTTTTCTCCTCTCTTTGTATTAATTATTTCTTACACGGCCTTATTCCTGTTTGCTTGTATTAAGTTTAATATAAGTTTATAGCTTTGTCAAGCGGTCTTTCATCTTTTCTTAAATTTTCCATATAGGCCTTACAGAATATATGCAAGTTTCTTGACTTTCCCTTTATCAGCGCTTATACTTGTATTAACATTAATATATATTCAAAGAAAGGACTATCTTTATGAAAACTCATCATATTGATCGGGAATCTCCAGTCCCTGTATATTTTCAGGTCGCTGAAGATATGAAAAACAGAATCTCAAACGGTGAATGGAAAATCAATGGTCCTCTTGCATCAGAAAGTGAATTGATCCAACAATACGGCATCAGCCGCGTTACTTTGCGGCAGGCACTTGCTGAATTGGAAAAAGATGATATCATCAAACGATCCCGCGGCAAACGCTCCATTATCAATAAAAATCCAAAACAGTTCATTCACGAATTAAAATATTCTCTTGTAAACGGAAGATACGAAACAGATTCCCAGCATCCTATGTATGCCGAAATATTGGAATTAAAAGTCATTCCACAGCCCTATGATTTTATTGCAGAAGCATTAGAATTGTCAGAAGGGCAGGCGGCGATTTATTTCAAACGATTATTTTACTGCGATAATAAACCAATTGCCATTGGCCGTTCCTGGCTTCCTCAGGATTTGGTTCCCGGGCTTGAAAAAGATGGATTTATCAATAATTCTCTGACTCAAACTATCAGTGAACGTTATCATCTCAATATCGTTCAGGTAGATGATATTCTGGAAACTGTACGGGCAAGTGTTTCTGACAGCCAGCTGCTTAATGCAGCCTATGACACTCCTATGATTCTGATCAAAGGACTTTCACGGCTTGATACTGGGAGACCTCTTGAGTGTTCCAACACTATGTGGCTTGGAGACCGAGTTCGTTTTTCTCTTTCTTTCAGCAAAAATGGAGAACGTTTTAAAATGCAGTCCACTTAAAAAACAGGAAGAATCCTTCAAACGGATTCTTCCTGTTTTTTACATATTTATTAAATAGTTGCCTACCTTTACACTGTGTTTCAATGCCGACAGGACCAGTTCATCCGGCACTCTCATAGTATACCGATGAATCTCATAGGTAAAATCTCCCTTATAAGAAACAGATTTTAATGCTCTCATTACTTCTGCCCAGTCTGTATTACCAGAAAACGGAAGTATATGATCTTCCTGAACACTTAGATAATCAGAAATATGTGTAGCCTTCAGTCGATTTCCCACAAGCTGAAGCTGTGAATAAAGATCCTGTTTCATGATAGAAGAATGTTCTACATCCCAGCATATACCCATATTATCAAAATCTTTTGATAATATGTCCACTAATTCTACCAGTTCTTCTGCTGTTGAGGTATATCTTCTTTTTGGAGAAATATTTAGTTCCCATAAATTTTCTATTGCTATCCCAACATTATGTTTAGCCGCCAGTTCAATCCTGGGCTTCAGATATTCTATGGTCTTTTCCCTGGAGCTTTTCACAGGTGTTGACGACTGAAAATCTGTTCCTGCATGAATGACCAGCCAAGGAATTTCAAGAACAGAAGCTCCTATAATTCCTCTTCTGATATATTCATCCAGTTCTTCTCTGTTTGGAACAGAAGGATCACAAAAATTATAAAAATGAGAATGTCCCTGCGAAAATTCAATTCCACACTCTTTTGCTTTTTCTTTTATCCCGTATATCCATTCTTCCCAACGATCTGTTTTCATTGGCGTATCAAACATACAGCAATCATGAAAATTCATATCCATTACACGATATCCTGCCTGACTGCATAAGTCTACGGAATCTGTAATCTGAGCTTTTGTCCCATCCGGACGATTAAAATATATACATGTAGAAGTTGATAATCTCATTTCTGTCTCCTGCGTTCCTTATTCTCATATAACAATATTACAGAATTTCTCTACTGTTTCGCATACACCATCAATGCATCTGCCTTCCGCAACATAGTCTGCTGCTTTCTTAGCATCCTCTGTTGCGTTCTCTACCACTGCACCAATCCCTGCTTCTGTGATCATTTCAATATCATTTTGATGATCTCCAATTGCCAGAACCTCTTCCATATCAATCCCCAGATATTCTGTCAGCTTTCTAAGAGCAGACGCTTTGGTAGATTCACTATTTACAATCTCTACAGATTTATTTGTATACCTTGTAAAACCATATTCATCCGAAAGAGTTTTGCACATCTCTTCCAATACTGCAATAGCCCCTTCCCGTACATCATCCATGATCATCAGCTTATCAATATACAAATTTTCCCATTCATCATCTGTGATTTCATGAACATCAAAATACCTGCCAAACTGTTCTCTTTGGGATAAGATCCATGGAGTAGCTTTATATACGAATTCATCTCCATTTATACTATACACCAGAGACATATGCATTGCATCTGCTTTTTCCACAATCTCACGCAGCCCCTTAAGCGGAATCTTATTCCGCTTAAGGACTTCACTGCCCTTAATGATCGTAACGCCGTTACAGGCAATATATGGGATACGGATTCCCATATCCTGAACATATTTATCAGCCATACATTCCACACGTCCTGTTGCGATCGTAAACATGATTCCTGCTTTTTCCAGTGCTTTTGCAAGTCTGACTGCTTTATCAGATAATACTTCGTCTCGATCAATCAGCGTTCCATCCATATCACTGATGACTAATTTGATCACATAATCACCTCATTCATTTTATCCATTTGCTCTCACATATGCAGAGAGTCTTTCATTGCACTGATCCACAATATTATTTAAAGTTGTTTCCTTATCCTGGTTTCCAGCTCCAAATTCTGCCATATTGTTTTTAATGACTTCATCCAGCTCCCAATTAATGATATCAAAAGGTTCCTGAACATTCGGATTGGAAGACAGCATCTGATCTACTGCAACTTTATAATTAGGATTTTCTTCCATATATGTTTTCATTTCTTCTGTATCATATGTTTTACTGTTAACCGGAAGATAACCTGTTGCTGCATCAAATTTCGCCTGTACCTCCGGAGTTGCCAGATACTGTACGAACTCCCAGGATGCTTTTACCTGATCTTCATTCCCTTTGTCATACATAGCAAGACAGGAACCGCCTACAGATGTACCACCTTTATCAGCTGCATCTACCTTTGGAAGCGGCGCAGTTGCCCACTCAAAGTTTTCTCCTACCAGAGCATTGATCTTTCCGATTCTTGCAGAAGACATAACTGCCATACCAAATAACTGAAGAGCAAACTCTTCGTTAATATTATCCTCTATTTCTTTATATCCACCAGTTGCAATCACTTTTTCCCATTCTGTAAGGAACTTATCAAGGCTTCCGTCCTCTCCAAAAGTAACCTTTGTCATCATGTCAGATCTTCCGCCTTCGTTATCACCGAAGAAATTATATTCTCCCTGTCCGCCGATCCAATTGGCTAACTGATATCTTCTGACAGCCACGTTTAATCCGTATCTTGTAACATCGTCTCCATCTTTTACCATCAATTTTTCACAGGCATCTGCCATCTCAGCAATTGTTGCCGGAGGATTTTCCGGATCTAATCCAACTTCCTCAAACATATCTTTATTATAATAAAGCAAAATAGAAGAAACATTAAATGGCATAGCGATCAATTCATCCTGATAAGAAAAAGCACGTACTGCATTTTCATTTAAATCTTCCTTTGCTACCAGAATATTTTCACCGGATTTATACATATCTTCAATTTTTACAAGCTGTTCATATCCCAGTGTAGAAGGGATACCGGCGCCTACAATCTGTGCAACATTAGGAAAATTCTTTGTATCATTTGCCTGGGCAAGTGTTTTTAATTTTTCACTTACATCATCGCCCTGATAAACACTTTCTACTTCAATTCCCTTTTCTTTACCTATAGTTTCATTAAAATCTGCTACAGCTGCCTCCATAGCCTCTCCGTTTACTCCGGACATTGTATGCCAGTATTCAATCTTTACTTTTTCTTTGGCTTCCACTGTCATTACAGCTCCTGATGACAGACACAAAGTCCCTGCAAGTACCATACTTGTTAATTTTTTAAGTTTCATACCTTTTTCTCCTTTTCTTTTATAAAAATATTATTTATCCTTTTACAGCTCCTCCCATAAGGCCTCCAACAATCTGCTTGCGGAAAACAACAAACACTACAGCAATCGGAAGCAATACCAGAAGTGAAGCTGCCATGATCGGTCCATATACTGTTCCATCTGGGAAATTCAACATTGTAACACCCACCTGAACTGTACGCAGTTCATCTTTATTTGTCACGAGCATAGGCCAAAGATATGTATTCCATGTCCCAATAAAAGCAGATATAAATACCGTAGTCAGAACCGGCTTCTGTAGCGGAAGCAAAATTGTTGCAAAGAATCTGAAATTACTGCATCCATCTACCTCTGAAGCCTCTTTTACTTCTTTTGAAAATGTCAGGAAATTCTGACGCATAATAAAAATATTTAATGCAGATACCATAAATACGATCATCATACCCATATAAGTATTTACCAGCCCTAATTTGGATACTGTCTGATAATTTGTAACAAGAACTACATCTCCTGGAATCATGATCGTTCCCATAGTCAAAGTAAACAATAATCCTTTTCCTCTGAATTCAAAAAAGGAAAAAGCAAATGCTGCCATACTTGCTGTTATAACTCTGATAACAGAAGAAACACCTGCAAGTATCAGGGAGTTTAACATATAGCGTCCCAGTGTTGTCATCTGCAGTGCTGTTTTATAATGCTCGAATGTGATCTTCCTTGGAATCAGCTTGGGAGGGTTGCTTAAAATCTGATTAGAAGGCATAACTGATATAAATAATGCGTAAATGATCGGGGAAATGATCACGAGACCTAGCAGCACAGCAAAGACCTGAAACGCAATATTTTTTGCCTGTTTGATTCTTTTTGCTCTGACTGGATCAAATGTCTTCATGAGTAATGCACCCCTTTCTTCTCAAAAGCAAAACTGAGCATCATTGCAAGTCCTGTCAATATAAAGGCGATTACTGCCGCCGCATAGGCATCATTGTAATTCAGATTATTGACAGACTGCTTATACATAAAGGATATCATTGTTTCTGTAGATCCCTGTGGACCTCCCTGCGTCAATACAAGAACCAGTCCTGACATCATCATATTTTTCGCAAGGGAATTACAGATCAAATAAAATACTGTTGGAGAAATGATCGGGACAATTACTTTAAAAGTACGCTGGAACATGTTTGCACCATCAATTTCTGCACTCTCAAGTACATCTGCCGATATTCCTCTGACTGCAGACAGGATAAACAGAAAGTTATATCCGATATTCATCCATACAGCAATCAGACTCAGTGCGATCATTGCAATTTTCTTATCATTGAGCCAGTTAAGATGTGTTCCCAGCAAATGATTCAAAACACCAATCGTAGGATTATACATCAGCTGAAAGATCATTGCCGCAACCGACATGGATACTGCCATTGTAATCATGTACATCGTCTCATACAAAGGTGACATCTTTGTTTTTTTATTTGCCACCATCGCCAGCATAAGTGCGATAAAAATAGCTACAGGAGACGATATCAGAGAATATATGATCGTGTTTTTGATCGACTGCAGGAACGCTGGATTCGTCAGAATATGAATGTAATTCTCCAGTCCTACAAATTCTCTTGCTTCTCCCATTGAGTTCACCAGAAAGAAACTGCTGAACACGGTTTTAAAAAAAGGATAATAAGTAAATCCTATAAAAAATACTATTGCAGGGAGCAGATACAAAAAAGGTTCTATTTTTTTACCAACCTTCTTTTTCCTTTGTACTGCCACTGCGTTCATCTTATGTGCCAAACCCTCATCTCCCTTCTCCTGAATGACTGTCCATCACTCTCTTGACGCCTTCTTGTCTTCTTGTATTATTTATAATACAAGTTGTTAAGAAGATACTATCAAATCATAATATAAATGTCAATTACAAACAGATAAAAAATTTCTATATCCAGCTTTTTCGTCTTTTTGCATAATTATATTTTCTATATTTGTGTATTTTTACTTACCTATAATATCCATAGCTCCTTAAGACAAAATCCTTTGGGTCAGCATTTCCACTGCGGTACAAGATCTATGATCTGTTGTGCAAAATTCTCAAAATCTACATTGTTTACCTCTTTTATTGTTTTTTTCCACAAATCCGGAACCATATCCACACCACTGTAAGCTCCTGCCATTGCCCCTGCCATTGCTGCATTGGTATCACAGTCTCCTCCAAAATTCACACAATATTCATTTACTGACTTTACATTTCCTTTTCCAAGTGCAAAGAGACCAATTGCCACAGGTACAGAATCTGCTGCAAGATCTCCTCCTCCAAAATAGTCATAAAGTTTTTTCATGGTGTCTTTCGGATCCTTCGATTTTTTTACCATATCATAAATCACTTCAATTCTTTTTGGTATTGATGGAGCAACAATAGGATAACCATATTTTTCTCCTATTTCAGCGGCTCTCATAGTTTCCTTGACAATAAAATCAATATTTTGTTCTCCTCTGATACACAGAGCAACACCCCAGGCAATGGCTGCAGCTGAAGATACACATACTGTAGTATTGTGAGTAGGAAGACAGGTCAGATAAACATCCTTTACCATTTCTTCGCATTCCGATCCACGAAGCCCATGGATGATTCCTATCGGACTGATCCTCATAGCCGAACCATTAGTATTTCCATATCTTCCGCTGATCTGAATATCTGCACCATTACGTATTGCCTTAAGCGCACGTTCTGTACTGGGACCTAAAGGGCTGGCATATTTACCCTTTACTCTATCCGCCCATTCTAAAATTTCGCATACTACATCCTGAGGATCTACTTTTTTATTTCTGATAAAAGATTTCATTAAAGCCATTGCCTGCTCTGTATCGTCTGTATACTCTCCAGCCTTAAGACCATCATGAAAAATATGCCCTTTTTCCGGCGGATAAAATGTATCTATCCATCCCCATTTCTCCTCTATATATTTCTGTGTCATAAAAGATGACGGCACCCCAAGAGCATCACCTGTTGCCATCCCATATAAACTTCCGATTACCCTTTCCATTGTTTTCATATTTTGCCCTCCTTTGTATACTTGTATTTATATTAATATATGTTATCATTATATAACCATAATTTTTATAAAATGTCAATATAATTAAAATCCTGCCAGCACAAAGCGGACAAGTCCGCTTCGAACTCCCTAAATATATGCAGAAAAAAAGACAGCATAATTTCTTATACTGTCTTTAAACACTTTTTATTTCAATCTGTTTAACAAGGAACTTCCTATGGTTCCTTCCGGCATTTCTACTCCAAAATTATCTGCAACAGTAGCTCCCGCTGATGCAAAATTCTTCTGATCTTCCAGCATCCCACTTTCTGTCATCGAAGGAGAATACATAAGAAGAGGCACCATTTCCTTGGTATGATCTGTTCCTTTAAAAGTTGGATCCGTGCCATGATCTGCTGTAATTATCAGAAGATCATCTTTTTTCATTTTTTCCAGAAAAACACCCAATTTTTTATCAAACTGCTCCAATTCGCGGGCATACCCTTCTACATCTCTTCTGTGTCCCCATAAAGCATCAAAGTCAACAAGATTTGTAAATACAAGACCATGGAAATCTCTGTCCTGCATTTCAATTGTCTGCTCCATTCCATGGACACTGCTCTTTGAGCGAAATGCTTCTGTGATTCCTTCTCCGTCAAAGATATCATTGATCTTTCCTACACTGATCACATCCAGTCCCTGGTCTTTCAATGCATTCAGCACTGTTCTTCCAGTTGGCTTCAAAGCATAGTCATGACGGTTAGACGTGCGTCTGAATTCACCTTTTTTCTTCCCTGTATAAGGACGGGCGATCACTCTTCCAACTTTCCATTCGTCTTTCATTGTCAATTCGCGGGCAATCTCACAGCAGCGGTATAACTCCTGCAGACCAAAACTTTCTTCGTTTCCGCAGATCTGAAGTACAGAATCCGCCGAAGTATAAACGATCATATTTCCTGTTGCGATTTCTTCTTCGCCCAGTTCTTCAATGATCTCTGTACCGCTGGCGCTTTTATTTCCAATGATCTTATGTCCGGTTTTCTTCTCCAGTTCCCTGATCAATTCTTCAGGAAATCCTGTTTCGGTGAAAGTCTGAAAAGGCACTGTAAGATGAAGTCCCATCAGTTCCCAATGTCCTGTCATGGTATCTTTGCCTACGCTGGCTTCCAGCATCCGTGCCTGATACCCCAGAATCTCTTCTGCATCTGGTACATGCTTCAGCGGATGAAGTCTTCCCAGTCCCATTTTTACCAGATTGGGAATCTCAAAGTTTTTCACCATTTCGTCAATATGTCCGCAGGTATCACACCCTTCATCGCCATAGTCTTCTGCATTGGGCATTGCCCCTATCCCAAAGGAATCAATGACGATCATAAATATCCTTCTGTATTTTTCCTTCATTTCCAATCCCTCATATACTTGCTTCCAAAGCTACTTTCATCATGTCTGTAAACGCGGTCTGTCTCTCTTCTGCTGTAGCTTTCTGCTCTAACGGGAAAGAATCCGATATAGTCAGAAGACATGCTGCCTTTTTATGAAGCACATTTGCATTATGAAAAAGTGCAAAACTCTCCATATCCACACAGGCACAGCCGTGTTTTCTATTAATTTCCCGATAATCATCCACATTATCTTCACAATAAAACACATCGCTGGAATGTACTTTTACAGGCATAACAGCAATTCCCAGTTCCTGTGCTTTACAGAGAATTTTATCATTTAATTCCTTTCCAGGAAGAATCACATCTGATTCATATCCGTTTTGTGTCCGGGCAAAACTGGATTCACTCCATACACTGTCCGCCAGAACTACATCTTTCAATTTTAATTCCGGAATATAAGCGCCGGCAGATCCGATTCTGATGATCTGTTCTACCTGGTACTGTGTAAATAATTCATAGGAATAAATTCCCATTGAGGGCATTCCCATACCACTTGCCATTACCGTGATCTCATAACCTTTATATGTTCCTGTATAGGCAAACATATTTCTTACCTCGTTTACAAGTCTGGCATCTTCCAGAAATGTTTCTGCAATAAACTTTGCACGAAGCGGATCCCCCGGCATCAGTACATGGCTTGCAATCTCTCCTTTTTCTGCCTGATTATGTGGTGTTGACATAAAATATCTCCTCCTGTTCTTCTTTTTATCCTGTCTGTTTTCTATGCACTATTGCATTTCCTTTCAAAATAACATAATATAAAAACAATATCAAAAAAAGGACATATGGCATGTTTTGTTCTATTTTATTCACATGGAGGTAATTCATGGTTCCAAAAAATCTGTCAAAAAAATTAAATACTGAACAAATGGACTTTATGAATTCTTTTTTTAAAAATGCCCCTGATACGCTGTTCCACAGAGCTCTGCTGCAGACATATTCCCGTAATCATACTCTGATCCACTCAGAAGATACCTGTTCTAATGTGTATATCCTTTTAAAAGGGCGTCTGCAGGCCATAGAAGAAACTGTTGTAAATGAACCTTTCAGTTTTACTGAACTGCAGTCAATAGAAATTGTAGGTGACTTTGAACTATTTACCCAGTCTACTTCTCGCATCATTACTCTCACGACACTGGAGCCCTCACTTTGTCTGGTTATCCCTTCCGGCGATTATATTTCCTGGATAAAAAAAGATGCGGAAGCCCTGCATATACGAATCCAGATGCTGATCCGTCAGCTGGTATCACAGACAAAATCTGCGCACCACTCTCTTTTTCTTGATAATAAAATGCGGCTCCTGCACTTTATTTTCAGTGAATACAATAAAAACAAGGACCATGATCTTCTGCTCATTACTTATACCAGAAATGAAATCGCCTCCCGACTGGGCTGTTCTCTTCGTACCGTCAACCGAAATATCGCTGATTTAAATAAAGAAAAACTGATCACACTCCATCATGGCAAGATCCAGATAGAGTATCACCAGTTTCTGCAGATCGAACAGATCATACATACTCTTTGAGCATCCAGAATATTTTTACAGTCTGTGACAAATGTGCAGGATCTGAAGCAGGTGGTAACTCTACTGTGGACCTTTAAGGTTCCCTGGCACTGGGCATATCATGGAATCCTCCTTCACCCGGGTGTGGCTCAGTTTGCCTTTGGATTTTACAGTGTTATGCTGACCTCTACTATTCTTGGTTTTGTTACCATGATCCTGTTCAAGCCTCGAAGCTGGTGCGTCTACTGTCCCATGGGCACTATGACGCATCTGATCTGCAGGGCAAAACAAAAAGGTCAGAATGCCTGACCTTTTTGTTTTGTCTCCGTTTTAGTGAATCTCCTGATCCGAGAACTCCAGTGTCACTGCCTGTACCAGATCCATATCTTTAAATTTTTCCGGTTCAAAATAATCCTCAGTGGTATAACTGCTCATACTGTCTCCATTGTCATAGACCAGTACTGCTACCGGAATTTCCTTACCCAGCTCGATTTTCTGAGCTTCCTTCAAAAAAGCCTTTCCTTCAATTATATATTCCTGGTTTTCCCCGATATCTTTTGTGGAAAAAGCTCCCTGCCCGGCCATATTTATGTGGAAATCTATGCTGCGGTCATCCTGTATCTGCATGGTAAAGGTTCCTGAAATCTGCTCCACAGGTTCTTTTTCTTTTCCAATAGACAGAGAACCGTCCCCTATGGTCTCCCAGGTGTAATCCTCTTTCAGTTTATAAACCCTGGCAGTGACTGTAACGGCAGTTTCCGGAGCACAGAAAGATACAATCTGCGAATTTTGATCCATTCCAAAAGCTGCCAGAAGCTGTGTCTCACGCTCCGAAAGTTCATAGGGAGCTACCTGCTCCTTTGGCAGCGTATGAGCGTCCGTCTGTACACATCCTGTCACTACTGCTGCCATACACACTGCCAATATACTCATTCGTATTTTTTTCATTTGAAACACCTCACTTTTCATAGATTTCTATGGTCAAAGGTTCTTTGGCAAATACCTGACACCCAAGCCGATATCCTTCTTCCAGGTCCTTCTGAGAAAACCAGATCCGGTCCATGGTATTGATTTTTGCTTCTCCTTTCAGTATCCTTACCTTACACTTCGCACAGTTCCCACGTCCTCCGCAGGGCGTAAGGATATGAATATCATTTTTCAGAAGATAATCCTGAAGCCTTGTATTTGCCGGACATTCTACAATCATCCTTTTCTCCTGTTCTCACCGGAAATTTCCGATGTATTATCTTTTGGTGTCAATATATTCGCTGATCTCCTGCATCCTCATATCCAGAGAATGAATTCCTTCCGCACATTCCTTCAGTTTTTCTACAATTTCTGCCGTTGAATCATCAATATTTTTCTTGTACTTTACCTTGTGTTCAATACTTGCCCAGAAATCCATGGCAATGGTACGGAACTGGACTTCCACCGGCATCCATTTCTTTTCATTGGCAAAAAATACAGGAACCTCCAGAATCAGATGAAGGCTTCTGTACCCATTTGGCTTGGGATTTTCGATATAATCTTTCTTTTCCAGCAAATGAATATCATCCTGAGAGCAGATTTTCTCTGCAAGCTTGTAAATATCCTTTGGAAAAAAACAGACGATACGGATCCCCGCCACATCATGAAGATTCTCCTCAATGCTCTGAAGACTTACCTCCAACCCCTTACGTTTCAGTTTTTCTGCAATACTTATGGGCTTTTTTATGCGGCAGGAAATCGACTCGATAGGATTTCTGTCGCTGTCCAGAGACAGTTCTGTGTTCAGCACCTCAAATTTTGTCCGTACTTCCAGCATAGCGCACTGGTACTGCATCATCAGTTTCATAAAAGGATAAGCCGATTCAATAAACTCCTCCGACCGGTTTCCAGTCATAAGTTCATCAAAGGTAAAACTTCTGCTGCTCTTCAATTTTCTTTCCTCCGTTTTCAATTTTATAATCCGGCAAAAAACAACTCATAAAAATCATCTTCACCTTCCAGCATAGGAGAATTTTCTCCGCCGCCGTTGGTGCTGCGTCTCATTGTAGCATAAAAATCTTCTCCGGCACTGATCAGATCCATTTCGTATACCGGATATCCTAATTCCCGGCATTTCCGGCAGAATGCAGCAAGAGGCTGTTCTGCATTTTTTGTTGCTGTCAGTTCGCTTCGGAGTTTCTCATCTTTCAGTGCCTTTTGTTTCAGCTCATCAAGCATTTCCGGTATTTCCATATAAATCATCCCCCTCTGTACTTTCATATTTGTCTTTATTTTAGCATATCAAAAAGTCGGGGAAAAGAATTATTTCCAATGCCTTCCGTAAAACAGCCCCGGAAAGTATGATCCACTTCCCAGGGCTGCTTTATTGGTATTATAGAATATTCTTTTTTTAATTTTTATTCAATAGGCTCAAAATCAGCAACTCCATGTTTGCAAAGCGGGCAGATGTAATCATCCGGAAGCTCATCTCCCTCATAGATAAATCCGCATACTTTACATACAAAACCTTTTTTGCCTTCTGTCTGAGGCTTCGGTTTTACATTTTTCTGATAATAGGTATAAGTCATTGTATCCTTATCACTCATAACTCTTGCTTCTGTTACTGAACAGATGAACATTCCATGGGTTTCCAGATCCACATACTGTTCTACTTTAAGAGACATAAATGCATTGATATATTTTGGCAGGAATACCAGTCCATTATCAGAATGAAGTTTCTCCATACCTTCAAATTTGTCCGCCTGACGTCCGCTCTGGAAACCGAATCTCTGGAAGATCTCAAATGGAGCTTCCACAGACAGGCAGTTCACATTCATAATACCAGTCTGTTTGATCACATGGTGAGAATAATTTGCCTTATTGATATTTACAGCAACACGATACGGATTGTCAGTAAGCTGTGTTACTGTATTCACGATCAGTCCATTGTCCTTATTTCCATCATTGGAAGTAACAACATACAGACCATATCCGATCTTAAACAGCGCTGTCATATCTTTCTTGTTTGCTGTTTCAGACTGCGCTACATATTCTCTGCACAGTTCCTCTGCCATAGATTCCAGCTGCTCCATATTTTCATCACTGATGGAGGACAGGATCTTCACTGTCGTATTCAGCCATGTAATATCTTTACTCTTTTCAAATTCACCCTTCATGATCTTGGCAGCCAACGGTGCCCAGCTTCCATTTTCGATCAGACCAATGGTACGGTTCTGGTAATTTCTCTCTGTAAGATGATCGATAAATTCACGCATGAACGGGAAAATCTCTGCATTATAAGTGGTAGTAGCAAGTATAAGTTTATTATAGCGGAAAGCATTTTCTACTGCTTCTGCCATGTCATCTCTTGCAAGATCAAATACTTCAACTGCAGGACAGCCTTTTTCTTTCAGCTTCTCTGCCAGAATATTCACTGCTTTTTTGGTATTTCCATAAACAGAAGTATACGCGATCACAACCCCTTCGCTTTCTGCTTTGTAAGAAGACCAGATATCATATTTCTCAATATAATGTCCCAGGTTCTCTGTAAGAACCGGTCCATGAAGAGGACAGATCACCTGAATATCCAAAGTGGCAGCTACTTTCAGGAGTTTCTGTACCTGTGCACCATATTTGCCTACGATTCCGATATAGTAGCGACGTGCTTCACAATCCCAGTCTTCTTCCACATCAAGGGCACCGAATTTACCAAATCCGTCTGCGGAAAAAAGAACTTTGTCTGTGCTGTCATAAGTAACCATAACTTCCGGCCAGTGAACCATTGGCGCAAATACAAAAGTAAGAATATGCTTACCAAGTGTAAGAGAATCTCCGTTTCCAACTTCAAGAGTTCTTCCTTCCAGGCTCATATTCCGGAAGAAATTCTGCATCATCACAAATGTCTTGGCATTTGCAACAATTGTGGTGTCCGGATATACTTTCATAAAGTTTTCGATATTAGCAGCATGGTCTGGCTCCATATGCTGTACAATCAGATAATCCGGTTTTGTACTTCCCAGGACTTTTTCAATATTATCCAGCCATTCATGTGTAAATCTTACATCTACTGTGTCCATGACTGCAATTTTTTCATCTTTGATCACATAGGAATTATAAGCCATTCCATTGGGAACTACATACTGTCCCTCAAAGAGATCCACATCATGATCGTTCACACCCACATACAAAATATCATCTGTAATCTTCATTCTAATACCCCTTTTTTATTTGATGTTCTTTTATCAGTTGCTTTTATTATATCCGTTATCCTCAGGAAAATCAATAGATTTTCGTTAAATATTTGACAAATTTTATCAGGTTTTATTCCCCAGATGCAGACTGCTGCAGGCAGTCATCTTTCGCAAAGATTTAAGCTTTCTTTGCGGTCCTCATGTTGTAGACAAACATTCCAAGAGATGCCAGAATGATCAATCCGTACCCTATAAAGCTGTACTTGTCCGGAATCTCACCAAAAAGGAAAAATCCCAGAAGTGTAGCAAAAAGAATCTGAGAATAATCAAAAATAGATATCTTCCCGGCCGGTGCATAAGTATAGGCAGCTGTAATAGTAAATTGTCCTCCTGCTGCAAACAATCCCGCCATGAGAAGGGTTCCCAGCTGTCCTGCCGACATTGGGGTATAATGAAGCAGAACAAACGGAAGGATCGCCAGACATGAGAAAAGAGAAAAATAAAATACGATCACCGGTCCTCTGACACCATGAGTTCCCAAAACCCTTACCATAGTATAGGCAATACCGGCGCCCAGACCTCCGCACACACCGATCAATGCCGGAAGAAGCGCCGCATTTTGAAATCCCGGCTTCACCACAAAAAGACAGCCTGCAAAAGCCAGAAGCACAGCAGCCCCCTGTACCGGCGTAATCTTTTCTTTCAGAATAAGGAAAGAAAAGATAATAGCAAAAAACGGAGACAGTTTATTCAGTATCGAAGCATCTGCCACCAGTAGATGATCGATAGCATAAAAATTGCAGAGAATCCCGATCGTACCAAAGGCACAACGCAGGAACAATGGTCCCCAATATTGCTTTTTTACTTTTGGTATCTGGTGATTTTTAAAAAGGATCACTGCTGCCAAAACTGCTGCCACCAGATTTCTAAAAAAGCTTTTCTGAAATGAGGGGATGTCTCCTGCCAGACGCACACTGACGTTCATGCAGGCAAAAAAGAAGGCTGAAAGGATAATCATGATCATACCTTTCATATAATTTTCCTGTTTCATTATCAATCACTCTTTCTTTTTTATGGTATATTCCTCATTCTATCATATCCCGAAATCACAAAAAAGAGTTATTTAATGTACTGCTCTATGTAGTCCAGGATTTCAGCCGGATCGTCCATAAAACAACAGAGCTTCAGATTTTCCTTATTCATAAATTTCTCCTCTACTGTATATTCCAGAAGCTCCCTCATCCTGTCATAATAGCCATTGATATTATAAAGTACAATGGGACGGTCGATACGTCCAAGACTTTTCAGCGTCAGAATCTCAAAAAACTCCTCATAGGTTCCGATGCCTCCCGGGGTAACAATGGTTGCATCCGATCTGTCTTCCAGAATCTGTTTTCGTTCTCTCATGGTTTCTGTAAAAATAAATTCTGAACAATTCTCAAAAAACACATCAGGCCCATCAAAAAAATGCGGTGCAATCCCCAGAATATAGCCCATCTCTGCATATACGCCTCTGGCGGCAGCTCCCATCATCCCTGTAGCTCCTCCGCCAAACACCAGACCATGTCCCCGTCTTCCGATTTCTCTTCCAAGCTCTTCTGTCTTTTTGTAATAAACATCCTCCAGTAATGCACTGGAAGCCCCATATACACAAATATTCATCCTGTCCTCCTGATTTTTCCCGGAAACATTTATCCACATTCCCGGCTCTTTTAAAGACAGTTTACCACAGTATCAGCTTTTCTTACAATCCTTCTTTTTTCTTGTAAGAAGCCAGCCGCCTGTGACAGCGGTAAGCGGCGCTACCGTCACCAGTCCGAAACTTCCTACGATGGTATCCAGAAGCTCCGCTGAAACATATTTATAATTCAGGATATTTTCAATCGGAGTTCCCTGCGCCATAAAAGTCATCAGAAGGGCAATATATCCTCCAGAGTAAGCCAGAAGAAGTGTTGTGGTCATAGTTCCCATTGCGGCGCGTCCTACATTCATTCCTGAACGGGCCGCTTCCTTCCACCCGATATCCGGTTTTTTCTGTACCACCTCATTCACTGCCGAGGTGATATCCACAGAAAGATCCATCATGGCGCCGGAAGCCCCGATAAAGATCCCGCTCATAAATATTTTTGTCAGATTCAGATCCTGATAGCCGGAATAAAGAAGACTTTCTGAATACGCCATAACCGCCCCGTGGATTTTGAATGCATCTGTAAAAATACAGCCGATCACACAGGTGACCAGAACTCCCAGAAGCGCGCCTGATGTGGCTGCCACAGTCTTTCTGTCAAAACCATATACCAGAAATATAATGAGCAGAGTAAGAAACGCCGTAATCAGAATCCCGCACCACACCGGGTTCACGCCTGCAAGATATGCCGGAACAAGGATCTTCCAGATTGTCAGAATCGTAATCACAAAAGAATATACTGCTCTCAGACCTGTCCAGCCTGCAAATGCGATCAGAAGAACCACAAACATTCCAGCCAGAAGGATTTCCTTATCCAGACGGTAATGATCACTCATGGTTACTGAGGTAATCCTGTTATCACTGTAGCTTACCACTACATGAGCAATATCTCCTTTTTCAAAAATCTTATCGGATTCCAGGGAACCACTGAGCATATTTACTGCGCGCGTCGTTTCACCTTTAAATTTTCCATCCAGAATTTCCACCTGACAGAACTGTTCCCCCGACTGTATAAGCCCGGAGCTTTTTACTGTACTTTCATCTGTAGAAAGCACCTTTGCCCTTACTTTATCTGTTCCCTTATAAATGACAGCATCCTCATAGCCCGTAGGAAGGACCATGAGGATCACCATCAGACAGATCGCCACAAGAGAAACAGAACTTTTCTTCAGTCTGCTTTTCATTTTTTACTGCACTCCTGTAATAGCAGCCAGTTTATTATAAATATCTGTGTTGTCATAATATCCCTCAAACTGCTCCTGCTCTGCGCCCATTGCAAATACCTCTACAGGAAGTCCCGTATGAGCATAAGAAGCAAAGTTAATACCGGATTTATTGTTCAGGATATGAGTGATCGTCACGGTCAGAGGCTCATAACTTCCATAAAGAACATATTCCTCCTGTCCAAACTCTTCCTCCTCACCAGTACGGCTCATAGTTTCCTCATAAGCGGCTTTCAGCTTATTGTATTCATACTCCGTCATTACCAGAGATCCGCCTTCTTCTCCCTCCGGATGCACGTCCTTGCTGTCTGCCTGATTCGTGGTCTCTGTCTCTCCAGATGGAGCCTGCAGGCCAAAAAGCTCTGTAATATCTGCCATGACCGTATCAAAATCCGTCTTATTCTCCTTATAACCGGCTACATAATCCGAATCAAATTTTGCATAGGAAATTTTCTGATTACTGATATTTTCCAAAAATGTATCATAATCTGTTCCGGCAAATCCAATAGTCAGACCTCCGGTTTCATGGTCTCCTGTTACAAGGATCAGAGTTTCATCCGGATGCTCGTTGTAAAATTCAACTGCCTTTCCAACTGCCTGGTCCATGGCAACGGTATCTGTAATGGTAGCTGCTGCATCATTGGCATGACATGCCCAGTCGATCTTACCGCCTTCTACCATCATAAAAAATCCCGTATCATTATCCAGAACCTCGATTCCTTTTTCCACATAGTCGGAAAGTCCCCATTCTCCTTCTTCACGATCCATATCATAGCTCATGGCGTCGTCATCTGCCAGAGTCTCATCAATCACAATGGTCTTTCCGTCCTCCGCAGTCAGCGCTTCTGCTTCTTTCTGAGTTTTGACCACCTTATAACCGGCTTCCTGAGCAAGCTGATAAAGATCTGTCTTGTCTCCTTCGTCGCCAGTGGTTTTTTTCAGACCGCCGCCTGCAAAATAATCAAATTCACTGGCAATCAGCTCCTGACCAATCTCATAGTAGCTGTTTCTGGATGCCTGGTGTGCATAAAAAGCTGCCGGAGTCGCATGGTTCAGGTTTACAGTAGAAAGGATCCCCACCTTGTAACCAAGCTGTTTTTTCAGTTTTTCCGCAATGGTCTCATAGGAGGTTTCCATCTTTTCATCCATGTTGATAGTTCCGCTGTAGGTCTTATGTCCAGTCGAAATAGACGTAGCTGTAGATGCAGAATCCGGACAGAAAGAAGTGCTGTCATAAGTCTGGGCAGAACCTGCTACCGGAAAATTCATCATATTCAGCTTACTCTCACTTGTAAGAATATCGTCTCCGTCATCTTCTATGGCATTCAGATAATAGTTTGTAGTCTGGATCTGAGGATAACTCATTCCATCTCCAATAAACAGAAAAATATATTTTGGTGTCTTTACCTCTGTCTCCTGGGACGCTTCCTGTGCAGCCTCCTCTGCCGCCAGTACCTGAACAGGCGCCGCACATGGCGCCATCATTGCTGCTGCCAGTAATAATGCACTGATTTTTTTCGCGTTCATAGATTTTTCTCCTTTTTCACGATCAATACTTTGTAATCTGATTCAGGAAGCGCTTCTTCCTGACAGAACAAAGCTTATCAGTACATGATTAAATGCACTTGCCAGCTTACGTTAAATTTATATCAAATATCTTTCCCAAATGTAAAAATATGTGTTTGTAAGAGATTTTTCCCTACGGATTCTTTTTGTGTCTTTATGAATTAAATTCTGTACTATCCTTTATATTGATATTTTTTTAATTTTTTACCTGCAATGAGACAAATGATACTTCCACTTATCCCAAGTATAAACATCATAAGTGCTGCACCGGATCCTTTTCCTGTACCAAACAGCATCTTTAGAATCGGTAAATAACCATATGTAACCATAAATGGCTCACATATCTGATCCACCATAAAACCTCCTAAAAATAAGCCTATCGGAATCGTAAAAAACTGAAGGGTGTTTCGGCATGCATAGACACGTCCCTGCAGTTCTACCGGAATGCTGCTCCTTAGAATCACATCCAGATTAGCGCTCATAACAGGGACAAGGATCCATCCAATGAGCTGGCTCACACACCATAATATGGGTTCCCTGCTAAAAGCCAACATAAAATTCTCCGTTCCCAATGAAAACAACATTGTCAGATAAACGACTTTAACTCTATCCTTTGGCTTTGGTAAAACCGAAACGACCAGACTGCCAAATATCATCGCTACACCAGAACAGGAAGTAACTATCCCAAGAACAGCCTGTCCACCTTTTGGATTCGGAAGCACATAC
This sequence comes from uncultured Blautia sp., assembly GCA_900553515.1. Classification (GTDB taxonomy): domain Bacteria; phylum Bacillota; class Clostridia; order Lachnospirales; family Lachnospiraceae; genus Blautia_A. The sequence goes on along the minus strand of USDN01000003.1, from coordinate 3,899 downwards.
CCCGGTAAGGTTGCATCAAAAGCGGAAGCTACCAGATTCACACCTGCCATAAATAAAATCAGCATCATGATTATTGGATTATTTTTCAAAAATCCGATTCCCTCTTTTGCAAGAACAAGTACCTTTTCTTTTCTCTCACTGTTGCTTTTCGGAATACTGATAAAAAACTGCAATGTTACAAATGCAATGATAAAGCTACTAATATCTACTGCGATCACACCATTAAGACCGATGAAAGAATATAATGCTGTAGCAATCAAAGGATTCAATATAGATATCAGCGACCTTGACAACGAACGAAGACCACTTGTTTTCTGATAATATTTTTCTGGAATAATAAGCGTCATAGCAACTTCTGATGCCGGCTGCTGTACTGTATTCATTAATCCGGAAACTGCATTCAGGACATACAAATGCCATTCCATCAAGGAATTTGTACGAAATAACCCCCATATGACTATAGTGCAAAACACCGCAAACACGTCGCAGACAATCATAGTTTTCTTTTTATCAAATCTGTCAGTCAACGCTCCGGCAAATATACTCATTAACACATATGGTGCATACGAGCATATGGTAAGTGCCGCAGTGCTTAAGGAGGATCCTGTCTTCTCATATAGCCATAAGGTTAGTGCAAATGCAGTAATTCTGCTTCCAAGTTGAGATATACTCTGGCTGCTCCAGAGAATCAAGAAATCTTTCAATTCGTAAAATTCAGTTTTCTTTATACTATTCATTTCTTTGCTCCTTTTTCTGTTAATTTTTGAAACAGAAGCAAAGTCTGAGGATATCAGCCTGATGCTAATCCTCCATGCAGTCTCCTCAGACTCTGCATGGAGCTATAACAATACAAAGTTTCATTTTTTTACCTTTCTTTTCTCTATAGAATAAATTACCTGGCAACATTTTTTTGAATTGCCGAAAATCATCTTTAAAACTATCTTTTCCTGTAAATAACCAGTTCCGGATTTGTACCATTTTCTTCATAGGTACTGACAAGAATGAATTCCATATTAGCAGCAATCCCAAAATATCTGCTGCCACCAAATTCACATTCTAATTGATTTCCCAGATATGTTGCTCCATCATCTAAAAATTTTACATTTTTCCCATTAGGAAGTCTGTATTCTAAATTGATGTATTCGCCTACAAGCGCATTCAGTTTTTCAACTTTCGGCATTCCTTCTATGTGCAAACTGTTAATTTCATCTATGAGCTGTTTTTTTAATTCATCAAACTCTTTTGCACCCGCAAGATTTTTATATTTCTTCCAATAATCAAGTTTCGGCAGCAGCTCTTTCATATATGCCCGAATTTGTTCCGGCGAAGACTGTTCATCAGCCATATTCCCTACGCAGACTTCGATCAAATCATCCATATCATGATACATATATTTTCCGTCTGCATAGCACCATTTACAATATTCTTCATTAAAAAGTCCATCTTTTTCTTTACTGATACTGGAATCTTCAAGCGGCATACCACAACATTGACAAATCAATTGTCTTGGGGAACCCAGCAACGTATTGATTGAAACATCAAATAATCTCGATAAAAGTTTCAGTGTTTCTGTGTTTGGTGTTGTTTCTCCATTTTCCCAGCGAGATACCGCCTGACGTGTAACAAAAACCTTTTCTGCAAGTTCATCCTGTGACATACCTGCTTTATTTCTTAATTCTAATATAATATTTTTTGTTTCCATGAAAAATTTCACCTCCACCGATATCATATACTTTTACCTCAGGATTGCAAAGCAACTTGCTGTTGCTAAATCCTGATCAGTTTATAAGGCATGCTGTCTTCCCCTTCCGATTTATTTTTTTCTGTTTTCAAAGTAAATAAACTGATCTACAGCATCCAGAATATCCCGGAAATCCTCCCGTGGGGCAATCTCAATATACCGGGTCAGCAGCTCTGTTTCTTCTTTTTTATATCTGCCATAAAAAATATCATAAAGATTATGCCCCCTCATATAGATCCTGATTTCCTCCATGTGCGATTTTACATCTTCCGGGGTCTCCAGATCTCTGCCAAGTATCTCCCGGAGATTTTTTCCACTTTTGATCCTGTGAAGGTATTCTTTCCATTTTTCCAGAAAGATCTCATAAAATTCCTCTTCCGAACTGATAACTCCAAGCTGCGCCATAACCTTTGGATTAAAAAAATAATTTTCAAAGGAATAATATTTCAGGATCAGCACATTCCTTGGCATAACTCTGGGAAGCCTGTCTATATCCTCCAGGTTTCTGTCTTCATAGTATTTACACAGCTGACGCTGGAGCATTTCTCTGTCTTTGCCGTCCCCGTCCCGGATCATCAGAAAATTATCTTTCAGGTAGATCTGATTCATATACTTCAGATTCGCATAGGTTTTGATATTGGTACAGCTGTTTGTTGTAATAATGGCGATTCTTTGAAGATTCCCCTCCTCGTCATGAAGCTCCGAATAATATTTTTTCAGAAGAAGCGGCAGTCTTGTTTTATCCTGCTTTCCTTCCACAATAAACACAAAATTCACGTTCATCAGGTCTCCGGCAGAGTATCCCAGATCATCAAGAACCGCGCTGATGTCTGTTTTCTCACATATTTTTGCATACCCGTCTTCTCCCTGAACCATCTGACGGATCTGTCTGCTGTTAAAGTTGGAAAGGAGATTTGCAGAATGGGTAGAAAAGATCACCTGTCCTGATCTGCAAAGACGGTACAGAATATCTCCGGATACTTTCTGCAGTCTGGGATGAAGAAATATTTCCGGATTCTCCACAATGATCAGATCCGCCGCGTCATCTCCTGTTTCCTCACAGGTTTCCAGAAGAGACAGCATATAGATACTTCTCATACCTTTTCCCAGACAGCTGATCGGTTTATATTTTTCCTGTTTTTCATCATAGACCTCTGCCGTTACGGAAAGCATTTTTTCAATGTCACGATTCATGGAATAAAAGATCTGCTCTTTTCCTCCGTTTTTCCGGAAATTTTCATTCACCCGTCGTGAAAAATCATCCAGGTTCAGCTGATACAGCTTATAGTCCAGAAGCTTTGCAGTCTCAAAGGCATTCAGTTCTTCTGTGGTTTTCTGGTTCAGATATCCAATGCAGGAAAAACAGTGAGTGCATTTTTTGGCCCGGTCAAACATACAGCAGTCGGAACGCATCTGTTTCAGAAGCTCATCCTCCTGAAGAAGCAGGATGTTTTCCTGGAGAAAATCCATCTTTCTCTGGGCTCCGATATAATACACCTTTGGAAAGATCTCGGGGATATGACTGTTGTTTTTCTGATAGCCGTCACTGTAGCGGATCCGTCCCTCTTTGTTTGCCACAAACTCAAAAGTAAGTATCCCGTCCTGATAGGAGGGAAGCTTCCGGCAAAAATCCTGATACCAGGCCGTATGGTTCCGATAGGGACTGATGATCCGTTTTTCCTGCATCCGGGAAAGATCCTCTTCTGTAATCCGAAGTCTGACCCCGATCTCAATATTGGGAAAATCTTCCAGAAAATCCTCCAGACAGATCTGGTAATCGCCGCTGACTGCCCGAATAGCATCCAGAACCGCCGTCTTCCCTGTATTGTTCTGTCCCACCAGAATCAGAGCGTTCTCAATATCCGAAATATGAATACTTTTTATGGATTTAAAATTCCGAATCTGCAGGTCTGTGATCTGCATAGCCTACACCTCCCCCGGATCAGATCCCTGTGATTGTCCGACACTTCACAGTTACGATCAGTCCCTTACTTTCTCTGTTTTCTTTCATTGTAACCCGTGGAGAAGATATGTCAATCTGTAAAATAACTTTCTGTTTGTGAGGGTGGGGCGGAATATTATTTTTTTGCCTGTAAAGGATATGCAGCATCAGAGGAAGCAAAGCAAAGTCGCAGAAGACAAGAACTTTTGACCAAAT
>USDN01000002.1 GCA_900553515.1 uncultured Blautia sp. | reverse complement strand
TATGGAAACATTTTTGGATATCTTTGGTGTTTCCAAGAACAAGCATAGTATGGTCGGCAGGAACAGGTGTATCTGACCTGATGTTCAGATTCATATCTCCATGATATTTAAATCCCATGATGTTGATGTTGTGTTTATTGCGGATATCAAGCTGTCCCACTGTTTTTCCAATCCAGTTTTCCGGAATGGAAATTTCAAAGATGGCATGTTCTTCGTCAAGCTCGATGTAGTCAAGAATATGATCGGCACTGTATCGAATGGCTGCCCACTGCGCGATCTGTTTTTCAGGGTAGATCACTTCATTGGCGCCGTTTCTCAAAAGGAATTTAGCATGAACATCTCTTGCTGCACGGGATACGACCATTTTGGCTCCCAGATCGCTGAGAAGGGAAGTCGCCTCCAGAGAACTCTGGAAATTATCCCCAATGGCAACAATACATACATCAAAATTGCTGACCCCCAGAGATGCCATAAAGCTTTCGTTTGTGGCGTCTCCAATCTGGGCATTTGTAACATAAGGAAGTGCTGCGTTCACTCTGTTTTCATTTTTGTCTACAGCCATAACCTCGTGGTTCAGTTCATCCAGTTTCATGGCAATGTGTCGTCCAAATCTTCCAAGACCTATTAATAAAATTGATTTCATCATAATATCATATCATCCTTTCTTTTTATCCAACTGTGATTTTTTCCTGGGGATATCTGGATCCAAAGGTGTTGCGTTCTGAGAGTGCCGCAAAAATAAGGGTAAGTCCTCCTACGCGTCCAAGGAACATCAGTAAGATAAGAATTCCTTTTGAGAGCAACCCAAGAGTAGGGGTCAGCCCCAGAGAAAGACCTACCGTACCAATGGCAGACCCTGTTTCAAAAAGAGCGGTCATGATCGGAACCTTTTCGATGTAGCTGATTACCATTCCGCCTCCAAGAAAGAGGGTAAGGTACATCATGAGGATCGTTGCTGCATTTTTTACCGCATTATCCGGGATCCGTCTGCTAAAAAAGTGAGCAGAATCCTGTTTCCGGAATACAGAAAGCGCCGAGGAGAAGAGAACGGCAATGGTTGTTGTCTTCATACCGCCGGCTGTGGAACCCGGAGACCCGCCAATAAGCATCAGAATAATCATAAGCATCAGTCCTGTTTCCGTTAAAAGCGTCAGATCTGCCGTATTAAAACCGGCAGTTCTCGGAGTAACAGCCTGGAACAGGGAGGAAAGTATTCTTTCTCCAAGCGGAAGTCCGGAAAATTCACAGAAAAAGAAATATATGGCAGGAAAAATGAGAAGTCCTGCAGTTACTGTAAGAATTACTTTACTCTGCATATTATATTTACGGAAATGAAATTTGTTTTTCTTAATGTCAGCCCAGGTTACAAAGCCAAGACCGCCGGTAATGATCAGTGCCATTATCGTGAAGTTTACAACAGGATTCGATGCATAGCTGGTAAGAGAAGAAAATTTCTCTCTGACCCCGATAAGATCAAATCCGGCATTACAGAAAGCTGATACAGAATGAAAAACAGAATACCATAAGCCTTTGAAAATACCAAAATCTTTACAGAATACGGGAGACAGGAATACTGCTCCCAACAGTTCAATGAAGATACTTGTTTTCAGGATAAATTTTGTCAGACGTACAATGCCGCCTACCTGATGGGCTGAAATAGCTTCCTGCATGGTACTTCTCTGCATCAGACCGATTTTTCGGCCGGAAGCAACAGCAATAGCCACCGCAATGGTTACCACACCCATACCGCCGATCTGGATCAGAGTCAGAATGACAGCCTGACCGAATTCAGACCAGTAGGTAGCTGTGTCGTGTACGATCAGTCCGGTTACACATACTGCTGAAGTTGCTGTAAAAAGTCCGTCGGCAAAGGATGCACCGTGACCATCTCTGGTAGCGAAAGGCAGCATCAGAAGCAGACTTCCAAGCAGGATCACAGAAAAAAATCCAAGGATGATCACCTGAAAAGAGGTAAAATGTCGATGGCTTTTTTGTGTTGTATTTTTCATAGTGGGTTTTTGCCTCCATTTATTTCTTCTTTATGTTGTCTTAATCATATATTAATCTGTATTAATTATGTATTAGTAAGAATATGACAGTATTAAGATTGTATAAAGACAATAGAGAGATTGTTAAAATATCAGTGTGACTGATAGTGTAACCAGCAAAGTCAGAAGAATACTGATGCCGGGACAATTTTTATCCCGGCATGTTCAGCTTATCTGGATGAAAAAAAGGTTGTATATTCGGGGCTATTCCTGGATAGCGGAAAGAATGGAAACGCTCCATGTATTGGTGTAGGTTTTGCCTGCCTCGAGAGAAATCAGATTCGGCTGGGTTTCCAGATCCTCCACGATATCTTTTCGGGAGGGCAGAGAACTCCAGGGCTCGATGCATACAAAAGGAGCATTGCCGCAGCTCCAGATGCCCAGATGCGCCATGTCCGGAAATGCAGCGTGAATTTTTCGGCTGCCTTTGGGACTTTCGATGGTCAGCTCTTTTGGCATGTCTTTCATGACAATAGCGTCATTGGCAAAAAGTTCATGGGAAAGAGGCAGGTATCTTCCTTCCTTCAGTTCCAGGGGAACGTCCTTTTCCAGAACAAAACAATCGTCAGAAAGAAGAATCTGCCGTGGAGCGGCATTTTTTCCAAAGTCGATCCGGTAATCGCTGAAGGAAAGGGAAGGTTCCAGAGGAAGGCGGAAGCCTGGATGTCCGCCGATTCCGAAATACATGGTTTTATCATCCTGATTTTCTACCTGATAAGTGACGGACAGGGCAGAGTGTTCCAGCTTCCATGTAATGGTAAGACAGAAATGGAAGGGCCAGATCTTCAGAGCTTTTTCACTGGCTTTCAGGCACAGAGACAGAGAATCAGAAGTCTGTGTTTTCAGTTCCATTTCAGAACCGATGAGAAAGCCATGGAGGGGCATGTGATATTCCTTTCCCTGATAGGTGTAGGTCTGTCTGGTTGTTCTCCCGATATAAGGAAAAAGATTAGGACCGCTTTCTTCCCAGGAGGCCGGATCTCCCTGCCACAGATATTCGTTTCCTTCAGCATCCCGGACGGAACGGAGTTCTCCGCCTCTGGATGAAATTTCAATGGTCAGATACTGATTTTCAATGGTATAGTTCATGTTTGATTTCCTCCCTGATACATCATAGTCTACTATAGTAATCTGATTGTATCATTTCAGAAGAAGGCGTGCAACTTATCTGAAAAAAGCTGCAAACAGGAGATTATGGAATTCTGTCTTGTCAGTTTCACGGAAGTTTGATATGCTGATAGAATGAACAAACGGTTGCATACTGAAAAATGGGGAAGTTTTAAAGACCGGGATCATGAAAAAATGTAATAAACAGGGGATTTACAATGGAAATAGAGCAAACCAGAAAAGAAACAGGAAAAATTTATAATATTGAAGATATTGCAAAGGAGCTAGGTGTAAGCAAAACCACAGTATCCAGAGCAATTTCCGGAAAAGGGAGAATTAGTAAAGCAACAACAGACAGAGTCATGGAATTTATTGCCACACATGATTACAGACCGAATACACTTGCACGAGGGCTTGCAAAAAGCAGAACTTATAATCTGGGCATGTTGATGCCGATGGAATGTGGGTCTATGGATTTTCCCTTTTTTCAGGAGTGTTTAAGGGGAATCTGCGAGATGGCGGCAAAGTATAATTATGATATTGTGATCTGCATGGTAAGCGGTAAAGATCTGACGCAGCTGCAGCGTATTGTCACAAACCGGAAGGTGGACGGTTTGATTTTGAGCCGTGCTATTGTAAGCTCTGCCGCACAAAAATACATGAAGGAAAAAAAGGTTCCGTTTGTAGTGATCGGACCGAACTCCAATCCGGATATTCCGTCTGTGGATAATCAAAACCGGAAAGCCAGTAAAGAGCTGACCTCGGTGATGCTGATGAAAGGCCTGAAAAAGCTTGCACTGATTGGCGGAGACCAGACATATCTTGTAACGGAAAGCCGGTATAATGGATTTGCAGATGCGTATAAGGAACTGGGAAAATCTGTAAACGATGCAGTGACCATTATGAATGTAAATGGATATGCGGATGCTTTCCGGGCGGTGGATGAAGCACTTGAAAAAAATGCAGATGGAATTGTGTGTATGGATGATGTGATCTGCGGAGAAGTGCTGGGATGCCTGAGAGAAAAAGGAGTTCGTATCCCACAGGATATCAAGGTGGCCAGTCTTTATGACAATCATGCACTGGAAACCAGCCTTCCTTCTGTGACCAGCATCAGGTTTGACACCAATGAGCTTGGAAAAAAGGCCTGTGAAAAGCTTCTGGAATTACTGGGAGAAAAAGTGGAGACAGACGGGAAGGTTCCGGGATATCAGGTGATACTTCGCGAATCCACACAGATACTCTGATCAAATCCTGTCTATTTATTATAATTTCATAGAATAACTGCGCAACATGCGCAACAGAAAAGGGCTGGCAATTGTGAAAATGCACAAAAACAGCCTTTTATTTTGTGCGAAAATAAATAATTGACATTAAAAACAAATAAATATATACTAAAAATACGAACAATCGGTTGCGCAAAAACCGACATAAATAAAGGAGGAACACAAAATGAAATTCAGTAAAAAAGTATTGGTATCTGTCCTGGCGGCTGCAGTGGCTGTATCACCGGCAATGTGTGTAAACGCTGCCGAGGAGGAAATTGATCTGACTCTCTGGGGAGCAGAAGAGGATCAGGATCTTCTCAAGGAACTGGTAGGAAAATTTGAAGAAACATATCCGGATCAGAAGTTCAATATTGAAATTGGTGTAGAATCAGAATCTACGGCAAAAGATACGATTCTGACAGATGTTGAGGCAGCAGCTGATGTATATGCTTTTGCCAGTGATCAGATCTATGATCTGCAGAAGGCGGGAGCCCTGGCTGATCTTACAGAGTATGATGAAGCTTTTCAGGCAGTGGCAGGGAAATCCATTGAGGATGTAAAGAATGCAAACAGCGAATCTTCTGTGGAAGCGGCAACTATTGACGGAGAACTTTATGCCTTCCCAATGGCCGGAGACAACAGTTATTTTCTGTTTTATGATTCTTCCGTGATCTCTCCTGAAGAGGCTGGTTCCTGGGATACACTTCTTGCAGCAGCAGAAAAGGCAGGCAAACAGGTTGGCATGACCCTGGCTTCCGGATGGTATAATGCAGGTTTCTTTTATGGAGCAGGCTTCACTACAGATCTGAATGATGACGGAACTACTTCTATGGACTGGAATGGAACAAGTGCGGATGGATACACCGGCGTACAGGTCGTACAGTCTATGCTGGACATTGCCGGAAATGCTTCATTTATGGCAATTGCAGACGGTGATACTTCCAACCAGATTGCGGCAGGCGGTCTTTGTGCAGTAGTTTCCGGTACCTGGGATGCACAGGCAGCGCAGGAAGCGTTTGGCGATGGATATGCAGCAGCAAAACTTCCGACTTTTACCGTGGGAGAAGATCAGGTTCAGATGGGTTCTGCATTTGGCTATAAATTTGTAGGCGTGAATGCTTATTCTGAAAATATCGGATGGGCGGCAGTTCTTGCGGAGTTCCTTACAAATGAAGAGGCACAGATAGAACGTTTTGAAGCGCGTCAGATCGGACCTACAAATAAAGTTGCTGTTGAGAGTGATGCGGTAAAGGCAAACGCAGCTATCAGCGCGGTAATCGAACAGTCCGAATTTGGTGTGATCCAGAGAGTTGGCGGAAAATACTGGGATCCGTCAAAGACATTTGGCGAAAACATTGCACAGGGTAAAATTGCTGCAGATGATGAAGCTGGAATTCAGGCTGCGCTTGACAATCTTGTAGAGGGTGTTACTGCCCCGGTAGAATAAAAATGTACCTACAGGCCTGTATGTGTCTGCATACAGGCCTTGATCTTGGATACCGGAAGGAGGAAACATGATGGCGGAATTAAAAAAGAATGTCGGGCAGACTGTGGGTGGATTTTTTAAATCCATTGGAGGCTTTTTTTCTGAATTTGGAACGGCAGTAATAAAAGGTGATATTTTTGTAAAACTGTCTTTATTATGGATGGGAGCAGGATATGCCAGACGTAAACAATATATAAAAGCTGCGATCATGACAGTGATCCAGGCAGCTGTTATTCTCTTTACAGTAAAATTCGCAATGGAATATATTCCAAAGTTTGGTTCACTGGGAACAGTAAAGCCGGAAAAAGTCTTTAATATGAAGACTATGAAAAATGAATTTAATGATTATGATAATTCTTTTCAAATCCTGCTCTTTTCTCTGTTCAGTTTTGTAGTATGGTTTGCAGCTGCTGTTTTCTGGATGAGAAATGTGGTGAACGTATACAAACTGCAGAAAACAGCAGAGGCAGGGAAACATGTAAACACTTTTCTGGAAGATCTTCATGCATATAAAGAAGAAAAGTTCTATGTCACGCTTTTAACCCTTCCTGTACTGGGAGTTGTAATTTTTACCTTTATTCCAATCCTGCTTTTGATCTTTGTTGCATTTACCAATTATGATCAGAATCATATGCCGCCAAACAGCCTGTTTACCTGGGTAGGTTTTGACAACTTCTTAAGTTTGTTCGGCGGCGGAGGACTTACTGCAACATTTGGATATGCGTTTGTAAGGGTTCTGGGCTGGACGCTTGTGTGGGCGCTTTTTTCTACCATCACAACATATATAGGAGGAATACTCCTTTCTCTGCTCTTGAACAGCAAAAAAACAAGAATGCCGAAATTCTGGAGAACTTTATTTATTGTGACGATTGCAGTTCCGCAGTTTGTATCGCTTCTGCTGGTACGGAATTTCTTTTCCAACGGAGGAATTGTAAACACAATCTGCAGTAATATAGGACTCACTGGTTTTTTGAGGGATATAGGTCTGGTATCCACCAGCTACATTCCGTTTCTTTCTGCACCGGGCTGGGCGCATGTGATGATCATACTTATCAATATCTGGATCGGTGTTCCCTACCAGATGCTGATCGCCACGGGAGTTCTTATGAACCTTCCTTCTGATCAGCTGGAAAGTGCGAGAGTGGATGGAGCGACTCCTTTCCAGATCTTTCGCAAGATCACAATGCCTTATCTGCTTTTTGTCACAGGTCCTGCGCTTGTCACAGACTTTGTAAAAAATATCAATAACTTCAATGTTATTTATCTTTTGACAGAAAATGTATATACAACGACAAATCAGGCTATGGCAAATTCACAGGCAAAGGAGGTAGACCTTCTTGTTACCTGGCTGTTCCGTCTGACACAGGATTATTACAATTATAAGATGGCATCGGCAATCGGTATTGTGGTGTTTGTAATCTGCTCGATATTTACGCTTGTAGCATTTAACCGAATGATAAAAGGAGACAGGGAGGGGACGTATCAATAATGAAAAAAATGAAAAACAGTCGGACTTCAACTATTGTTTTACATAACCTGCTGATCGCAGCACTGGCGATATTCTGGCTGATTCCTATTGTATGGCTGGTCTGCACCTCCTTCAGCGAATATTCCGGAATGAATACAAGTACTTTTTTTCCGGAAAAATGGAGTGCGATCCATTATTCCAAGCTGTTTCATCCGGACTCTGTAGCACAGTTCCCACAGTGGTTCATGAATACGTTCATCATTGCATGCTTTACCTGTGTGATCTCTACGATGTTTGTATTGATGGTGGCCTATGCTACCTCTGTTATGCGTTTTAAAATGCGTAAACCGCTTATGAATATGGCCGTGATCCTGAATTTATTTCCGGGAATGTTGGCAATGATTGCTGTATATTTCACACTGAAATCCTTTGGACTTACGAACAGTTATGCAGGACTGATCATGGTATATTCTGCGTCTTCAGGCTTGGGATATCTTATTGCAAAGGGATTTTTTGACACGGTTCCCAGAGCACTCTGTGAGGCTGCCCGCATTGACGGCTGCAGTGAGGCCAGGATCTTTTTTCAGATCATTCTTCCCATGAGCCGTCCGATAGTGGTTTATACGGTTATCAGCAGTTTTTTAGTGCCATGGATGGATTTTGTATATGCAAAAATGATTCTGAATGCAGGTATTTCTTCAAAATACACAGTAGCGGTAGGGCTTTTTAAGATGCTGGATAAAAGTCTGATCAACAGTTATTTTACATTATTCTGTGCAGGTGGCGTATTGGTTTCCATACCGATTTCTATCTTATTCATTATTATGCAGAAGTTCTATGTGGAAGGAATTACCGGCGGCGCTGTCAAAGGATGATGGAGACGGTTTATCAAAAAAGAATCTGATTAAAGGAGCAGGGCATGTACGCAGGACGAAGAGGAGTTGTATGGAAAACTCCGGATATTACGGCAGATGGACTGAAAATTTTTGCATGTGTTATGATGCTGATACAGTCTGTGGGAATTTCTGTTGTGGAAAAAGGGCTGATAGGTCTGGATCAGTATACGCAGGAGAGTCTTTCCAGAGCTATGGAAAAAAATTCTGAACTGATGATGCTTGGCGGCGTTGGTTCGGTCATGCAGCTTATGGGAGGGCTGGCAGCACCAATCTTTGCTTTTCTTCTGGTAGAAGGGTTTTTAAACACTTCCAATTATAAAAAATATCTGCTTATTATGGTAATCTTTGCTCTGGTCAGTGAAATTCCCTATGATTTGGCGATGGAGCAAAAAGTATTTGACTGGTCAGGTCAGAATGCGCTTGTGAGCATGACAATCTGTCTGGTCATGCTGTCCTGTCTGAAAACAGCTGAACTGTTTACCGGTGGAATGAGGCAATTTCTGCGCCTTACGATAGTTGTGGCTGCTTCGGTATGGGTGACCTTATTCCGGGGAGAATCTGGTCTGGGGATGGTACTCCTCGCGGCAGTATTTTATATTTTTTACGGAAAAAACGGGATAAAAACAGTCCTGGGAATTCTTATCAGCCTTTTTTATGTAACGGGACCATTGTCGTTTTATGGGATTTGCTGTTACAACGGGCAGAGAACAGACCGTTTTCCTAAATATCTGTATTATATTTTTTACCCGCTGCATCTCCTGGTACTGGGAGTCATTGTGCACTACTTTATAACCTGAAAGATATTTTGGACAGGACAAAGGTGATTTTGGAGGTTTATATGGAATTTAAGACAAAAAAACTGCTTCATGGAGGCGATTATAATCCTGAGCAATGGCTGGATCGTCCGGATATTCTGGAGAAAGATCTGGATATGCTTACTGAGGCAGGGTGTAATGTTGTGACTCTGGGAGTCTTTTCATGGTCAACACTGGAGCCGGAGGAGGGCAGATTCTGTTTTGACTGGCTGGAAAATATTATAAATAAGCTATATGAGAGAGGGATTTCCGTGATTCTGGCAACGCCTTCCGGAGCAAGACCGAAATGGCTGGCAGATAAATATCCGGAAGTGTTGAGAGTGGACAGCGAAAGAAAACGAGCTTTGTTTGGATTCCGGCATAATCATTGTTATACATCTCCGGTATACCGGGAAAAGACAGCGATCATCAACAGAAAACTGGCGGAGAGATTTGGAAATCATCCCGCAGTGATCCTCTGGCACATTTCCAATGAATACGGTGGCGAATGTCACTGCCCTCTCTGTCAGGATGCTTTCCGGAAGTGGCTGAAAGAGCGATATCATACAATTGAAGAACTGAATAAACGATGGTGTACTACGTTCTGGAGCCATACCTACAACAGTTTTGACCAGATAGAGAGTCCGTCACCTATAGGAGAAACGCAGCTCCATGCCCTGAATCTGGACTGGAAGCGATTTGTAAGCTATCAGACAACTGATTTTATAAAAGCTGAAATACATGCGCTTCGTGAGGGAGGAAGTAAGCTCCCTACAACGGCAAATCTGATGTATTATTTTAATGGTCTGAATTACTTTGAACTGGCAAAGGCAATTGACGTGGTTTCCTGGGATACCTATCCTACCTGGCATAAACAGGAAGTTATAGAAACCGCCTATGATAACGGAATGTGCCACGATCTGATGCGTTCGCTGAAGCGGAAACCTTTTTTTCAGATGGAGTCATGTCCTACGTCTACAAACTGGCAGGGTATCAGTAAGCTGAAAAAAACCGGAGTCCTTTTTGCACAGTCCATGCAGGCTATTGCACATGGGGGAGAGGGTGCTCTTTACTTCCAGATCCGTCAGAGCCGCGGCGCTTCTGAAAAATTTCACGGCGCAGTGATCGATCATTACGGTGGAACAGATACCAGAGTATTTCGCGAGGTGTGCCATACAGGATCGGCACTGGATAAGATTTCTGAGCTGGCAGGAAGCAACGTAAAAAGTCCGGTTGCTCTTTTGTATGACTGGGACAGCCAGTGGGCAATGGAGGATAGCCAGGGACCAAGAAATAAGGGGCTGCATTATAAGGAAGCTTTGCTGAAATACTACCGTGGTTTTCGGAAACTGGGGCTGAATGTTGACCTGGTTGACATGACAGGGGATCTGACGGATTATAAGATACTGGCAGCACCTATGTGCTATATGTTCCGAAACGGGTTTGAGGAAAAGGTTCGCAAATTTGTGAAAAACGGCGGTATTTTTGTAGCAACCTACTGGTCCGGCATTGTAGATGATACAGACCGTTGTTTCCTTGGTGGTGTTCCTCATGGATTAATGGATGTACTGGGAATTCGCAGCATGGAAATTGACGGACTTTATGACTGGGAGAAAAATTCTCTGATTCCTGTTTCTGATAACCTCCTGGGATTGGACAGAACGTATACATGCAAATATCTCTGTGATCTGGTGGAACTGCGCGGCGCAGAGGCGGTTATGACCTATGGTGATGATTTTTATGCGGGATATCCGGCTTTGACCGTAAACGCTTATGGAGACGGACAGGCCTGGTATGTGGCGGCAGATGCAGAGAAAGAGTTTCAGGTGGAGTTTTTGTGCAGAATTGCAGAGAAAGCAGGCATTTCCTGCGGTGTGGAAGGTGAGATACCGGAAGGCCTGGAGATTACGACCCGGGAAAATTCTGAAGCGACATATTATATCTATCAGAACTGGGGCAGCCAAACAGTGGAGATTCCTTTACCAAAGGGAGAAATACAGACACTCTATGGCGAGACAGAGAAAGGTCTGGCGCCTTATGGTCTGGCAGTATTAAAGGTCTGAGCTTCTGTCTGTATGACACCGGGAAAATGTATAATATAAAAAGTTCTCAGAATTGTCTTGACAACAGGTAAAACAAGTGTTATATTACAAATAGAACAAAGAGAAACCAATGGGGGATGCAAGAATTTATGATCTGCATCTCCCTTTTGTAAGTCTTGTGAAACCGGAGGTGGAATGATGGCTAAGAGAGATTTTTATGAGGTTCTTGGAATCGGACGAAATGCTGATGCCAAAGAAATCAAACGCGCATACAGGAAGCTTGCCAAGAAATATCATCCGGATACAAATCCCGGTGATAAGCAGGCAGAACAGAAATTTAAGGAAGTCACAGAAGCATATAATGTGCTCAGTGATTCAGAAAAGAAAAAATTATACGATCAGTTCGGAATGGCAGCTTTTGAAGAGAGATTTGAATCTGAAAAATCCTATGGAAATCAGAGCGGTTTTTATGGAGATATGGGAGATGTTTTCGGGGATATTTTTGGAAATATGTTCCACGGAGATTACGGAGAAAGCTTTCGCGGCGGATTTTCCGGAGGCGGTTTTGGAAACGGACGCTCCGGATTTCAGGATGGATTTGGCCGCAGTACCCGGTCAGGAAGAGGCAGTGACCTTCGATCAGAGGTCAGCATAAGCTTTCAGGATGCGGTTTTTGGATGTGAACGTATGCTGCAGCTTTCCTCGGGAGAAGCAGGAGAAAGACCCCAGAAGCTTCAGGTTCATATCCCTGCCGGCATTGAAGATGGAAAAAGTATCCGCCTGAAAGGAAAAGGAAATCCCGGATATGGAGGCGGTCCTGCAGGAGACCTTCTGTTAAAGATCCATGTGGAGCCCAGGGCGGGCTGGGAGAGAAAGGGCGCAGATATTTATACAACAGAAGAAATTCCTTTTATTACAGCAGTACTGGGAGGCGAGGAGAAATTTTCCACTCTGTATGGAGATGTGATGTGCAGAGTTCCGGCAGGAATCCAGTCCGGAGGACGGATCCGGCTTCGGGGAAAAGGTGCTCCGTCATTGCAAAACCCTTCTGTAAAAGGAGACCAGTATGTAACGATCCGAATTCAGGTGCCAAAGACAGTAAGTCCGGAGGCCGCAGAAAAACTGAAAGAGTATGACCGTGCAATGAAACAGGGACGTTCAGGAAAAAGGGGAAGTGCAGCGTAAGGCACTTCTCTTTTCTTATGGGCGGCACCGTGGCTGCTTTACGGGAGAAATAAAGAATGTTATACTGTGTGAGAAAAACTGGGAATCAAAGGAGAAAATACTTTATGAAAATACGATTTATCCGTCACGGAGATCCGGATTATGTAAATGATACATTGACAGATAAAGGAAGAAAGGAAGCCGAACTTCTGGCAGGGACAGTGCACCGTCTGGAACTGGGGGAATGTTACATGTCACCTCTGGGAAGAGCGAAGGATACAGCGGCCTATTCTCTGAAGGCAGCAGGAAAGAAAGCGGAGATCTTGGACTGGCTCAGAGAATTTCCTGCTCAGGTGGATGTAAACGGATCTGAGGCTCTTCAAAAAGCTTATCCTGATGCAGAATATGAAAATGGAAGATTTATGCCAAGAATTGTCTGGGATATGGTTCCGGGATACTGGACAGAGAACCCGGAGTACAGCTATCCTGTTCAGTGGAGAGAATCCCAGGTGGCAAAACATAGTGACCTGGTTTCTGTGTACGATCATGTAATAGAAGAATTTGATCATCTTCTGGCAGAATATGGATATGAAAGAGAAGGGAGCCATTATCGTGTAATACAGGAAAACGACAAGACGATAACTTTATTCTGTCATTTTGGAATTACCTGTGTACTGCTTTCCAGACTCTGGAATGTGTCTCCTTTTGTTTTATGGCACAGTCTTGCCCTTGCGCCTACTTCTGTGACAGAAGTGGTTACGGAAGAAAGAGAACAGGGAATCGCATATTTCCGGGGACTTCGTCTGGGGGATATTTCCCATTTGTATGCAGGAAACGAGGAACCATCCTTTGCATGCAGATTTTGCGAGACGTTTGGAAATAAAGAACAGAGACATTAATGAAAGAACTTCATAATAAATAGTATAGAATCCTGTGGAGATTTTGAGATTACACAAAATCTTCACAGGGTTTTTTAAGTTTATTTAAAGTAAGCCCCTTATACTTGGAAACTGTTACAGGAAGTATAGATGATCTGCAAAAAGCAGAATCTCCAAAATGAAGGGAGCTCTATTATGAAAAACAGACAGGCAGTAATGTTGACAGGAATGGTGTTATGTATGGCAATGGCTACCGGATGCAGCAGTAATACGGAGGCGCAGTCAGCAAAACAGCAGGAAAGCGGAACAGAAGATACAGTAACAGAAGATACAGAAATAGAAGCTGCAGAAGCAGAAGATGCAGATGCTGCAGAGGAGAAACCAGATGGGACAACAGGAAAACCGGAAGAATTAAATAAAGAAAATCAGATTTTCGGGAAGATTGTTTCGGTATCTGAGAATTCCATTACAATTTCCGTAGAATCTTCCCCGGAAAATGGAACAGAAGATGGAGAAAAAACTTCTGGGGCAGAAGAGACAGGAGAAGAACAGACTATTATACTTACAGAAAACACGATAATCCGAAAACAGACTATGGGACAGCCCGGCGGAGAAGCCCCAGAACAGCCAGAAGATGGAGAACAGCCAGAAAACAGTGAAGCTCCAGAACAGCCAGAAGATGGAGAACGGCCAGAAAACAGTGAAGTTCCGGAACAGCCAGAAGATGGAGAACAGCCAGAAAACAGTGAAGTCCCAGAACAGCCAGAAAACGGTGACAGTCCGGAAAAACCGGAGGGAGAGGCTCCGAATGGAGGTATGCCGGATCAGGAAGCCGGAGAAGAAATCGCCTGGTCAGATTTAAAAGAAGGTGACAGGGCGATAATCATTCTGGACGAGGATGGAAATGCAGAATCCGTCAGCATTATGGAAGGAGATATGGGTCAGTCAGGAGCAGGGCAGCCGGGAGGCGGTCAGTCACAGCAGCCGGAAGAATATCAGGCAGATACTACATTTACAGAAGACACGGAGACAGAAGACGAAGCTTACAGTTCTGAAGGGACAGATGAAAATGCGGTTCTGGTATCAGAAGGCTCAGAGGTGATTTTAAAGAATCCTCAGATTACCAGAACCTCTCAGGACAGCACAGGAGGGGATGCTTCCAGCTTCTATGGAGTGGGAGCCGCACTTCTTGCCAGTGACGGAAATGCTTATGTAAGCGGAGGAACGATATCTACAGACGCAGCAGGAGGCGCGGGACTTTTTGCTTATGATAAAGGTACTGTATATGCGTCGGGAACTACCATAAAAACGGAACAGGATACATCCGGAGGTGTTCATGCAGCAGGAGGCGGCAGCTTTTATGGATGGGATCTGGATGTGACCACTGAGGGAGAGTCTTCTGCAGCTATCCGGAGTGACAGAGGTGGCGGAACCATGGTGATCGACGGGGGAAATTATATTTCCAATGGTACAGGATCTCCGGCAGTATACTGTACCGCGGATATTGCAGTCAATAATGCAGAGCTTACAGCCAACGGATCGGAAGCGGTATGTATTGAAGGTCTGAACTCTTTGCATCTTTATGATTGTGATCTCACCGGAAATATGAGTGATGATAACCGTAATGATTGTACCTGGAATGTGATTCTTTATCAGAGTATGTCAGGAGATTCGCAGATAGGAAACAGCACATTTGAAATGAATGGAGGAACTCTGACCGGAAAAAACGGAGGAATGTTTTATACTACAAATACGGAAAGTACCATTACTCTGTCTGATGTAGAAATCAGTTATCCGGAAGATTGTGAGTATTTTCTGAAATGTACAGGAAATGCCAATGAGAGAGGCTGGGGAGAAAGCGGGGCGAACGGAGCTGACTGTCTTTTTACCGCCATATCGCAGGAAATGCAGGGGGATATTCTCTGGGACAGCATCAGTCAGCTTGACGTATACCTGACAGATCAGAGCAGTCTTGATGGTGCAATTGTAAACGATGAATCCAACGCGGGAAATGGAGGAGACGGATATTGTACGGTATATGTAGAAGATGGTTCAGAATGGACAGTTACAGAGGACAGTACTGTTACGGAACTGCACTGCGGGGGAACGATTGCAGATGAAGAAGGAAAGACAGTGACCATACAGGGAACAGATGGAACTGTTTATGTAGAGGGTGACAGTGATTATGTGATAACCACAGAGGTTTATGAAGACAGTGCAGACTGTTCCGGAGCATCTTCAACAGAGGAATGGAACTCTTATGAAACGGAAAAGCCGGAAGAGCTGTAAAGACAAAAAAGCAGCAGGAGGACAATGATGAAACTCAGAAAGGAAAGAAGTGAAAACGGAAGCTTTTTCAGAAAAAGAAAGGTTTCCGGAAAAAAGAAGATTGTCATAAGCACAGCAGTTCTCCTTACTGTATCTGTGGCAGCCGGCGGGGTATACTGGAGATATCAGTCCGGAAAGAGACCGTCTGCACCTGAAAAAACAGTACAGGCAACAAAGGTGACGGCAGAAATCAGTTCAATTTCCAATACGATTGTGGGAACAGGAAATCTGGAAGCAGACACTCCGGTTTCCCTGAAGATTCCTTCCGGAATCACTGTTTCAGAGGTAAAGGTAGAAAGCGGCGATCATGTTTCCAGTGGGGATGTGCTGGCAGAAGTAGATTCTTCTTCTGTTTATGAGGCAATGGAAGAGGTACAGGAAAAAATCAAAGCACTGGACGAACAGATTGCAGAATTGCAGGAAGATACAGACGAGGAGACCATTTCTGCTTCTATGAGTGGCCGTGTTAAAAAAATATATATAAGTCAGGGAGAGGACATATCCTCCTGTATGCTGGAGCATGGTGCGCTTCTTGTTCTTTCTATTGATGGAAAAATGGCTGTGGATCTGAAAGAGTCTTCTTCGGTTCTTTCGGAGGAAGATACGGTGATTGTAACCCTGTCTTCCGGAACACAGGTGGAAGGAACAGTAGAAAAGGTATCTGATGATGGATGTACTATTACTATGACGGACAGCGGAGTGGGACTTGGGGATACTGTATCAGTAACAGATCAGGAAGGAAACAGAATTGGCACAGGAACCATCTATATTCATCAGCCGCTGCAGGTAACAGGAACTGCAGGAAGTATTTCTGAGGTAAATGTATCTGAAGATGAGGCGGTAGACAGCGGAGACACGCTTCTGACGCTGGATGAGGACAGCAGAACTGCAGGATATGAAGTACTTTACGGGCAGAGGGAGGTACTGGCAGAGACTTTGACAGAGCTTCTGACTCTTGCGGAAAAAGGAACCATTACTGCAGATATGGACGGCACGATTGAAGAGATTTATATTTCAGATGAGGGGAATTCTGACTCCTCAGCAGAGACAGCGGTATCAGGCAGCAGCGGAGTTCAGGTATCAAATATGTCTTACACAAAAGGGGCTGGCATTCAGTCAGTAAATATGTCCTACATGAAAGGCAGCGGAGTTCAGGCGGTAAATATGTCTTACACAAATGAATCTGTCGTCCGGATCATGAATGTGTCTGATACAGACGAAACTGTAGAAATATTTTCTGATGATACAGGAAGTACGGAAGAAACATCTTCTCAGCCAGAGAAGCAGACTCTTTATCTGAGCATGGCAGACACATCGGCGGGAAACGCGCAGACGCTGGGGATTGTTGTTCCAAGAACAGGAGGCAGTCCTCAGACGCAGATTGTTTCCTCAGACAACAGCTACACGGGAACCATATCCTGGAATCCGGGAGACAGTACATTTCAGCCGGCAGCAACCTATCAGGCAGCAGTTACGCTTTATGCAGGGGAAGGATATCAGTTTGCGGCAGACAGTGTGATACAGGCGGTATCAGGAGTGCTGTCCGGAGTCTCTCTTTCATCTGATGGAAGCACGCTGAGTTTTACCATTACTTTTCCGGAAACAGAGGGCAGTACGGAGGAGCCCGGGGATACTCCAGGTGATTCCGGAAGTACGGAAGGAAATCAAGGCGGCTCTGCTCCTTCTGAAGACGCCCAGAACAATACGGAAAATTCGGGATCAGATACACAGACGGGCGAGGAAAATGGAATTACAGACGGAGAAAGTCAGGTATCGCCAGAAACTCAGAATAATAATACGGGAACGACACAGAATGCAGGAACGACACAGAATACAGGCAGTCCTCAGGGTGCAGGGAGTACATCCTCCGGAATAACCGGAAGTGTAAACGCTGCCGGAGGAACCAGTTCCGGAACACAGACCTCAGATGGCCAGCAGTCAGGGGAAGAGGAAACCCAGACAGATACAGACTCCCAGTACAGCACAGACACTACAGCCTTTACTATCTCCGGCGATACTTCTATGCTGCTTTCGGTAAGTGTAGATGAGCTTGATATCAATTCCGTAACACAGGGGCAGAAGGCAGAAGTGACTTTTGATGCCATAGAGGATAAAGCTTTTGAAGGAACTGTAACTAAGGTAGGGAATACTGCTTCTGCAAGCGGCGGTGTGGCCAGGTATACAGTGGAGATTACCATTCCAAAAGATGAAGAAATGAAAGCCGGAATGAACGCATCCGCAACTATTACAATCGAGGAAAAAGAAAATATTGTAACCATTCCGGTCAATGCCCTGCAGGAACGGGGAGAGGAAGTTTTTGTTTATACAGAGCAGGATGACGAAGGAAATCTTTCCGGTGAACAGCAGGTGACCACGGGTCTTTCTGATGGAGAAAACGTAGAGATCACAGAGGGGCTTTCCGAAGGCGATGTGGTTTATTATCAGAAGACTGGCGGCGGAAATACTTCTTCAAATACAGGCTTCAGCATGCCGGACAGAGATATGGAAGATATGCCGGGCGGAGATATGGGAAATATGTCCGGAGGCAGCAATATGAGAAGTACACCCGGAGGCGGTAATATGGGCGGCGGAATGGGAAACCCGCCGGAAAGGTAGGTGAAGGTGCGGTGATAGAACTGAGAGAGATTTCAAAAATATATACCATTGGAGATGAAACGGTATATGCTCTGGATCATGCCAGTATGAGCATCCGGGAAGGAGAATTTGTCAGTATTATCGGTCCTTCCGGAAGCGGAAAATCCACAATGATGAATATTATCGGCTGTCTGGATGTGGCAGACGAAGGGGAATATATTCTGGACGGGATTTCCATTGAGCAGTATTCGGAACGGGAACTAGCCAGGATACGCAATCATAAGCTGGGGTTTATCTTTCAGAATTTTAATCTCCTGCCCAGGCTTACTGCAGAGGAAAATGTTGAACTGCCTCTTTTGTACCAGGGAGTCAAAGCAGCAGAAAGAAAGGAGAGAGTCCGTAAAGCTCTGGAAAAGGTAGAGCTGTCTCACAGAATGCACCACCGTCCTACAGAGCTTTCCGGAGGTCAGCAGCAAAGAGTTGCCATTGCAAGAGCGTTGGTGACAAAGCCTTCTCTGTTTCTTGCAGACGAACCTACGGGAAATCTGGACAGCCGGACCGGACAGGAGATCATGTGCCTGTTCCATGAGCTTCACGAATCCGGAAATACCATTGTGCTGATTACTCACGATAATGGGGTGGCCCAGGAGGCTGAGAGAATGATACGGATCCGTGACGGACATGTGGATGAGGTGACAGCATGATATGGCAGACCTGTAAGATGTCCTGGGCAGCAGTATGTGCCAATAAACTACGTACCTTCCTTACCATGCTGGGGATTATTATCGGTGTTTCGGCATTGATCGTCCTGGTTTCTATTGCAGACGGGGCATCCACATCTGTATCAGAACAGATCTCGGATATGGGATCCAGTTATCTGACGGTAAGGGTTACAGATGACAAGGAAAATCCCATACGGTTAAATGAATTTCAGGAGCTTATGGATGATGAGGCGCTGGAAGCGGCCGCGCCATATGGAAGAACTTCTGTTACTGCAAAAAGCGGCTATACAAGCGGAACCATGAGTATCACCGGAACGACCGGAAGCTATTTTGATATTATGAATCTGGAGCTTTCCTCAGGAAGAACCCTGAAACAGACAGATCTGGACAATCATTCTCTGGTAGTGATTATCAGTGCGGATACGGCGGTGGAATTTTTCGGAAGGGAAGACGCAGCGGGAGAAACTCTGTCTCTGGATGGAAAAAGCTTTCTGGTTGCAGGCGTTCTTTCAGACGATAATTCTTCCCTTACCTCAGTACAGTCTATGACCACAGGTTCTTCTGAGGACGAGACAGAAACGGTGACACTGGAAGGATATATTCCTTATTCTACGCTTACCAGAATAGCAGATAATGTGCTGGATATCACACAGTTTTATGTATCTTCCGCAGACGAGGAATCCATGGATCAGGCCGAAGCTGCTGTAGAAAAAATCATGCTTGAGCGTCTGTCCGGAGACGAGGATGCATTTTCTATGATTAATCAGTCTGAGATCATGAGTGCTATGGAGGGAGTGGACGACACCATGTCTCTGATGATTGGAGGGATCGCGGCTATCTCTCTTCTGGTAGGCGGTATCGGCATCATGAATATTATGCTGGTATCGGTTACCGAAAGAACCAGAGAAATCGGTATCCGAAAGGCGATCGGAGCCGGAAGAGGAGGGATCATGATGCAGTTTCTTATGGAAGCGCTTATAGTCAGTATGATGGGCTGCGCGGCAGGAATCGGAATGTCCTTTGCGATCCTGAAAATTATCGGAAAAGTAATGGAAGACTCTATGAGCTTCCATATGGATATGGAGGTTGCCGGGATTTCCGTGATATTTTCACTGCTGATCGGAGTGATATTTGGTCTCTATCCTGCCAACAAGGCGGCACGAAAGAAACCAATTGATGCACTTCGCTATTCAGGGTAAATCCTGTGAAAAAAATTGCACAGAATGAATGGCTTTTTCTTTACGGAAAAAACAAGGAGTGTTATACTGACTGCAAAAAAAGAGGAAGTGAGACAGAATGCGGATCTTATTGGCAGAAGACGAAAAAGAGCTTTCCAATGCTCTGACAATGATACTGAAACACAACAATTATTCTGTAGATGCAGTATACAATGGAGAGGATGCGCTGCATTATCTGGATACAGAAAATTATGATGCCGCCATACTGGATGTGATGATGCCCAAAATGGACGGGATCACAGTGCTCCGCCAGGTGAGAGCACAGGGAAATCAGATTCCTGTGCTGATTCTTACGGCAAAGGCAGAAATTGACGACCGGGTACTTGGGCTGGACAGTGGAGCGGATGACTATCTGACAAAACCCTTTGCTGCAAAAGAGCTTCTCGCCCGGCTTCGCTCCATTACAAGGAGACAGATGGAGTCCCCGGGAAATTTTTTGAATTTCGGAAATCTTTCTCTGGACAGATCAAAGTATGAGCTGTCCTCTTCGGCAGGAACAGTCCATCTTGGAAATAAGGAGTATCAGATGATGGAAATGCTCATGGGGAATCCGGGACAGGTAATCTCTACGGAGCATTTTATGGAAAAAATCTGGGGATATGACAGCGAGGCAGAGCGAAACGTAGTCTGGGTATATCTTTCCAATCTGAGAAAAAAGCTTGTTTCACTGGAGGCTGATGTGCAGATAAGAGCTGCCAGAAATCAGGGCTATTCGCTGGAGAAAAGATCATGATCAAAAGTCTCAGAAAAAAATTCATTCTGGTTTCCATGTGCTCCATGCTGGTAGTGCTTTTGGGAATTGTAGGCGGAATTTTGGCTGCCGGATATCGGAGGATAGCAGAGCGGGCAGATCATGTGCTTCAGATGCTGGCAGAAAATAATGGAGAATTTCCATTTGAAGATATGGAACGGAAGCCGCCGGAGAAGCCTGTGCGGACACAGGAAGATTTTCATTTATCTCCGGAGCTTCCTTATGAAACCCGGTATTTTTCGGTAATCTATGACGAAGAGGGAACAGTGCTGGAGACAAAGACTGGTAATATTGCAGCAGTACAGGAAGCAGATGCAGAAACCTATGGGTATGCTGTGTGGAAGAAGGGAAAAACCAAGGGCTTTTATGGAAACTACCGTTATCTGATACAGAAGAAAACAGAGCCCATGGGGATTTTTGTGGACTGTTCCCGGGAACTGGACAGCTTCTATGTGCTTCTCCGGGCCAGCATCTTTCTCTCTTTTCTGGGGTCGTCCATGGTGCTGATTCTGGTTCTGTTTTTTTCAAAAAGAGTGTTCCGTCCGGTGGCAGAAAGCTATGAAAAACAAAAGCAGTTTATTACAGATGCCGGACATGAGCTGAAAACCCCCCTTACGATCATTGATGCGAATACAGAAGTGCTGGAGATGACAGGAGGGGAAAATGAATGGACGGCCAGTATCCGAAAGCAGGTGAAACGACTGACAAAGCTGACCCAGCAGATGGTAGCGCTGACCCGCATGGAAGAAGGAAACGGACAGAAAGAAATGTGTATGCTGTGTATTTCCCAGGTGATAGAGGAGGCAGCGGAGCCTTTCTGTCAGGTGGCTGAGAACGAAGGAAAGAAGCTGCTTCTTTCCATAGAACCCGGGATACAGGGAAATGCCAATGAAATGCTGTTGTATCAGCTGGTCTCTCTGCTTCTGGACAATGCACTGAAATATTCCCTGCCGGAAAGCAGCATTTCTCTGACCTTTCGGAAAAAAGGAAAGCGGGTAGAGCTAGTGGTATCCAATGAAACCGATATGGTTTCCAAAGGAGATCTGGATATTCTTTTTGAGCGCTTTTACCGGACAGATGCCTCCCGAAACTCTGAGACAGGAGGATCGGGTATCGGGCTTTCCGTAGCAAAGGCAATTGTACAGAGCCACAAGGGCAGGATACATGCTGCCAGCGCAGACGGCAGAACTATTGTGGTTACTGCCCTTTGGGAAAGATAGAAGAATAGAAAGGGAAGCGTGGGAAAAACGCTTCCTTTTCTATTTGACCGTAAAAAAAGATGTGCGTATAATAAAGGAGTAATTTTGAAAAACAGAAGCAGAACAGAAAGGACAGAGCTATGGAACGTGTAACAGGAAGACCTAAAAATACAGAAGGAAGGCTGGAAAAGGAGATCCGTGTATATGATCTTCTGGATTCTCTGGGAATCGAATATGAAAGGATCGACCATGAGCCGGCCATGACCATAGAGGCCTGTGAAGAGATAGATCAGGCACTGGGAGCTGTGATCTGTAAAAATCTTTTTTTGTGCAACCGTCAGGAGACAGATTTTTATCTGCTTATGATACCGGGAGATAAAAAATTTAAAACAAAGGATATTTCCGCGCAGATTGGTTCATCCAGGCTTTCTTTTGGAAAACCGGAATATATGGAACAGTTTCTTGATATTACTCCAGGTTCTGTGAGCATCATGGGGCTTATGAATGATAAAGAAAACAACGTACAGCTGCTGATTGATGAGGAAGTGCTGGAAGGAGAGTATATTGGCTGCCATCCGTGCATCAATACCTCCAGTCTCAGGATCCGCACAGAGGATATGGTGAAAAAAATTATTCCGGAATTGAAGCATTCACCCAAACTGGTTCGTTTACCTTAATAGAAGGACCTGATTTTTCTGCAGAAAAAGGCACATACATAAAAACTATGAAAAATAAATATGAAATTTTTATGAAACCTTCTGTTTTCAGCATTTTATACATTGATTAAATAGTATAATACGTTATACTATTACCTACAGAAACATGAGAAGATCTGGTTGTTTTTTGTGTGAGTCATTTTGTCGGAGAGGGTGATATTTTGGATTATTTAAAAAAATCAAAACATTTATGGATCATTCCTGCATATGGAATTTTTTATATGATCTCATTTATGCTTGTAGAAAGGATTCCTGTAGAAACGCATCTTATCCATACTTTTCTGGATGATAAGATCCCATTTTGCGAGTATTTTATAATCCCGTATGTGTTATGGTATTTTGTGGTGCTGGGCAGTGTACTGTATTTTGCCATTGGAAGTCCCGGGAAGAAAGAATATTATCAGTATATGGGGACACTGGGAGTGGGAATGACGCTTTTCCTTATTATTTCCTATGTATATCCCAATGGTCAGGATCTGAGACCTGTACTGGAGGGTGGAAGTCCCTTTATTCAGGCAGTGCAGTTTTTGTACCTGATCGATACTCCTACCAATATTTTCCCGAGTATGCATGTATTTAATGCAGTTGCCTGCTGTGTAGCTCTTCTTAATAATAAGAAATGCAGACAGAGCCGGATTTTTACTGCTGGAAATATCATTCTTACCGTGTCCATCGTGCTGTCTACCATGTTCCTGAAACAGCACAGTGTAGAAGATGTGGTAACGGCGCTGATCCTGAATATGATCTGTTATCAGGTATTTTACCGGATTATTCCGGAAAATCAGGAAAAATTTGAAAAGATGCTTACCAGAAGAGAGATTTTCACTCTCCCCAATTTTCTCAGTGCAGGGCGGCTGGTTCTTGCACTGGCATTTATGGCAATGCTCCAGCGGCATAATATGCGCGGCGAAAAATCTCTGCTGGCTTTGATCCTTCTGGCGGTGATCGTTACAGATATTTTTGACGGCAGGATTGCAAGAAGTTCAGGACGGGTGACCGAAGTAGGAAAGCTTTTAGATCCCCTGGCAGATAAGGTTACTCAGTTTGTACTGCTGGCATGTCTGGTTCCAAGATATTCGCTGGCTAAGATTATCTTAATGTTTTTCTTTATCAAAGAAAGCTATACGCTTGTCCTGGGATGGAAATACATGCTGGATACAGACAAAAATCAGATGGTCCGCTGGCATGGCAGATTGAATACTATGGTATCTTATGTTACGGGACTGATCTTATTTGCAGCGCCCAGGATACCGTCTTCTACCGCTAATATCTTAGTAGGGGCAGTTGGAGTCTGCATGCTGATGTCCTTTGTGATGTATCTGGATGAGTTCCGCCTGATTCAGGAGCAGACAAAGGGAACCGTCAGCAAGAAGATTCCTGGAAGAGTGGGTTAAGGATCAATGGACGCGGTTTGGATGTCTGCGATTCAGAAAGTATTTTGCAGGATTCTGTAGATTTTTGTAGAAGAACATTATAAAATAGGGTATAATATGACTTATCGGAGGAAAATAAAAATTTTCCATCGATAAGTCATTTTTTATAGGAAAATAACGGAGGTTTGATATGGAAAACGTATATATTATGGAACATCCGCTGATTCAGCATAAGATTTCACTGCTGAGAGATAAGCGTACCGGAACAAATGAATTTCGTAAGCTGATCGAGGAGATTGCAGTTCTTATGGGATTTGAAGCGCTGAGAGACCTTCCGCTGGAGGATGTGGAGGTGGAGACTCCTCTGGAAACCTGTATGACACCTATGATCGCAGGAAAGAAGCTTGCTGTTGTACCTGTACTCCGCGCAGGTCTTGGAATGGTCAATGGTATTACAACGCTGGTTCCTTCTGCAAAGATCGGTCATATTGGTCTTTACAGAGATCCGGAAACTCATGAGCCTCACGAATATTACTGTAAGCTCCCGGATCCGATCGATCAGAGACTGATCGTTGTTACAGATCCAATGTTGGCAACAGGCGGTTCTGCAGTGGCCGCTGTTGATTTTATCAAAGAGCATGGTGGAAAAAATATCAAATGCATGTTTATCATTGCAGCGCCGGAAGGTTTGGAGCGTCTGCATAAGGCTCATCCGGATGTTCAGATCTACGTTGGTCATCTGGATCGTGAACTCAATGAAAATGCATATATCTGCCCGGGACTTGGCGATGCGGGAGACCGTATTTTCGGAACCAGATAAGAAGGGATCAGATAAAAAAGCGGATGGTGTACGTAATGGCACGATCCGCTTTCCTGTACATAGATTATGAAAAGAACAAAAAGAGGAGTATCATATGACAAAAAAACAGCGTGCTCTGGAGGTAATCCAGAGACTGAAAGAAGAATATCCGTATGCAGACTGTACTCTGGATTATGATCAGGCCTGGAAACTTCTGGTAAGCGTCCGTCTGGCGGCGCAGTGCACAGATGCCAGAGTCAATGTAGTGGTGGAGGATCTTTATGCGAAGTATCCGGATGTGGCATCTCTTGCAGCAGCTCAGCCGGAGGAGATCGAAGCGATCGTGAAACCCTGCGGTCTTGGAAAAAGTAAGGCCAGAGACATCAGCGCCTGTATGAGGATCCTTCATGAGCAGTATGAGGATCATATACCGGAAACTTTTGAAGAACTTCTGAAACTTCCGGGAGTAGGAAGAAAAAGTGCAAACCTTATCATGGGAGATGTGTTTGGCAAGCCTGCTATCGTAACAGACACTCATTGTATCCGTTTAACAAACCGTATCGGTCTTGTAGATAATATCAAAGAGCCTAAAAAAGTGGAGATGGCTCTGTGGAAGATCATCCCTCCGGAGGAGGGCAGCGATTTCTGTCATCGTTTGGTATTTCACGGAAGAGAGGTGTGTACTGCACGGACAAAACCTCATTGTGACAAATGTTGTCTGGAAGATATCTGTAAAAAGAATATTTAGCATTATTTCATAGAGAAAAGGAGAAACGACATGGCATTGACAGCCGTACATCATGTGGCATTGCTGGTCTCAGACTATCAGAAATCAAGAGAATTTTATGTGGACAAACTGGGATTCCGTATTGTAAGAGAAAATTTCCGAAAAGAAAGAGGAGATTATAAGCTGGATCTGGAACTGGATGGAGTGGAACTTGAGATTTTTGCTCCGGCAGAAAAGGATCTGGAGCATCAGCTCCATCCGGAACGCCCGAATTTTCCAGAGGCATATGGACTTCGTCATCTTGCTTTTAAAGTAACGGATATCGAAAAAACAGCTGCCGAACTTCAGGCAAAGGGGATTGAGATGGAACCGATTCGGGTGGATGAATTTTCCGGCGGGAAATTTACATTTTTTAAAGATCCGGACGGACTGCCGCTGGAACTGCATGAATAAAATTTGACAGAAAGAGAAAGTGGTGAGTAAATGCGGAAGCAGAAGCGTGTAGAAGATTCTCGTACAGAGAATACATACCTTATCATGCCAAAGCATATTAACGGATATGGAAGACTGTTTGGCGGGATACTGATGCAGTGGATTGACGAGGTAGCCGGAATTGTGGCGCATCGCCATGCAGGCAGTATTGTGACAACAGCCTGTGTGGATAATCTGAATTTCAAGGCCGGAGCTTATCTGGGAGATACGGTGGTACTGATTGGAAGAATGACTTATGTAGGAAAAACTTCCATGGAAGTACGGGTAGATACCTATGCTGAGGATGCAGACGGAACCAGAAGGATGATTAACAGAGCATATGAAGTCCTTGTGGCGATTGATCAGAATGATAAAAAAATTCAGGTGCCGGAGCTGCTTATAGAAACAGAAAATGAAAAAGCAGAGTGGATCGGCGGAGAAAAACGGTATGCATTGAGGAAACAGCGTCGCATAGAAGGGTTTTAGAAAGTGTATTTATAAAAGGGCGTGAGAAAGGCTGGGGCGATTATTCGTCCCAGCCTTCGTAAAACCGGATATTTACAGAAATATTTCTTACAATATCACCTTCCTGAAGCTCCATATCTTCTGGATCTGTGACAGAAGGGAGATCACAGTCATCTTCGGATAATTCAAGGGAGATCCAGTTATTTGCAGCCTCGTTGGCTCTGTCAATGGCTTCGTCCAGAGTGTCGCCCTCTGCGTGGCAGTCTTCCAGATCCGGAAAAAATCCATAATAGGTGCCGGTTTCAGTTTTGCGGAAAACCGCAGGATATATAAATTTCATAAATGCCTCCTGTTGCCCTTACGGGTAATTCTGAATATTATTTTATCATATCTGTGAGATTATGGAAGAGGGAAAATTTTGCGGAAATCCATATTGTATTTGCCGCACTGCCGTGAACAGAGTAAACAGTACCCTTGTAACTTTAAATGGGTTATAATAAAAGTCATAATGAAAAATAATCTATGAAGGGAGAGGATACAGATGATAAAACTGATCGCCAGCGATCTGGACGGAACTCTTCTTACAGACAAAAAAGAACTGTCAAAGACCACAAGAGAGGCGCTTGATATGGTAACAGGTAAGGGAATTCATATGATCCCGGCTACAGGAAGATCCTTTAAGGCGGTGCCTGAGATGATAAAAACTTATCCGGGAGTGGAGTATGTGATTACATCCAATGGAGGCGCGATTTATTCTGTATCCCAAAAAGAAAGAATCTATCAATGTCTTTTGGAGGCAGAATCAGTAGTAAAAATATTGAAAATGGAAAGACCTGCCAATGTTGTAATGGAGATTTTTATCCGGGGTATTCCCTATTCGGAAGAAGCATACGTTCTGGATCCGGAAAAGTATGGGGCTACACAGTATGGAGCCAGATATGTAAAGGAGACAAGAATTCCTGTAAAAAATATAGAAAAATTTGCACAGGAACATCAGGAAGAGCTGGACAGTATGGCATTTGTCTGCCGGGATATTGAAATAAAAAAAGCTTTGTGGAAAAAGCTGGAGCAGGAAATCTCTGATATTTATGTGACTTCCTCTGTAGGACATCTTCTGGAGATCGGGCATAAAAATGCCGGAAAGGGAAACACGCTTCTTTACCTTATGGAGCAGCTTGGTGTAACCCCGGAAGAAGCCATGGCTTTTGGAGATGCAGATAATGACAGTTCCATGCTGAAAGCGGTGAAATATGGAATTGCGGTGGATAATGGGACAAGAGCCTGTAAGGATGCGGCGGCTTTTATAACAGCATCCAATGAAGAAGACGGAGTGGCAAAGGCCATATACCGGTTTTGCAGTAAATAATTTATATAAATTCCTGACAGCTGCAGAAAATCTGATGTTTTACATAAGGGAAAAAGAGGAGTATACTGGGGCTGAGAAACAGAAGATCCAGGAGGAAGATACAGTGGATAAGATCAGACATCAAACCTCAGAAACCTTTCGGCTCAGTACACTTCTGGCATTGTCAGGAGGATTTCAGGACGCTTATACCTATAATGTAAGAGACGGCGTTTTTTCCAATGCCCAGACGGGAAATGTGGTGCTTATGAGTCAGAATCTTATGATGGGACAGTGGGGAAAGGCTCTTCATTATTTGTTTCCTGTGGTGACTTTTGCATTAGGAGTTCTGGTGGCAGAGGGAATCCGCTGTCGGTATCAGGAGGCGAAAAAGATTCACTGGAGACAGATCGTAGTGGCTCTGGAGATCACGATTCTGTTTCTGGCAGGTTTCATTCCAAAAAGCTTCAATATGGCGGCTACTATGCTGGTATCTTTTGCCTGTGCCATGCAGGTACAGACGTTTCGGAAGGTGCACGGCTATGGTTATGCAAGCACCATGTGTATCGGGAATTTAAGAAGCGGAACGGAAAGTCTGGCTCTTTATTTCAGGGAAAGACAGCCGGGAGCACTAAAAAAAGCAGTCCATTATTATGGCATCATTTTTGTTTTCGCCGTAGGCGCAGGTCTGGGCGGGATCGTGTCTGTCTCTGTGGGACTGCCTGCAATCTGGATATCTCCGGTACTTCTGGCAGTAGCATTTCTTTTGATGAACAGAGAAGAAATGTAATCTGTGGATTTGAAATCTGATGGGGAAAGGCGAAAAGCAGGTGAGGCTATGGAATTTCAACACGAACTTATCATTCCCAACGAGGGACTTCCCTTTAAAATCTTTCTTTTTGAGGGAGGAAGAGGGAATTATATCAGAGAAAAACACTGGCATACATCTATTGAGATCTTTGCAGTGCTGGAAGGGGAACTGCTTTTTTATATCAATAATGAAAAATATCCTCTTCATGCTGGAGAACTTTTAATAGTAAATGCAAATGAGATCCATTCGGTAAATGCACTGAAGGAAAACAAAACAGCTGTAATCCAGATTCCTTTGCGGCAGTTTGAGAACTACTTTACTGCCCGGCAGTTTATCCGTTTTGAGGGCGGGATCCACAGAGAGACAGACGGTGAAAATCCTTCGGACCGACGGCTGATTTCACTGGTGCAGAGGCTTTATAATGTATACACAGAGAGACGAAACGGATATGATTTCCGGACGATTTCTCTGTATTATGAGCTTTTGTACCTTATGGTGACTCAGTACCGGGTAACGGAAGTAGAGGAAAAGGAGCTGCGGTATAATCGGCATTTAAGTTCTCTGTCCAGGATCACGACCTATATGAGAGAGCACTACAGGGAGGATCTGAAGCTTTCGGATCTGGCAGAGATGTTCGGGTATTCGGACGCTTATCTTTCCAGGATGTTCCGGGAATATGCCAGGGTCAATTTTAAGACATATCTGCAGGATATCCGGACGGCTTATGCCTGCCGGGATCTTCTGAACACAGACCATACCATAGGACAGATCGCCATGGACAATGGTTTTTGCAGCAGCAGGGGATTTGCCAGGGATTTCAAAAAAAGATATGGAATTCTTCCCAGTGAGATAGAACGCAGAGGAAAAAGTGAAAAGGATATGGAAGGATAAGTAAGATTTTGCATCTTAAATAAAAATGTCAAAAAAGTGCTATAAATCAGATAAAAAAAGAGGCGAAAAGCATACCCGTTTGTGGTATGCTTTTTTATGCAGCAGGAAAGTTACTGCAGAATGGATCACTTTTTTGACATTGAAAAAAAGCTCCGTGAGGATGCAGACAGATGCATAGGAGGAATCGTAATGAAAATTCAAAATGTAACAGACAGTTCCTTCCGAAAATACGGAAAGGTGTTGGAAGGATATGATTTTACCGGTCTGTTGAAAGAAATGAAGCATATGCCGGTGCCGGAGGATGTTGTGTACATTCCCTCTGTGGATGAGCTGGAAGCTATGGACGTGGCAAAGGATCTGCAGAACAGAGCCTTTGGGGGACTTCCCATTCAGATCGGATATTGTAATGGACATAATAAAAAGCTGAATGCAGTAGAATATCACAGAAATTCAGAGGTGAATGTGGCGGCCACAGATCTTGTCCTGCTGATTGGAGAGCAGAAAGATATTGAGGACGATTTTACCTATGATACAGCTAAGATCGAGGCCTTCCTTGTTCCGGCAGGTACAGCTGTCGAGGTATATGCCACTACGCTGCATTATGCTCCATGTAATGTAAATGAGAGCGGTTTTCAGTGTGTGGTAGTTCTTCCGAAGGGGACTAATACGGAACTTAATTTTCCGTTGGGAAACACCGGTGAGGATGTGCTGATAACAGCAAAGAATAAATGGCTGATCGCCCATGAAGAAGCAGGGATTGAAGGAGCTTTTTGTGGTCTGAAGGGTGAAAATATCACCATTGATTAAGATAAAGATATTATAAAAACTGACAGGTAACTACAGGAATATCAGTGAAGAAAAATGGAGGAAAACATCATGAATAACATGCCAGAAGTAAAAGTTGGAATTGTAGCAGTCAGCAGAGACTGTTTTCCGGAAAGTCTTTCTGTAAACAGAAGGAAAGCGCTTGTAGAAGCTTATACAAAGAAATATAATGCAGAGGATATTTATGAATGTCCGGTGTGTATCGTGGAGAGCGAGATCCATATGGTGCAGGCTCTTGAGGATATCAAAAAAGCAGGCTGCAATGCTCTTTGCGTATACCTTGGAAACTTTGGACCGGAAATCTCCGAGACACTTCTTGCAAAGCATTTTGACGGACCGAAAATGTTTATTGCAGCAGCTGAGGAAACACAGAATGACCTTTGCCAGGGTCGTGGAGACGCATACTGCGGTATGCTGAATGCCAGCTACAACCTGCAGCTTCGTAATGTAAAAGCATATATCCCGGAGTATCCGGTAGGGGATGCAGAGGACTGCGCAGACATGATCCATGAATTCCTTCCGATTGCAAGAGCAATCGAAGGACTGAATAATCTGAAGATTATCAGCTTTGGACCGCGCCCGTTAAACTTCCTTGCATGCAACGCGCCGATCAAACAGCTTTACAACATTGGCGTTGAGATTGAAGAAAACTCTGAGCTTGATCTTTTTGAAGCATACAACAAACATGCAGGTGACGAGCGAATCCCGGCTGTTGTAAAAGAAATGGAAGAAGAACTTGGCGAAGGAAATAAAAAACCTGAGATCCTTGAGAAGCTTGCGCAGTATGAGCTGACCCTGAAAGACTGGGTAGAGGAACACAGAGGTTATCGCAAGTATGTGGCGATTGCAGGAAAATGCTGGCCGGCATTCCAGACACAGTTCGGCTTTGTTCCCTGCTATGTAAACAGCCGTCTTACTGCACAGGGCATTCCGGTTTCCTGCGAGGTTGATATCTATGGTACATTAAGCGAGTTCATCGGAACCGTGATCAGCCAGGATGCGGTTACACTTCTTGACATCAACAATTCTGTTCCGAAGGATATGTACAAAGAGTCCATCGAGGGCAAATACAACTACACACTGAAGGATACCTTCATGGGATTCCACTGTGGAAATACTGCTTCCGGCAAGCTGGTTTCCTGCGAAATGAAATATCAGATGATCATGGCAAGAGCGCTTCCGGAGGAAGTGACACAGGGTACTCTTGAGGGAGATATTAAACCGGGAGATATTACCTTCTATCGTCTTCAGAGTACCGCGGATAATAAGCTGCGCGCTTATATCGCTCATGGTGAGGTGCTTCCGGTTGCCACAAGATCCTTTGGTTCTATCGGTGTGTTTGCTATCCCGGAAATGGGACGTTTCTACCGCCATGTACTGATCGAGGGAGGCTATCCGCACCACGGTGCAGTTGCTTTCGGACATTATGGAAAAGCTCTGTTTGAGGTATTTAAATATATTGGTGTTCCGGTTGAAGAAATCGGCTACAACCAGCCTAAGGGAGTAAGATATCCTACAGAAAACCCATGGGGATAATGCAGGATACGCATACTGATATAATAGAATTCTGACATAAACATACGCTGCTTAAAGCAGGAATATACGTCCCGGGGAAACCCGGGATGTGTAGTTTAAAGAAAAAATATACAGAAAACAGGATTATAATAAAAGAAAGGAATCAGATTATGTACTATATAGGAATCGATCTGGGAACCTCTGCGGTAAAGCTTCTGCTTATGGAGGAATCCGGAAAAATCTGTAATATCGTATCAAAAGAGTATCCTCTTTATTTTCCGCATCCGGGCTGGTCTGAGCAGAACCCGGAAGACTGGTTTACACAGAGCATGGAGGGAATGAAGGAACTGACAAAGGATATTGACCGCAAAGAAGTAGCCGGAATCGGATTTGGCGGACAGATGCACGGTCTTGTAACTCTGGATGAAAACGATCAGGTGATCCGTCCTGCCATCCTCTGGAATGATGGACGTACGCAGGAGGAAACTGAGTACCTGAACAATGAGATCGGCAAAGATAAGCTGTCTTCTTATACTGCAAACATTGCTTTTGCAGGCTTTACTGCGCCGAAAATCCTGTGGATGAGAAAGAATGAGCCGGACAAATTTGCCCGCATTGCAAAGATCATGCTTCCAAAGGATTACCTTGCTTACTGCCTGAGCGGATCCTTCTGTACAGATGTTTCCGATGCTTCCGGAATGCTTCTTCTGGATGTTAAAAACCGCTGCTGGTCAAAGGAAATGATGGAGATCTGCGGCGTAAAAGAGGAGCAGCTTCCAAAGCTTTATGAGAGCTGGGAGGTTGTGGGCACTCTCAAAAAATCCATTGCAGAAGAGCTTGGTTTCTCCGAAAATGTAAAGGTTGTTGCAGGAGCCGGAGACAACGCTGCGGCTGCTGTCGGAACGGGAACGGTAGGAGACGGACAGTGCAATATTTCCCTTGGAACATCAGGAACTATTTTTATTTCCAGTAAAGAATTTGGTGTGGATGAAAACAATGCTCTTCATTCTTTCTGTCATGCAGACGGCAGCTATCATCTGATGGGATGTATGCTGAGCGCTGCTTCCTGCAACAAATGGTGGGCGGAAGACATCCTTCAGACAAAGGATTTTGCAGCAGAGCAGGCTCCGATCAGCAGGTTGGGAGAGAACCCGGTATTCTTCCTTCCGTATCTGATGGGGGAGCGTTCTCCGCACAATAATCCGGATGCAAGAGGCGTGTTTTTCGGCATGTCCATGGACACTACAAGAGCCGATATGACCCAGGCGGTTCTGGAAGGCGTGGCTTTTGGCCTTCGTGATTCTCTGGAGGTTGCCAGAAAACTGGGTATCAATATCCGGCGCACAAAAATCTGCGGCGGCGGCGCCAGGAGTCCTCTCTGGAAAAAAATCATTGCAAACGTTATGAACCTGAAAGTAGACGTTCTTCAGGTAGAGGAAGGTCCGTCCATGGGCGGAGCTATGCTGGCGGCTGTAGGCTGCGGCGCATATCCGGATGTGGAGACCATTGGTAAAAAAATGGCTCATGTGGTAGATACAGTAGAGCCGGATCCGGAGCTGGTGGCAAAATATGAGGAACGCTATCAGAAGTTCAGGAAACTTTATCCTGCAATGAAAGAACTGTTCTGAAGAATATAAAAGATAATCCATAAAATAGTACACATAAATAAAAAAATAGCAGAAGAAAACATATGCCCTCCTGGAGTAAAATAACATCAGTAATTACATACAGGAGGGTATGTCATGATAATCATTGGAGAAAAACTGAACGGATCTATTCCGTCAGTTGCTAAGGCTATTGCGGATAAGGATGCGGAACTTATTAAAGAGAGAGCCAGAAAACAGGCAGAAGCGGGCGCCACATTTCTGGATGTATGTGCTTCCGTTGAGGAAGAGGTGGAAGTAGAAACTTTAAAATGGATGATTGATCTTGTACAGGAGGTAACGGACACACCAATTTGTGTAGACAGTCCGAGTGCAAAATCCTGTGTAGCAGCAATTCCATTTTGCAAAAGACCGGGACTGGTAAACTCCGTTTCTCTGGAAGGAGATAAAATTGACACAATTTTTCCAGTGATCGCGGATACAGACTGGGAATGTGTTGCTCTTCTTTGTGACAATGACGGAATTCCGGATTCTGTAGAGCGGAGAATGAAAGTCTTCCATGGAATTATGGAAAAGGCAAAAGAGTATGGGATCGCACCGTCAAGATTACATATCGATCCCCTGGTTGTGACTCTGTCAACAGATGAGACTGCGCTTACCGTGTTTGCAGACTGCTGCCGCCAGATTAAGGCAGAATATCCGGAAATCCACATTACCAGCGGACTTTCCAATATTTCTTTTGGTTTGCCCGTGAGAAAAAATATCAATCAGGCATTTATGGTTCTTGCTATGAATGCAGGTATGGACAGCGCTATCGTAGATCCTACCAACAAGAATATGATAGGAATGATCTATGCCACAGACGCACTTCTGGAAAGAGACGAATACTGTCTGAACTATATTGGAAAATTCCAGGATAAACCGGTGGAAGAGGAAGCGGTACAGGCGCCTCAGACTCCGGCAGATGAAAAAATGCAGGCTGTTTTTAAGGCAACCCAGGATGGAAAAAACAAAGAAATCGGAAAATGTGTGCAGGATGCCATTGATGCAGGCTGCGATCCCACTGCGATTTTGAATGACGGAATGATCGGAGCCATGGCAGTGGTCGGTGAAAACTTTAAGAAAGAGATTATTTTTGTTCCCCAGATGCTTGCAGCTGCCCGTGCTATGAAAGCCGGCGTCGAGGTTTTGAAGCCGTATCTTGCAACCGGCGAGGCAGGCAGTGCAGGAAAGATCATTCTTGGTACTGTGGCAGGAGATCTTCATGATATTGGAAAGAACCTGGTTGGAATGATGTTTGAAAGCGCCGGATTCGAGGTTCTGGATCTTGGCGTGGACGTTCCCATCCAGACTTTTATTGATACAGTAAACGAGCATAAGGATGCAACCATTGTTGCTCTGTCTGCGCTTCTTACAACGACTATGCCGTCCCTGCGTGATACAGTTGCAGCTCTTCTGGAGCAGCCATTCCGCAGCAGGATCAAGATCATGGTAGGCGGAGCACCGATCACTCAGGAATTTGCAGATGAGATCGGCGCAGACGCATACACAGAAGATGCGGCATCTGCGGCAGAACAGGCAAAAAAATATGCAGATTCCGGATTTTGTGCAAAAGCTGCAGCAGGAGAATTTGACCTTTCTGAGGAGGAACTGAAAGCCTTTGAAGAGAAAAAAGCAGCAGAAAAAGCAGAAGCTGCAGTTAAAGAGGAAACCGCATCTGTAAAAGAACCTGCAGTTCAGGTGAATTTTGACAAAACAAAGGTTGATATCAGCAAAGTAAAGCTTCCGAAGCCGGGAGAAGGTTATAAGCTTAACTGGGAGGAAACAAAAGAGAAATTCCGTAACTACTGGGCACACAAAAATACAGGCCGTCCGTTGATGTGCGTGATCGCAAGAAGACCGGAGATCGAACAGTATTCTGACGGAACCCCGGTAGACGGAGGATATCTGGGTCAGATCTGCCAGGGTAAATACTATAATATGCCTGATGAGCTGATGTGGAAGGATATGGAGGATAAATATCAGAATCCTCAGAGAATTGTAGACCGTTATCGTTTCTTCTGCGATACTCATGCATTCCTTGGCGAGAGTTTCCCGAATCTGAACGTTGATTTCGGACCGGGATCTCTGGCAGCATATCTTGGATCGGAGATTGGATTTAAAGAAGACACCGTATGGTTTAATAAATGTCTGGATGGCTGGGACGGTGTTCCGAAGCTTGCCTTTGATCCGGAAAATAAATGGTTTGAGAAACATATCAATCTTGTTAAGAGCTGCCGTGAACTGGCAGGAAACGACTTCTATGTGGATATGCCTGACCTGATGGAAAACATTGACGTTCTGGCATCTCTTCGCGGAGCACAGGAGACATTATTTGACCTTCTGGACGAACCGGAAAAGGTTGGAGAGCGTATCCAGGAAGTAACAGATGTTTACTACGAGTATTATGATCGTTTTTATAATGCCATCAAGGATGATGAGGGCGGAAATGCCTATACCGTATTCCAGATCTGGGGTCCGGGAAGAACTGTGAAGCTTCAGTGTGACTTCTCTGCCATGATGTCACCGGAGGATTTCCGGAAATATATTCAGCCGTCGCTGAAGGTACAGTCTGAAAATGTAGATCACGTCCTCTACCACCTGGATGGTCCGCAGGCCATTAAGCATATGGACGCTCTGATGGAAATTGACGGCATTGATGCACTTCAGTGGACCAGCGGAGACGCAGGTCCGGACGGAACGCTTCCTGACTGGGATGTGATTTATGACAAAGCCATTGCGGCAGGAAAATCTATCTGGGTAAAGGTTTATTCCGGAGAATTTGAAGACTGGATCAAAAATGTAGACCGTCTTGTAAAGAAGTATGGTTCTCACAGCCTTTTCCTTCTGTTCCCGGAAATGTCCATGGAACAGGCAGTATACCTTCTGGACTATGCAGAAAAGAAC
The DNA here is from genome assembly GCA_900553515.1 of uncultured Blautia sp. Lineage (GTDB taxonomy): Bacteria > Bacillota > Clostridia > Lachnospirales > Lachnospiraceae > Blautia_A. The sequence continues at coordinate 78,102 of USDN01000002.1, read as the reverse complement.
TGGAGCGATGTAAAGGGAACTTTCTGCGAGTCACTGGGAAGATAACGTAAGGTCACTTTTGAAATTCTATATAAAATATATTCTGCAATGAGAAAAACCGCAGCAAAGGGTGTTATGAACCGACCCGGGCTGCGGTTTTGCCGTTATTGTAAACGGTAACTTTTATCTGTATATTTATGGGGCAAAAACACAGTTTGGGATGGAAGAGAGGAATGGAATTTGCTATAATGTCTGAAAAACTATGCCCTTACACAGAGGCAGAAAGGACATGATAAGATGAAGCTTGTCAGAGATAATATTGCACTGGATAAGGATTTTCCCTTTCAGATATCAGAGGTAATTCTGAATCATGAGAACAGCCGTCCGGATACTTTTCACTGGCACAGTTATTTTGAGATCACTTATGTACAGAAAGGTCAGGGCAATTATTTTGTCAATGGCCAGGAATATATGATGAAACCTGGAGACATTATAATTTTTAATAATGTGGAAGCTCATGGCTGGAAGCTGATGGGAGAAGATATGAGGCTTCTGGTCATGATTTTTTCACCGGAATTTGTGGCAGAAAAGCTCAGTGTTTTTGATTCGGAATATCTGAAGCCCTTTGTAGAAAGAGGAAGCAATTTTAAGAACAGAATCGGAAGCGAAGAGCCGGTAAGTCATGAGATCCGTAAAGGAATCCGGGAGATTTATGCAGAGTGGCAGCAGCAGAAAGAAGGGTATCCTCTGATGATCAAGGCCAATATTCTCCGTATCCTTACAATGCTGATCCGTACCTATCAGGATGAAAGTAAATCCGGAGAAATGCTGAAGGAAAAAAAGACTGCCATGAAGCGTCTGGAGCAGGCGATTGCTTATATAGATACTCACTACAGTGAAAAAATCACTCTGGATGAGGTGGCGGCAGCAGCTTATATGAGTTCAAATTATTTTTCATCCTATTTCAGAAAGGTAACCGGAATCAGCTTCAGTGAATATGTGACCCGTATTCGCATCAGTCATGCCAGAGAGCTTTTAAGAGACACAGATAAAAGCGTTACAGAAATTGCCATGGAATGTGGATTTCACAATATATCTAATTTTTATCGTTTATATAAAAAGCATGTAGGAAAGCCTCCCAGAAATGAGAAAAGGTAAACACCGTATTGTAAGTTAAAAAATGACAAAAAGAACCGCGCAATTTCCATGTCCTTTTGGTGAATGTGCTGGTATGATAAAAACATCAAAAAACAGGAGGGCTTTTACGATGAAGAAAAAATTAGTGGCTGCACTGCTGTGTGGTGCAATGACAGTAGGATCTGTTACGGTATATGCGGAAACTGTTCATGCAGAAGGCGATACAACAATTACCGTAATGGCGAGTCAGGACTGGGTATATGATGCTGAGATGGAACTTGGAAAAAAATTTGAGGAAGAGACAGGAATCAAGGTTGATTATCAGATCGTTCCGGCTGACCAGTATTACAATATGCTGATGACAAAGCTGAACAGCGGCGAGGGTCCGGATATCTTCGGCGGACAGGCAGGAGCATTTGATATTGTCTCCCAGTATAATGTAGAAGAAAATGCAGTAGATCTTTCTGATCAGCCATGGGTAGAAACCTATGATGAGTTTGCGAAAGAGCAGACTTCTGTAGGAGATAAAGTTTACGGAATGACATACTTTGATGTTTCCACAGATTATTATGTGATTTATAACAAAAAGATCTTTGAAGAAAATAAACTGGAGGTTCCGACTACATTCGCAGAGTTTGAGGAAGTATGTCAGACACTTCTTGACAATGATGTGACTCCTATTTACGAGCCATGTGCAGACGGCTGGCATCAGACTATGTGGTTTACTGAGATCGGCGGAAAATATGAGGATCTTGTTCCAAACATTGTAGACGATCTGAATAACAATAAGATTAAGTTTGCAGATGTTCCTGAGCTGAAAGAATCTCTTGACCAGCTGAATGATATGGCACAGAAGGGTTACTTCGGTGACAACTATCTGTCTGATGAGTACACAGACCTTCTTATGTATCTTGGAACAGGCGAGTATGCAATGGCTCTTGAAAAACCAGGTCAGATTCCGGCAATCGCAGAAGCTTCTGAGGGAGCTTATACAGCAGAAGATTTCGGCATGTTCAAGATTCCGCTTCTTGATAACGATGTCCTGAACGTACATCCGGTTGGACCATCCAGATTCGTATATTCCGGTTCTGAACATCAGGAAGAAGCAAAACAGTACCTTGAGTACATTGCTTCTGCCGACAGCGTACAGTACATGATCGACAACTGCGATAAGATTGAGAACCTTCCGTTTGAGGTTGGCCAGACACCTTCCTACAGTGATGAGACAAAAGAGTTTATTGCATCTGCTGAGAAACAGGGAACAGTATTCCAGGATACTATTAAATATCTGAACCCGCAGTGGACAGAGCTGACCCAGGATATCGTATCCATGTTCATTGGCGACATGACTTCTGAGGATGTTCTGAATGCAATCGACGAAAGACGTGCAACACAGGCAGAGGCAGTTGGTGACGAAGCCTGGAAATAAGAAATAAAAAGTAAAATAACAGAAAAGGCATTGCCGCAGTGGCAGTGCCTTTTCTGCTATTTTACTTTTCATCCTCCAGCAGTTTCTGACGGTATGCGGTGGGATTTATTCCGGTAAGTTTACGGAAGGTTTTGCTGAAATGGAACTGATCCGGATACCCAACCTTCTCGCCGACTTCCCGGATAGGAAGGGAGGTATTTAACAGAAGGTGTTTCGCTTCGTGGATGCGTACATCTGTAAGGTATTTCAGCGGAGTATTTCCCACATGCCTGTTAAACAGTTTTGTGAGATAAGCGGAACTGAATCCCATGCGGGAAGAAAGGTCAGAAAAGTCGATATCATCCATATAATGATTACGGATATAGAGAACCACATAGTCTACAATCTCCTGGGCATCCTTTCCGGTCATGGAGGTATCTTCTTCCAGCTCGTAGTATTTTTGGAGAGCAAGGCTTGCCTTTCCGAGCGTGCTTTCCAGATTTTCCTGGGATACCGGTTTCAGGAGGTAATCAAAAACACCCTGGCGCAGAGCCTCCTGGGCATACTGGAAGTCTGCATAGCCGGAGAGGATTATGGTAAGAATATGAGGATACTGCTGGTGGACATTGCGGGCAAGGGTAAGTCCATCCATGACAGGCATACGGATATCTGTGATGATCAGATGGATATCTTCCTGTTTCAGGGCATCCAGAGCCTCCTGTCCGTCCATTGCCTGACAGATTACTTTGTAGCCGTTGTCCAGAGCATCAATGTGTCTGGCAAGAGACTGGCGGAGCAGTTCTTCGTCTTCAACCAGCATGATGTTATAATGTTTAATCTTTTTCATGAAAACGTCCTCCTACAATTACAAAAGCACCTCCTTCAGGCAGATTTCCAAACTGGAATAAAAAGGAGTGCCCGAACAGAAGATAAAAGCGAATAAAGATATTGAGAATTCCCATGCCGTCCAGTTCCAGGCTGGGAAGCCGGCTGTATTTCAGGATCTCATCCATCTGAGAACGGAGATGTCTGTCTACCTCCGGGTCAAAGCCGGGACCGTTGTCTTTTACAGAGATCAGCCACTGTCCGGCATCAATGTAGCCCTCAATGCGGATATGCCAGGGCGGAGCTGTTTTTGACACAAATTTTACTGAATTTTCAATAAGAAGCTGAATGCACAGCTTGGGAATCTTCATTTCCAACAGATTGTCGTCAATGTCAAATTCATATGTAAATTTATCTTTAAAACGCATTTTCATACAGTTTAAATAAAGAGAACAGTGCTCCAGCTCTTCCTCCACCGTGGAAACAGATTCCTTATCAGAGGATATGTAGCGGAGAATGGAGGTGATATCCTGGCACATAGAGGTGACTTCCTCTGTCATTCCTTCCTCAGCCATAGCGCCGATGGTATTCAGGGAGTTGTAGAGAAAATGAGGGTTCATTTGTGCCTGAAGGGCAAGCATATGGGCCTGTATCTCTGATTCCTTCATAACAAGAAGGGATTCTGTTGCAGCCTCCTGGGCGCGGATGGAACTGTTCAGGGAGTCGCGCAGACGGTCGATTTCTATTACGCCGGAATCCTTCAGATCGATCTGACGGAACTTTCCGGCGGAATCAGACTGCGACAGGAACTGATGCATTTCTGTCAGCGGCTGGGCAAGCCTGCGGCTTAAAAATCCTGCTACAAAATAGCATACTACAAACAGGCTCAGAGCCAGAAGGGGAATCCACATAAGACTGACAAGTATAGGGCTATAAAAGTTTGTGTTATTAATGGCGGCTGCCACAGTAAAACCACTGTATTTTAAAGGGCAGATCGTGACAAATTCCTGTTGATGTTTTATATGGTTGTATACACGGGCGCTGCCTGAGGAAAGCTTTTGGGATGGAAGTTCGGTGTAATAATCAAATCGTTTTTCACCGCCGGAGGCAGGATTCGGGTAAATTTGTCTGCCGTCATCATCATATACGGTGATATCAAGACTGAATGCAGTAGTGGGAGAAATAGCTTCGGCAAAAAGTTTGTCGTAATATTTACTTACTTCTACAAATCCTGCAGGGTTATGGTAATTGTCAAAGTACATACGATAAAGAGAAAAATAAAGCCGGTCAGCTTCGGTTCCGGAGTGCCGGGAGCGAAGAGGATGTCTGTCTGCCTGAAAAAAACGGTAGCCGTCTTTTTTTATAGCGCCCTCATACCAGGAAAGATCAGATGTGTCTGAGGACAGTTTGCCATAATAATTGCCCACACCGTATCCCTCTGCTTCCATAGAATAAAGATTCACCTGACGGATGGAAGTATCGATTCCCCGTATGGAAATAAGGGAGTTGCTCAACTGGTTCTGCTGCTGGCGGCGCTCATAGGCGGAAGCATTTTTATTGGAGATCCAGTCGGCAAAGGTATCTTTAACGGAAGTGGAATTGATCACATTGAGACATACATTATCCATCTGGCTGACCTGCAGGTCAATGGCGTTACCAATACTGGAACTTGTGCGGATGATATCATTTTCCATGTTTTTGTACATTTTTGTGTACTGGATCAGGTAGACGATTGCTGAAATTACGATCAGCAGAGCCGCTGTTACCGACAAAAAGCGGTAAAACAGAATCGACTGGATGCTCTTTTTTCCGTGTCTGGCAAACATAAGGTACACCTCCGATTTTATCTTTTGCCATTGTATCACATCTGGTTAAAAAAATACATAAATAAAACAGATGAGTGCATGGGAAAATTATGCGTTTTACCCTAAAATAAAGAAAAACAAAGAGAAATGGAGGAGAATTTCGTGAAAAAATCAAGGATTTATCCATGGTATTTTGCAGCAGGCGCGATTTTTATTTACACAGCGCTGTCTGTAATTCCAGGGATCATCGGAATCGGCTATTCTTTTACAGACTGGTCGGCATATTCAAGGGAGCTGAATTTTGTCGGTTTTAAAAACTTTATGGATGTATTCAGCGGAAATCAGGATTATCTGCAGTACATACTGAACACGCTTTTATTTACAGTAGTGACTACTGCCGCCAAGACAGGACTGGGACTTTTATTTGCCCTTGCCCTCAGCAGAAATATCAAGGCAAAGAATTTTCACAGAGGTGTCATGTATATGCCGTCTGTTCTTTCTATCCTGATCATTGGTCTTGTATTTACTTCTATTTTGAATCCGAAGAATGGTCTTCTCAATGAAGGACTGCGTATGATTGGCCTGGAGAGCCTGACACAGAGGTGGCTTACGGATCCGCAGATTGCATTCTGGTCTGTTATGGGAGTTGATATCTGGCGTGGAACAGGATATATCATGACGATCCTGATCGTTGGTATTCTTGCGATCCCCAATGTTTATTATGAGGCGGCAAGTATTGACGGAGCCAACGGATTTAAGAAATTTACCTACATTACCCTTCCGATGCTGAAGCAGACACTGGCTGTAACCATTGTCCTGAACGTACTTTACGGACTGAAGGTGTTCGATATGGTATATGCCCTGACAAACGGAGGCCCGGGACACAGAACAGAGGTTATGTACACAGCAGTGTTCAAACAGTTCTCCCAGGGATTGTACGCGGCAGGTACCACGATCAGTTCCGTTATGTTCATTTTTATGGTGATTGTAGGTTACTTTATGATTAAAATTCTGACGAAAGACGAGGTGATCGAGTAATGAATGCGAAAACCAAGAAAACCGTCCTGACAGTATTAAAAAATATCCTTGCATGGATTATTTCGCTGATTATGCTGATCCCTCTTCTTCTGATCGTAATTAATGCGTTCAAGCCGGATTCTGAGGCGCTTACACTGTCTCTGAAGCTTCCGGAGGTATGGGAATTCAGTAACTTTGCTGTTGTCATTGAAAAAGGAAAGCTGGGAACCAGCTTCCTGAACAGCCTTCTTTATGCAGGCTGTGCAACTGTTATCACAGTGATTCTTGCTTCCATGGCGGCTTATGTGCTGGCCAGAAGACGCGGCAAGGCTGACAACAGACTGTATATGTACATGGTTCTGGGTATCGTGATCCCCATTAACTATGTATCTCTGATGAAGGTAATGCAGGTAACGCAGCTAAACGATACAAGACTGGGTATCATCCTCCTCTATGTTGCTCTGCAGCTTCCGTTTTCGGTATTTCTTCTTTACGGTTTCGTATCCAAGGTTCCGGTGGATCTGGATGAGGCGGCTGTGTTGGATGGCTGTGGACCGTGGAGACTTTTCTTCAATATTATTATGCCGATGATGAAATCAAGTATGGTGACAGCAGCAGTTCTCTGTTTTCTGAATACATGGAATGAATTTGTAATGCCTCTGTATTTCCTGAATTCTTCCGAAAAATGGCCAATGACGCTGGCTGTATACAACTTCTTCGGACAGTATTCCAAGAGCTGGAACCTGATTTGCGCAGATATCCTTCTGACCTGTCTGCCGGTTATCATTATGTATCTGGTGTGCCAGAAGCACATCGTAGGCGGCCAGACCGCCGGAGCAGTAAAGGGCTGATGCCCTTTTTCTGCTTAATCTGAAAACAAAGGAGAAGCATTATGGGAATTATGCAGAAAAATGAATGGGAATTTCAATTAAAAGGCGGAAACTGCAGAGTACAGGCAGTTCGTGACAACATTGTCAGATGCTCTTACACAAAAAGAGAAAACTGGGAAGAAAAATCCCCTATCGGCATTGAGGCGATCCCGGAAAGTGTTTTTACAGTCTGTGAGTCTGGAGAAAAGACGGTTTTTCAGACCGGGAAGATTCTTCTGGAAGCGGACAGGAAAAATGGCGGATTTGTGTGGAAGGATGCTGCTGACGGACATGTGCTTTTAAAAGAGGGGGCTAAGGAACTGACAGAAGCTCCTCTTATGGTGTACTCTACAGGCGGTGAGGAGCCTGTTATCGAAAGAGTACAGACAGTAGACGGCGAGAGAAATTTTGTACAGAATCTGAAAGCTGTAGAAGACCATATGGCTTACCATGGAAAACTGAATTTCTGCTGGGAGCCGGACGAGCAGATCCATGGTCTTGGACAGGGCGAGGAGGGTATTTATAATTATCGGGGAAACGTTCAGTATCTTTATCAGCATAATATGCGTATTCCGATTCCGTTTCTGGTGTCAGACAGGGGATACGGAATTCTGGTGGACTGCGGTTCTTTGATGACTTTCAATGACGACTGCAGAGGCTCCTGGCTGTATCTGGATATGATCGAGCAGCTGGATTATTACTTTATCAAGGGTGAGAATCTGGATGAGATTATTAAGGGCTTTCGTCTGCTTACCGGACGGTGCGTTATGCTGCCAAAGTGGGCGTTTGGCTATGTGCAGTCAAAAGAAGCTTACAAAAACCAGGACGAAGTAGTTGCTGTTGCAAAGAAATACCGTGATCTTGATATTCCTCTGGATTGTGTGGTTCAGGACTGGAACACCTGGGAACCGGGTAAATGGGGCAACAAGCGTGTGGACAGAGAACGCTATCCAAATCTGACGGAGATGAATCAGAAGCTTCATGATATGCATGTACATTCTATGGTCTCTGTATGGCCGAATATGAATTCCGGCACAGAGGATTACGAAGAAATGAAGGCGGCGGGACACCTTTTTTATGATTATGCCACATACAATGCCTTTTCTGAGGAAGCAAGGGAAATTTACTGGAAGCAGGCGGAGAGAGAGCTGTTTTCCGGCGGCTTTGACTCCTGGTGGTGTGATTCCACAGAGCCTTTTTCAGGACCGGACTGGAACGGCGAATTCAAGAGAGAGCCATGGGAGCGATTTCAGCTGGTAGGTCAGGAACACTGTAAGTTTCTGGGAGCAGAGCGCGCGAATCTTTATGCAGCGGCTCATGCTCAGGGTATTTATGAGAATCAGAGAAAAGCCAACCCGGACAAACGTGTGCTGAATCTGACCCGTTCCGGCTATGCATCCAGCCAGAAATTTGGAACCGTACTCTGGTCAGGAGATATTTTTGCATCCTGGGATACAATGAAAAAACAGATCCATGAAGGGCTGAACATGTGCATGAGCGGTATGCCTTACTGGACTCTTGATATTGGAGGTTTCTTTACGGTAAATGAGAACTGGCAGCACAGGGGATGCTCCTGTAATGAGGATCCTACACCCAAGTGGTTCTGGAGAGGAGATTACGAGGAAGGAGTGGACGATTACGGTTACAGAGAGCTGTATGTACGCTGGCTTGAGCAGGGTGTTTTCCTTCCTGTGTTCCGTTCACATGGTACAGACACACCGAGAGAGGTATGGAATTTTGGTAAGTCTGGTGAACTTTTTTATGACGCTCTCGTAAAAAATATTAAGCTGAGATATAAGCTGATGCCTTATATTTACTCCAATGCAGCAAGGGTCTGGAAAGATGACTACACGATGATGAGAAGCCTTCTCTTTGACTTTGCTGAAGATAAACGTGCGGCAGCTATGGGTGAGGAGTATATGTTTGGCGACAGTATCCTGGTATGTCCGGTAACAGAACCCATGTATTATGAGAAGGAAAACCGCACCATTGACCGTGAGAAAATTTGGAACTGTTACCTTCCGGCAGGAACAAAATGGTATGATTTCCACACTCTGAAGGTATATGAGGGCGGCACAGAGATTGAAGCAGATGCAGTTCTTGATCGTATTCCGGTATTTGTGAAGGCCGGGGCGATCATTCCTATGGAGCAGAGAATGCGCTATGCAGATGAAGTGGTGAATACACCCTTTGAGATCCATATTTATCCGGGGGCAGACGGAAGTTTTGTTCTGTATGAGGATGACGGAGACGGATACGCTTACGAGCAGGGCAGGTATAATCAGATTCTGCTTCGCTGGAAGGATGATGAACGCTGCCTGACCATCGGGGCTGCGGAGCATACCTTTGTACAGGGGCTGAAAGGACGTGAATGCCGCGTGATCCTGGAAGGGGATAAGGCGGAGAAACGATTTGTATATGATGGAGAGATGAGGAAGATTTCTCTGTAAGATAAAGCAGAAACCCCATCCGGAAAGAATTTATCCGGGTACAGTCTTTTTGTTTCATAAAAACTATGAAATTCATGGTAATAAAAGAAGGGATGTGCTACACTGAAGTTAAGAATATAGTGTATTAGGAAAGGGGAGGAAAAGGGCATGGCTGATGATCGTCATAAAAAAGCGTTGGATCAGGCCGTACAGAAACTTTGTACAGATTTTTCTGAATATGTAACGGCAATATACAGTTATGGGAGTTATGCCAGAGGAGAACAGAAATTTTGGTCGGATGTAGATCTTTTGGTTAAAATACCAGAAAATACGCCTCCTCAGATTATGAGAAAGATGAGAGCGGAAGTGATACCGGAACAGTATGATCTTCCAGAGGTGGATTTAAAGTTTTCGTCAGGGGAAGAATTCAGTATCAGTTATCGTTTTAACGAAAACATAAAAAAAGAGGGGAAGCTAATATGGAAAAAAGCGTAAGTTATTTTGATCTGGCAGAGAATGATTATCAGTTTCTTTTGAAAGATAAACAAGAAGGACGTGTAGGCAATATTATGTGTTCCGCTGCACAGAATATCTGTGAGAGATATCTGAAGCACTTGATTGATATTTATGTGCTGGATTGTGATACAACGCGGAGTCTTCAGACGCATTCGTTGAGATTTCTGAGAAGATTTGTACAGGAGAAACTTCCGGAATTTGAAGGAAACTGGAAAGTAATCTTGCAGGCAGACGGATATTATTTTTCTACAAGATATCCTGGAGACGGTGCATTTATTGTCGGAAAAGAAGATGTAGAAGAATGTTGGGAAGCAGTTGAGGAAACCAGACAGGCTGTAAAAAAATATCTGGAAAGAGTAAAATAAATATTTCCCAGAACAGCACACAAAGCAGAAACCCCCATCCGGAAAGGGTTCGATTCCGGATGGGGGTTCTTATATTACTTATAGAGTATCTATGAGTGACCGTGATTAGAACAGACCTGTGATCTTTCCGTTTTCGTCTACATCGATCTTCTCTGCAGCCGGAACCTTTGGAAGACCAGGCATGGTCATGATCTCGCCTGTAAGAGCTACGATAAAGCCTGCACCAGCAGAGATCTTAAGGTTACGTACAGTTACTTCGAAGTCTGTAGGAGCGCCAAGCTTGGTCTGGTCGTCTGTGAGGCTGTACTGTGTCTTTGCAACACAGATCGGGCAGTTGCCGAATCCCAGATCTTCAAGCTGTTTTGCCTGTTTCTGAGCATTTGCTGTAAGGACAACTCTCTTGCCGCCGTAGATCTTCTGAACGATCTGGTTCAGTTTGTCTTCGATGGAGCCTTCCAGTTCATAGGAATATGTGAAGTCATTTGGCTCTTCTACAAGACGGATAACCTCTTCTGCAAGTTTGATTCCGCCTTCGCCGCCCTTAGCCCATACTTCGGAAAGAGCTACATTTACGCCAAGTTCTTTACATTTAGCTTCTACAAGATCAAGCTCTGCCTTGGTATCTGTCGGGAAAGCATTGATAGCAACTACACATGGAAGTTTGTATACGTTTGTGATATTGCTTACATGTTTCAGCAGGTTCGGAAGACCTTTTTCAAGAGCTTCCAGGTTCTCATTATTAAGGTCAGCTTTGGCAACACCGCCGTTGTATTTCAGAGCACGAACAGTTGCAACTACAACAACAGCGTTCGGTTTCAGACCTGCCATACGACATTTGATATCGAGGAATTTCTCTGCTCCAAGGTCAGCGCCGAATCCAGCTTCTGTGATTGCATAATCAGCAAGCTTCATAGCCATCTTAGTAGCTGTTACAGAGTTACATCCATGAGCGATGTTAGCAAATGGTCCGCCATGAACGATTGCAGGAACGTGCTCAAGTGTCTGAACCAGGTTTGGTTTCAGGGCATCTTTCAGAAGAGCTGTCATAGCGCCTTCAGCGTGAAGATCACCGGCTGTTACCGGTTTCTGCTCGGAAACTTTACCATATGTATATCCGATGATGATTCTGGAAAGACGTTCTTTCAGGTCTTTGATATCACTTGCAAGACAGAGAACTGCCATGATCTCGGAAGCAACGGTGATGTCATAACCGTCTTCACGAGGCATTCCGTTTGTTTTTCCGCCAAGGCCGTCTACTACGTTACGAAGCTGACGGTCGTTCATGTCAACGCATCTTCTCCATGTGATCTTTCTTGGGTCGATGTTAAGAGCGTTGCCCTGGAAGATATGGTTGTCGATCATTGCTGCAAGAAGGTTGTTAGCTGCGCCGATCGCATGGAAGTCGCCTGTGAAATGAAGGTTGATGTCTTCCATAGGAACAACCTGTGCATGTCCGCCGCCTGCTGCGCCGCCTTTTACGCCGAATACCGGTCCGAGAGACGGCTCACGAAGAGCTACCATAACATTTTTGCCAAGTTTCTGCATACCGTCTGCAAGACCTACAGTAGTAGTGGTTTTTCCTTCGCCGGCTGGTGTCGGGTTGATAGCGGTAACAAGGATCAGTTTGCCGTCCTGTTTATCAGTTTCTTTCAGAAGATTGTAATCGATTTTTGCTTTGTACTTGCCGTACTGCTCCAGATATTTTTCGTCGATACCTGCTTTTGCAGCAATTTCAGTAATTGGTTTCATTTCGCATTCCTGTGCGATTTCGATGTCACTCTTGAATCCCATAAGTTTGTTCTCCTTTCATAAACGGAAGCCCTGGTAAAAAAAGGACAGTATCTGAAAGTGGATCAAATACTGCCCAGACGGTCGGCTTCACTGTTCTCTGATTCCCCTGTGGTTTTCCACGTTTCCGTCAGTTGTCAGAGACGTTTTAAAATTGATGTTGAAATGGTAACATATTCATTGGTGTTTGTCAATGGTTTGTCAAAAAATTATCAAAAGTGTATGTATTCTTTGTACAGTGAGTATGAAAATATAAAGAAACCTTTGTGTACACTGCACAAGTAAAATAAAAACTAGCTGAATCAGGTCATGTTCCATTCAGGAATTATTTATATAAAAGCCCAGATAACAAAAAATACAGCTACAGGAAAGCAGCAGATTTATTATCTGCCGGAATGGGCATAGAGCTATCTCCTTTTTCTGAACCAGGATATGAGAAAAAGTACAGCTCCGGCTATCAGAATTACCGGAAGCATAAAGCTGACTGCCAGAAAAAGCAAGATCAGCACTGCTGCTGCGGTAAGGATCACGATCAGTTTCCCATACCAGGTGGAAAGATCCAGGCGGTAGCGGTGGTGCTTTGACTGATTGGAATGATATACTTCTTCCTGACTGGCTTCAAAACGAGAATCAGGTTCTGCACCGGTATCGATCAGTGTTTTCGCAATTAAACGAGGATCCCCAAGAGACTGAAGGACATCCTGTTCATTTTTTCCATTTCGTACTTCATTTCTAATATAATCCTGATAATACTGTGTATGTGCAGATGCTTTTGAATCAGGGATCTGGTCTGAAAGTTGTTCATATAAAGTATCAAGAAATTCTTTTTCTGTCATTTTTTTCTCCTGAAAATATTATAAAAAGTAAATAATGAAGGAATTGTGCGATCAAAAATATTTTATCACACAGAGATGGTGTGGTATAGCAGTTGAAATATTAAATTTCCATAAAACTCAATGAGCCTGTCGGCAGATAGCGCTGCGGTGAACAGTAATCGGGCTGTTCTTCAAAAATACCTTGTATCATTTCCATGTAAGTTATAAAATAAAACGGAATATAAGGTTGGAGGAATGAAAAATGCTGAGAACTTTTTTGGTGGAAGACGAGTTTGTGGTCCGGGAAAATATCAAAAAAATGATACCCTGGGAGCAGTATGGATATGAACTGGCAGGTGAGGCTCCGGATGGGGAAGTGGCTCTTCCTATGATCCGTAAGCTGAAGCCGGATCTGCTTATTACAGATATAAAAATGCCTTTTATGGACGGGCTGACATTAAGCAAAATGGTCAGAAAAGACTTTCCTGGAATGAAGATCGTGATTCTCAGCGGTTATGATGATTTTAATTATGCCAAACAGGCGATCGGCATAGGAGTTGAGGATTATCTTTTGAAGCCGATTACAAAAAATGCTTTTCTGGAGAGGCTTACAGAGATCAGAAACCGCTGGGAACAGGAAAAGGGGCAGAGGGAATATTATGAGCAGTTTCGCAGAGAAATCCAGGAGTATGAAAGAAACAGCAGCCGGGATTTTTTTGAGGCATTGATCAGCGGAAGCATGGATACAGGGGAAATATATAAAAAGGCAGATCAGCTGGGTCTGGATATTGTTGCGGAGGTCTATAACATTCTGCTTTTTACAATGGATGCAGGAAGAGGTGTTGCGGGAGCTTCCGAGGAGTATTCGGAATGGGAGGCCCAGAAACGTGAAAAAATGGAGAGCTTTTTTGTGGATAATCCTTATGCCATGTTGTTCAGGAACAATGCCTTCAGCTATGGTGTGCTTGTAAAGGAGCAGAGAAGCAGCCCCGGCGAAAATACAGAGAAATGTGCGGTATTTATCCGGGAAACCCTGGGAAGCGGCTGCGGACATGACTGGTTTCTTGCTGTGGGACAGCCTGTAGAACGTCTGAGCAGCATGAAGCTTAGTTATCATGCGGCAGCAAAGGCTTTTTCCCGCAGATATCTTTATGATGGAAATATTCTGTATTATGAAGAACTGGAGCAGGAAGAAAAAATACAAAAGAATGACAGCCGTTATCTTAAAAAAATTGATATTAATGTATTGAATCCGGCAATTCTGGAACGTTTTCTTGGAAGCGGTCTTCTGGACGAAACGGAAGATTTTGTCAGAGATTATTTTCAGGCTATCGGTCATGAAGCCATGGAATCCTTTGTGTTTCGTAATTATGTAATACTGAATGTCAGATTTTCTGTCCTTGGATTTTTGAAAAACCTGGGCTGTGAAGCAGGAGATCTGGAAAATCATGACACCGAAGAGGTTCTGGAAGAAAGAGCCCGTTCTATGGAAAGCGCAGTAAAATATGCAGAAGAGATCATAAAAAAGGCTGTTATGCTTCGCGATGAGAATTCAGGAAATAAAAACCGCAGTATCCTGAAATCAGCCATTGAATACATAGATACACATTATATGGAAGAAACTCTTTCCCTGAATACAGCAGCACAGGTGGCCAATATCAGCGCCAATCATTTCAGCGCACTGTTCAGTCAGAATATGGGACAGACTTTTATTGAGTATCTTACTTCTCTGCGCATGCGTCATGCCAGAGAGCTTCTCAGGTGTACTGGCAAGCGCTCCAGTGAGATTGCTTCAGAGGTGGGATATAAGGACGCCCATTATTTCAGTTATCTTTTTAAGAAAACTCAGGGAATGACTCCCAGTGAATACCGAAAGACGGGGGAGGGAAAAGGATGAAACAGATCAGCCTGGAAGCGAAGATAAAAAAGATTCTTTTGAATACTTTGCTTCCTATGACCGTTCTGATGGTCGTGCTTTTGATCATTGTATCCCAGTATGTGTCAAAATATGACCGGCTTTCGGAGAATCTGGCGGTAAGCAGTGAATTCAATCTTCATTTTAAAGATGACATTGATCTGGAAATGTACTATATTGCCATAGGATCCAAAGAAAACAGCTATCTTCCGGAAGTAATGAAAACAGTAGAAGCGGCAGAAGATACCCTTTCAAAGCTTCAGGCAAATACGTTTAATGGTGAAAGCCGCAAAAATATCAAGCATCTGGAAGCCTATCTGGGAAATCTCGCAAAGAGAATGAAACAGCTTACAGAAATTAAATCTTATGGTCAGAGAATGACCTTTATGGACAACAATATCCGTATCCTTACCGGTCTTATCATGGAGGAAATGCAGAATTTTATTTATAATGAATCCATGTATCTGGTGCATATGGAATCCATCATGACAAGAAGAGTATATATCCTTGTAAGCGGAATCGCCCTGCTTTTTTTTGTGACGATTGTAATTCTTCTGCGCCGTTCTTTCCGGTTTTCACGGAGTATCACCCGACCGGTGACAGAGATCCTTGGAAATGTAAAAGAGGTGGGAAGAGGAAATTTTGAGATTTCCGAAATCAGTGCAGACAGTATGGAAATAGAGGAACTGGACGCCGGGATTCGTAGAATGGCAGAAAAGATACAACATCTTCTGGAAAATGTAAAAAAGGAAGAAGAGATGCAGCATCTTACTCAGCTCCAGCTTCTTCAGGCACAGATCAATCCTCATTTTCTTTATAATACTCTGGATACGATCATCTGGCTGATCGAGGGTGGACAGCCTGATGACGCTGTAGATATGATATCCAGCCTTTCAGTTTTTTTCCGGACGTCTCTTTCCAAGGGAAAAGATGTGATTCCTCTTTCGGAAGAAAAACGCCACACTATCAGTTATCTGGAAATCCAGCAGTCCAGATACCGGGATATTCTGGAATTTGAGATTCATATACCGGAGGAGTTTAACGGAATGATGGTTCCCAAGCTGACTCTGCAGCCTCTTGCCGAAAATGCTCTTTATCATGGAATCAAGAACAAAAGAGGCGGAGGAAAGATTTTGATCGAAGGTGAAAGAGCAGGGAAAGATCTGATCCTGCGGGTAAGAGATAACGGACAGGGAATGACTGCGGAACGGCTCTATGAGATCCAGGAAGCAATTCGTACGGGAGAAAGGGCCGGTTTCGGTCTGTCGGCAGTTGCAGAACGTCTCCGACTGTATTATGGAGAAGGCTATGGAATGAAAATAGAGTCAGAAGAAGGAAAAGGAACGGCAGTTGAAGTACGTCTTGGTGAAAAAATTAAACTCCCGTCATAAAAAAATCAACTTTTATCATAAAAAAATCAATTTGCTCAGACAGAAACAAAAAAATGATAAAAGACCACACATTTTTCCGAAAATATTCTATGGAGTTTTTTTCTGTTTCCGCTATAATAAAGACATCTTAAAAAACACCGAACAAAAATGTAAAGGGAGGAAATGTAACATGAAGAAAAAAATTATGGCAGCGGTTATGACAGCAGCAATGGTAGCCGGACTTGCAGGTTCCACAGCAAGCGTTTACGCAGCAGAGGACACAATCACAGTTGGTTTTTCACAGGTTGGTGCAGAGTCTGACTGGCGTACAGCAAACACCGAGTCCATGAAATCTACTTTCTCTGAGGAAAATGGCTATGAGCTGATCTTTGACGATGCACAGCAGAAACAGGAAAATCAGCTTACAGCGATCCGTAACTTCATTCAGCAGGAAGTTGATTATATCGTACTTGCTCCTGTAACAGAAACTGGCTGGGATACTGTTCTTCAGGAAGCAAAGGATGCGGGAATCCCGGTTATCATCGTTGACCGTATGGTAGACGTATCTGATGACAGCCTTTACACTGCATGGGTTGGATCTAACTTCAAACTGGAAGGTCAGAAAGCTATGGCATGGCTGGATGCATATCTGGAAGCAAAAGGCCGCGGCGACGAGGAGATCAATCTGGTGGATATCCAGGGAACTATCGGCGCTTCTGCACAGATCGGACGTACAGAGGGATTTGACGAGGCAGTTGAGGCTCATGACAACTGGACAACACTTGCACAGCAGTCCGGTGAGTTTACTCAGGCAAAAGGTCAGGAAGTTATGGAGTCTATCCTGAAACAGAGCGGCGACGATATCGACGTTGTATACTGTGAGAACGACAACGAGGCATTTGGCGCTATCGATGCCATTGAGGCAGCCGGTTATGAAGTAGGCGGTGAAGAAGGTCAGATTCTTGTTATGTCCTTCGATACTACAAACGCAGGTCTTACTGAGACACTTGCAGGAAAGATCACACTGAACACAGAGTGCAACCCGCTTCACGGACCTCGTGTAGAGGAGATCATCCAGAAACTGGAAGCAGGAGAAGAAGTTGAGAAACAGGCATATGTAGACGAAGTTGCATTTGCATCTGATGATACTGTAACATCTGTAACTATCGAAGATCAGGACTATGAGATCACACCGATCACACAGGAGATCATCGACGGACGTGCATATTAATAAAAATCTGAAAGAGGATTTTAATATATGCAGAAGCTTTTATGAAAGCTGAGTAACAGAAAATGAATCCGGAGCGTGGCACATAATTCGGAAAACCCGGATCAGTGGACCACGCTCCTTTTATGCTCAAAATCAGACAAAAATGCAGGAAATGGAGCATTTTTACGAATAAACAGTTTTTTAGGGAAAGCAGGTGGAAAGAATATGGAACAGAATGTTGTGCTGGAAATGCGTGATATCAGTAAAAATTTCACCGGTGTCCGTGCCCTTTCCCATGTGGATTTTACTTTACGAAAAGGTGAGATCCATGCGTTGATGGGGGAAAACGGAGCCGGAAAATCCACGCTGATCAAGGTTCTGACCGGTGTGCATGAATTTGAGAGCGGAACCATCCATATGGATGGAAAAACAGGAGAGATCATTAATCATTCTCCTCAGGAGGCACAGGAGAACGGTATCAGTACCGTATACCAGGAAGTAAATCTTTGCCCGAATCTGACAGTGGCGGAAAATCTTTTTATCGGACGTGAGCCCCGTAAATTGGGAATGATCAACTGGAAGGAAATGAATGAACGGTCAGAAAAGCTTCTGGAAAGCCTGAATATTCATGTACCGCCGACACAGATGCTGGATGAATGTTCGGTGGCGATCCAGCAGATGATCGCTATAGCCCGCGCGGTAGATATGAAATGTCAGGTGCTGATCCTGGATGAGCCTACTTCTTCACTGGATGACGATGAAGTAGAAAAATTATTTGTGCTGATGAGAAGACTTCGTGACGAAGGCGTAGGTATTATTTTTGTTACCCATTTCCTGGAGCAGGTTTATGCAGTCTGCGACAGGATCACTGTTCTCCGTAACGGTGAACTGGTAGGGGAATATGAGACAAAGGATCTGCCCCGTGTTATGCTGGTAGCCAAGATGATGGGTAAGGATTTTGATGATCTGGCTGATATCAAGAGCGCCCACGAAGGCAAAAAGACAGCAGAAACCACTCCGGTCATTGAAGCAGAAGGAATCGGACATAAAGGTACCATTAAGCCCTTTAATATTAAGATCAACAAAGGCGAAGTTATTGGTCTTACCGGACTTTTGGGTTCAGGACGTTCCGAACTGGTACGGGCTATTTACGGAGCGGATAAGGCTGACAGCGGAACATTGAAAGTTAATGGAAAAGAAGTAAAGATCAACAGTCCTCTGGACGCCATGAAGCTTGGTATGGCATATCTTCCTGAGGATCGTAAGGCGGAAGGTATTATTGCAGATCTTTCCGTAAGAGAAAATATCATCATCGCTCTTCAGGCAAAACGCGGCATGTTCCATCCATTAAGCCGTAAGGAAATGGAAGAGGCGGCAGATAAGTATATTGACATGCTGCAGATTAAAACAGCCAGCCGTGAAACACCCATCAAGAGTCTTTCCGGAGGAAACCAGCAGAAGGCAATCCTGGGAAGATGGCTTTTGACAAATCCGGAGTATCTGATCTTGGATGAGCCAACCAGAGGTATTGATATCGGTACAAAGACAGAGATCCAGAAGATTGTGCTGGATCTTGCAGACGAGGGAATGGCAGTGACCTTTATTTCCTCCGAGGTAGAGGAAATGCTCCGTACCTGTTCCCGTATGGCAGTTCTCCGAGACGGCGAAAAGGTAGGAGAGCTGGAGGAAAGCGAGCTTTCTCAGAGCAGCATCATGAAGGCCATTGCAGGAGGTGACGATAAGAATGAATAACAGCAGATTAAAAAAGATCACAAGCGCAAGACTTTTTCTCCCTATTGTGTGCCTGATCGCCGTGCTTTTGATCAATGTGATAAAAACACCGGACTTTTTTAATGTATCTATTCGGAACGGTGTCCTTTACGGATATATTATTGACGTTATAAACCGTGCTTCGGAACTGGTCATCCTTGCGGTAGGTATGACTCTGGTAACAGCAGCTTCCGGCGGACAGGATATCAGTGTGGGTGCGGTAATGGCAGTGGCAGCTGCGGTAGGCTGTCAGATCCTTTCCGGCGGACAGACTTCAGTTACGGAATATCAGAATCCTCTTATTCTTGCAGTTGTGGCAGCCCTTCTGGCAGCAGCATTATGCGGGGCATTTAACGGATTTCTGGTGGCAAAGCTGCATATCCAGCCGATGGTTGCTACTTTGATCCTTTATACAGCAGGACGAGGAATTGCACAGCTTGTTACAAACGGACAGATCACTTATATCCGTGTGGATTCCTACAAAATGGCAGGCGGATATATCGGCAAGTGCCCGATTCCTACTCCAATCTTTTTTGCCATTGTTACAGTTGTGATCGTTACGCTGATCCTGAAAAAAACAGCTCTTGGACTTTATATTGAAAGTGTTGGCATTAACGGCAAAGCAGCTCGTCTGGTTGGTTTGAATTCTACAATGATCAAATTTCTGACCTATGTGATCTGTGGCGTTCTGGCAGGTATTGCAGGAATCGTTGCATCCAGCCGTATTTATTCTGCAGATGCAAATAACATTGGTCTGAACCTGGAAATGGATGCCATTCTGGCAGTTGCTCTTGGCGGCAACTTTCTTGGAGGCGGTAAATTCAGCCTGGTAGGTTCTGTAATCGGTGCTTATACCATTCAGGCCCTGACTACAACTCTTTATGCAATGAATGTAAAAGCTGACCAGCTTCCTGTATATAAGGCGATCGTTGTTATTATTATTGTAACACTTCAAAGTGAAGTATTTAAGAAATTTATTGCCGGACTGAAAAACAAAAAAACTTCCGGTACAGTGGCAGAAGGAGGGCAGAAAGCATGAAACAGAAAAAGAAAATGACAAGTACAGGCTTCCTTCTGCTGATCACCATTGTATTATTCTTTGTTATGTATGCGGCAGGTATGGTGATCTTTGCAGATAAAGGCTTTGCGAAACCACAGATGTTTTTGAATCTGTTTGTATCAAATGCAGGACTTCTTGTCATTGCATGTGGACTTACCATTGTAATGATCACGGGAGGAATTGATATTTCCGTTGGCTCCGTCACTGCACTTGTATGTATGGTTATGGCAGATCTTATGGAAAATAAAGGTGCAAGCGCTTATGTAGCAGTTCTGGCAGCGCTTGGTATCGGCCTTCTTTTTGGTATCGTTCAGGGATATCTGGTAACTTATATGGGGATACAGCCTTTTATTGTAACACTGGCAGGTATGTTTTTTGGACGTGGTCTGACTGCGATCATCAGCACAGATATGATCGCTATTAAAAACAAACTGTTTTTGAAATGGGCAAACTATCGTTTCTATATGCCTTTTGGTTCTACAAATAAAAAAGGAAAATTTATCCCGGCTTACATACCTCCTACAGTTGTGATCGCTCTGATCGTAGTGATTCTCTGTGCGATCCTTTTGAAATACCGTAAATTCGGACGTAAGCTCTATGCTATCGGCGGAAATAAACAAAGTGCCCTGATGATGGGTCTGGACGTAAAGAAAACTATGTTTAAGGCATATGTACTGAACGGATTTCTTGCAGGTCTTGGCGGTTTCCTGTTCTGCCTGAACAGCTGTGCCGGATTCGTAGAGCAGGCAAAAGGTCTTGAAATGGACGCCATCTCTTCAGCAGTTATCGGCGGAACCCTTCTTTCCGGCGGTGTGGGAACTCCTATCGGAACTATGTTCGGTGTTCTGATTAAAGGTACGATCTCCAGTCTGATCACTGCACAGGGCTCACTTTCCAGCTGGTGGGTAAGAATTGTTCTTTCTGCCCTTCTGTGCTTCTTCATTGTAATCCAGTCCGTACTGGCTTCTGCGAAAAAGAAAAAATGATGGGCATGGAAAAAGAAAGATAAAGATTGATGTTTCACCGGAAGGATATTATAATAAAAACATGATATGATTAAAACCGGGAGGATTTACAATGGGTGTAAATGAAACAAAAGAAATGATCTTAAATAACAGGACAGCTCTGGGTATCGAGTTTGGTTCTACCAGGATCAAGGCTGTTCTTGTGGATGCAGAAAATGCTCCGATCGCATCTGGAAGCTATGACTGGGAAAACCGTCTGGAAGACGGAATCTGGACCTACCATCTGGAGGATATCCAGGCGGGGCTCCAGGGCAGCTACAAGGCTCTTGCAGAGGATGTAAAGGAAAAATACGGCGTAGAGCTGACAAGCGTAGGAGCTCTTGGCGTCAGTGCTATGATGCATGGCTATATGCCATTTAATAAGGAAGGAGAGCTTCTGGTTCCTTTCCGTACCTGGAGAAATAATATCACTGCACAGGCTTCTGAGGAACTGATGGAACTGTTCCAGTATAATATTCCGCAGAGATGGAGTATTGCCCATCTTTATCAGGCAATCCTGAATAAGGAAGAGCATGTGAAAGATATTGATTTTATGTGTACTCTGGAAGCATATGTACACTGGCAGCTGACAGGCAAACGTATCCAGGGTATCGGCGATGCAGCAGGTATGTTCCCTGTTGATCCGGAAACAAAAGATTACAACGAAGAAATGGTACAGAAATTTGATAAGCTTGTGGAGCCTTATGGATTCCCATGGAAACTTCGTGACATTATGCCGGAAGTTAAAGTTGCAGGAGAAGCAGCCGGAATTCTTACAGAAGCCGGAGCAAAACTTCTTGATCCGTCCGGAAAGCTTCAGGCAGGTATTCCTATGTGTCCTCCGGAAGGCGATGCAGGAACCGGAATGGTAGCAACAAACAGCGTAAGACAGAGAACAGGTAATGTTTCAGCAGGTACTTCCGTATTTGCCATGATCGTTCTGGAAAAAGAACTGTCCAGACCATATAAAGAGATTGACATGGTTACCACTCCGGCAGGCGATCTGGTTGCTATGGCTCATTCCAATAACTGTACTTCTGACCTGAATGCATGGGTGAATGTATTTAAAGAATTTGCAGAGGCAATGGGAATGGAAGTAGATATGAACAAGCTTTTCGGAACCCTTTACAACAAAGCTATGGAAGGTGATGCAGACTGCGGTGGACTTCTGTCTTACTGCTATTTCTCCGGAGAGCATATGACTGGCTTTGAAGAAGGACGTCCTCTCTTTGTACGTTCTCCTGAGAGCAGATTTACTCTTGCAAACTTTATGAGAACCAATCTGTATACCTGCCTTGGCGCTATGAGAGTGGGGCTGAACCTTCTTCTGGAAAAAGAACAGGTAAAGATTGACAGACTTCTGGGACACGGCGGACTCTTTAAGACAAAAGGCGTAGGACAGCAGATCCTTGCCGATGCAGTAAACGCTCCGGTTTCCGTAATGGAGACTGCAGGTGAAGGCGGCGCATGGGGTATTGCACTTCTGGCTTCCTATCTGATTAATAAAGAAGAGGGAGAAGCACTGGAAGATTACCTGGATAACAAGGTATTTGCAGGAAACGAAGGCAGCACTCTGGATCCGGATCCGGCAGGAGTGGAAGGCTTTAATGTATTTATGGAAAGATACATGAAAGGTCTGGAGATCGAAAGAGCAGCAGTTGATTCCAAAATCTGGTAAACAAAATAAAATAAAACAGAGCAGGTCCCTCGATTTTCGAGGGACTTGCTCTGTTTTGTTCTCTTTTAATAGGATCTTCCTGTAAAAATACAGACGGTTCTTGGCCGCATGATAAATTCGCCTGTAATTCTGGTTTCCTGTCCCTGAGGATAGAAATACCTTCCCTGGCCGTCGCCATAGGTATTGACACTTAAATACCATGCCCCCCGTTTATGCAGATCGGGAAGGGTGATTCTGACATCTTCCCAGTAGGTATTTACGCAGATGCAGACAAGATCATCTCTTCCTTTCTCTTTGTCATAGCCGGCAAAGCTTACCGTGAAGGTACGGGCATCTCTGGGAATCGTGACATCTTCTGCATTGGTGTTGTGGGTATGCAGAGGATCCATACCGCAGACTGCATCGGGCAGTTTTTTGCGGATCACAAGATGTTCTTTTCTATAGGCGATCATGAATTTGAAAAATTCAAAAAGATCTTTGTTTTTTTCCAGAAGGCTCCAGTCCAGCCAGGACACCTCATTATCCTGACAGTAGCTGTTGTTGTTTCCGAATTTTGTATTTCCGAATTCATCTCCGGCAAGGAACATAGGAGTTCCGCGGCTGCACAGAAGGACTGCGCAGGCGTTGCGGATCATGCGGTAACGCAGCTTCAGCACTTCCTGATCGTCAGTTTCTCCTTCAGCGCCGCAGTTCCAGCTGCGGTTATCGTTGGAGCCGTCAGTATTGTCCCAGCCGTTCATTTCATTATGTTTGTCATTATAGGCATAGAGATCATACATGGTAAAGCCATCGTGACAGGTAAGGAAATTGACACAGGAATTATAACCGGCATAATTTCCCTTGGGATTGTCATAATAGCCGCCGTAAAGATCTCCGGAGCCTGAAATACTCCATGCAGCGTCCCAGGACTGCCAGCAGTCGCCTTTCAGGAAACCTCTGAGAGAATCACGGTACCGTCCGTTCCATTCTGCCCAACGTCCGCTTGCAGGGAAGCTTCCGACCTGATACATGCCGCCGGCATCCCATGCTTCTGCGATCAGCTTGACATTACGGAGAAGAGGGTCGGAGGCAAGTGTGCGGAGAAGCGGAGGATTATTCATAGGAGAACCATCCTCGTTTCGGCCAAGGATACTTGCCAGGTCAAAACGGAAACCGTCTACCCGGTAATTCACGGTCCAGTACCGGAGACATTCAAGGATCATCTGCTGGACTACCGGATGATTGCAGTTCAGTGTGTTTCCGCAGCCGCTGAAATTGTAGTAATTTCCGTCAGGGGTCAGCATGTAGTAGATGTTGTTGTCAAAGCCTTTGAAGCAGAAAGTCCTTCCAAGCTCGTTTCCCTCGGCAGTATGGTTAAATACCACATCAAGGATCACTTCGATTCCATTATCGTGGAGGGCTTTGATGAGAGTTTTCAGTTCTGTTCCCTCACGGTTGTATTCATTAACAGAGGTGTAGCTGGTATTGGGAGCAAAAAAGCTGACTGTGTTATAGCCCCAGTATTCCAGAAGCCGATTACCGTTTACTTCCCGGGCATTCATGGTCTCATCAAACTCAAAGATAGGCATCAGTTCAACAGCATTTACTCCAAGTTCTTTCAGATAAGGAATCTTTTCCATCAGTCCGGCAAAGGTTCCGCGGTTTCTGACACCGGAGGATTCATGCTCTGTAAATCCTCTTACATGAAGCTCGTAAATAATAAGATCGCTGAGTTCCCTCTGTGACTGGGGCATATCTCCCCAGTTAAAGGAGTCTTTTACTACCCGGGCATGATAGGTAGGCTCCCAGTGGGTTCCCCAGATCCTCTGACCGGAAACTGCCTTTGCATAAGGATCCAGAAGGATGTTTTTTTTGTCAAAAAGCAGTCCTTTGTCAGGATCCCAGGGACCGTCTACGCGGTAGGCATATTCAAAATCCCGGATATCCAGACCATAAACGATCATGGAATATACATCTCCGATCTTATAGGCCTCGGGAAAGGGAAGAACGGCAAAGGGTTCTTCTTCCGCATTGTGGAACAGCAGAAGTTCACAGGCTGTTCCTCCGCAGGTGTGTATGGTAAAGTTTACACCGTTCTGAAGTGGTGTGGCGCCGTTCAGGTCAAACATTCCCGGACTGACAGGAAAACCGGCGATCTCCCCGGTAGGATAAACCTCAAGGGGATATTCGGAAATAAATTTCTGATTATAGGAATTCATGATAAGCTCCTTCCTGTTTTATTCCTGAAAAAGTTCTTCGCATTTCTGCAGTATTTCCTGATTTCTTTTCTCATAATCTACATTCATAGTATGGATCTCTCCTCGAAGGAACATCTCCATTCCCTGTACCAGACCGTCTTCACTGTTTGGAAGAAGGGTGCCGCCGTATTTTTGGATAAAGGCTCTTGCTCCGTTTACGTCACAGGCAGCTGCAGGTACTCCCAGGATATCTGCTTCAGGAACCACAAGTACCTGCCCTTCATAGAAGGAGGACAGAAGGAAAAGATCACAGGCTTTTACTACGGGCATGGGATTGCTCATGTATTTAATGATGATGATATGGCTGCTGCTTTCCGCTGATTTTGCCAGCTGGCAGGTATGTTCATACAGATCTCCGCGGCTTCCCATAATGATCAGCCAGGTATCCGGATGTTCCTTCCAGAACCGTGTAAAAGCCCGAATCAGACGTTCGTGGCCTTTTTCGGGAGAGAAACGGCCGACATTGATAAATTTCCGGTCATTACTTTGAAGAACCTCCATAAGTCTGTTTAAGGGGACTGTAGATTCCGTTTCCGGGTCAAAGGAAACGGGAAGTTTCCCAAGGCGCTGGATTCTCTGGTAATCCATGATATTGGAAATAACACGGACTTTTTCCGGATGCCCTCCGATGCGTTCAGCAGCGCCCCGGATATCCTCGCCAACAGGAATTACATGTTCATAGGAGGCATAAGCTTTTTCCAGAAGAGGACGGCTTGGACTGTGTTTTTCTGCAAGTTCCATTTCCATATCATTGTGGGCAAAAATTGTACGGGTACACGGTGCCTTTTCCAGAAGAGCAATCATATAATTCTCATAGCCGTCATAGTGTATCACGTGGTCAAAAGAAACACAGCCGAAATGTTTTTTCCATTCTCTCTGATAAGCTTTATCCAGACGATTTCCGATGCCGAAAGCAGTGATGCCGGATTTCAGGTAGATAAGCTGTGCAATGGCAGTTATCACATCAAGGTTCATCTCTGTTGCCAGAGGATAGAAATGATAGCCGTCCGGAACGCTCTGGAGCCGTTTTGGATCCTCTTTAAGAGAAGTGGAGCGGTATGAGATATAGTAGTCGCATTTTTCGGGATCCAGATTACGTACAAGACTGTAAAAGGCAGTTGTGATCCCGTTTGGCTGAAGACTTCCTGCATACAGAAGGACTTTTTTCTTTCTGGTGCCGGGCATGGTGCTTTCCTGACAGATCTTTTTTCCTAAAAGTACATGGCGGCAGATGTTCCTGGTGGCATTTGCCTGTTCAAATGTGGTGTATTTCCGGAGAAAATCATCGTCCGGATGTCCGGAGTCTTTTCCAAGTTCTGCGGTAAGTTCCTCTGGGGTACGCAGAATTGGAAATGGATAGGTGGAAATATCTTCATACATTCCGCGATGCCCCTGGTAATCTTCCATATCATAGGCAAACAGCAGGATCCTTCTGCCGGTAACAGCAAAGTCATACATAACACTGGAATAATCAGTAATCAGTACATCACAGGCATTCAGAATTTCATAAGTGTCATATTCCGCCGGGAAAGGACGGATATGCTCATAGGAATCAGTATCCAGCTGGCTCTGTACAAGTGGATGGAGCTTTACCAGAAGAATCTGCCGGTCTGTCAGCTGCTGGTCGATACGGCTGAGATAATCCTTAACAAGGGCTACATAGGAGTCTTTTTCCACGGCATCGGTCTTTCCGCGGAAAGTAGGCATATAAACGCTTAACTGGATACCGGAATAGCCCAGGTTCTCTTTGAGCAGGGCTCCTTTTTCCGGATGGAAGAAAATGCAGTTGCGGGGATATCCTTCATGGAGGATGGTTCCCTGATAAAGCTCTGTCAGATTAGTGGCTCCGGCCATTTTTTCTTCCATATACAGGTTAGGGAACACCAGGTAGTCTGACTGAAGAAGATTACGCATGACATTTCCTGCATCATAGCGTTCTTCTTCGTTATCCTGAGCCATTCTTTTCAAAGGTGTTCCATGCCATACATTCAGTATGGTCTGCCCTTCTTTTTTTACATAGCGGCCTGGAAAGGTAGTGTCATTGATCAGCCAGCCTGCTTTGGCCAGATGGTGATAATAAGATGGCATTGAGGTATAGACAAAAACATCCATTTTGATACCATATCGTTCCAGTTTTTTTCGGATCTGATCTTTTTTATCCTTTTGTACTGCCAGAATTTTGCGGAAACCCTGATATTCCGGGGAGGAAAGTTCCTTTAAAATAGCCAGGATATTACTTTCCAGGGCAAGTCCGCTTCTGGAAATGATCAGGATCTCTTTTTTATCTACAGGTATTTTTTCATAAAAGGTATTATAAAAAGGATACCAGGTGCCGTTTTTCAATTTTTTCTTTACTTTTGTAATGAATGAACTCATAAAATTACCGCCTTAAAAACTTATTATTGATCGTTTGTCAGATGAAGTTTATCAAGCACATAAAATACAAGACTGAGAATCATGGCAACCACACATGCCAG
The DNA here is from genome assembly GCA_900553515.1 of uncultured Blautia sp. Classification (GTDB taxonomy): domain Bacteria; phylum Bacillota; class Clostridia; order Lachnospirales; family Lachnospiraceae; genus Blautia_A. The sequence continues at coordinate 50,428 of USDN01000002.1, read as the reverse complement.
CACCATTCCGGTAAGTTTTACATTGCCAAGGTTCAGGGCAATTCCGGAAAGTCCTACAATAAATACCACAGAAGTCAGCGCCAGGTTACGGGATTTTCCGTAATCTACATGATTATCTACAAGCATACGCAGGCCGGAGGTTCCGATCATACCGTATAATAAGAAAGAAATTCCTCCGATCACAGGTCCGGGTATGGTATTGATCAGCGCTGCAAGCTTGCCCATAAAGGAACAGCAGATTGAAAGAACAGCAGCGCCGCCTATTACCTGTACACTGTAAACCTTTGTCATTGCCATAACTCCAATGTTTTCTCCGTAAGTGGTAGTAGGAACGGAGCCTGCCAGACCGGAGAGAGTAGTGGAGAAGAAATCGGCAAAAAGGGAACGATGCAGGCCGGGTTCTTTCAGAAGGTCCTTACCGACGATCTTTCCGGTTACAATCTGATGTCCGATATGCTCGGAGGTTACCAGAAGCAGTGCCGGAAGTATGGTAAGGATCGCCTCAATATGAAAACGTGGAGTCTGGAAATTGGGCAGGGCAAAGAAAGAAGCTTCTTTTACCGCCTGAAAATCCAGGATTCCACAGAAGCCTGCAGCAGCATAGCCGGCGATAATGGCGATCAGGATAGGGATTACAGAAAGAAATCCCCGGAACAGGATCTGGCCGAATACGGCTACACCGAGAGTTACCAGAAAGACAACTACATTTTTTATGTCTACCGTTTCATCTAAAAGTCCTGCAGTGCTGGCTGCGCTTCCGGCAAGCTCCAGACCGATCAGGGCAACGACCGGTCCCATTGCTGCGGCAGGCAGTACAATGTCGATCCAGTTTGTTCCGCATTTGCGGATGATCAGAGCTACGCCCATACCGGCAATGCCAAGCACTACAAAACCGCCCAGTGCATATTCATAACCGAATTTTGATGCAACAAGAAGTCCCGGGGACAGAAATGCAAAGCTGGAACCCAGATAGGCAGGTGCCTTTCCTTTTGTAATAAGAATAAACAGAAGTGTTCCGATACCATTCATAAGAAGCACGATAGCAGGATTGATGCCAAACATAAAGGGAACCAGAACAGAGGCTCCGAACATGGCAAACATGTGCTGGATGCTTAAAGGGATCAAAAGCTTTGCAGGTACCTTATCTTCAACTTGAATTATTTGTTTTTCCACTCTTTTCCTCACTTTCTCGTATATACACGATGTAATCGGAAATATTATAGCATAGTGTATGATCTTCTGTAAAAGAAAATACAGAAAGGGGGCAGAAAAAAGCCTGTTTTTCGCGGTTTTTCAATAAATAAAAAAAAATAAATAAAAAAAATAAAAAAAAATTAAAAAAAAGTGTTGACTTTTGTAAAGGCCTATAATATAATATGTCTTGCGTCAAGCGAACGCGGAAAATTAAATACCGTTTACGGGGTGTGGCTCAGTTTGGCTAGAGCGCCTGGTTTGGGACCAGGAGGCCGCAGGTTCGAATCCTGTCACCCCGACTGCTGTAACAACAACATTACCGTTTCAGCGAAATGCGGGTGTAGTTCAATGGTAGAACACTAGCCTTCCAAGCTAGATACGTGGGTTCGATTCCCATCACCCGCTTCTCTGTATGTACAGAGAGATGTGTCTGTAGCTCAGCTGGATAGAGCAACGGCCTTCTAAGCCGTGGGTCGGGGGTTCGAATCCCTTCAGGCACGCTGTGGTGGGTATAGCGCAGTTGGTTAGCGCGCCAGATTGTGGCTCTGGAGGCCCAGGGTTCGAATCCCTGTATCCACCCTTCGCCTTTGGGCTATCGCCAAGCGGTAAGGCACAGCACTTTGACTGCTGCATTCGCTGGTTCGAATCCAGCTAGCCCAGTCCTTTTTTATGGGGTATTAGCTCAGTCGGTAGAGCACTTGACTTTTAATCAAGTTGTCCGGGGTTCGAATCCCCGATGCCTCATTGCATCTGTAGAGATACAGATGCTTTTTTTCTTACTGTGTGTATCCGGCTTTTAGGCTGATACGGAAAACTTCATATGTTTATGCGGGCATGGCGGAATTGGCAGACGCGCCAGATTTAGGTTCTGGTGTCTACGACGTGCAGGTTCAAGTCCTGTTGCCCGCAGTAAAAAAAGCGCCTGATTTCAGGCGCTTTTTGCTGTCTTGGGAAAGTTTTTGTATATTATATTTATAAATATCGTATTTCTGTAGAAATATTGCCGTTTTCCTGGATGTCCAGCACGGCATAGCTGGGCTTGCGGTTTCTCTGACGGGGGAAAGAAAGACTGCCCGGATTCAGTACAAGTACTCCGTCAATCTCCTCCAGAACAGGACGGTGGATATGCCCGAAACATACACAGTCACATTTTCTGGACTGTGCCTCATCTACGATTCTGGAAAAGTCCATAGATACACCATAATAGTGTCCGTGGCTTATAAGGATCCGGTGTCCTGCAATGGCAAGTTCATCTTCTCTTGGAAGGTCGGAGAAGAAGTCGTTATTTCCGGAGACCATGGTACAGGGACATTCAGCAAGTGCTTCAATATAAAATTCCCTGCCTTCTACATCACCGCAGTGGATCAGCATGTCAAAGGGGTGTTCCTTTAAGACTGCCTGTTCCAGATTTTCGTCACGGCCGTGAGTGTCACTGACTACAAGGATTTTCATCGAAGTTCATCCTTAATGGCACGCAGAGCCTTCCCTCTGTGGCTGATCTTGTTTTTTTCTTCCATGGAGATCTCTGCTGAGGAACAGCCGTATTCCGGAAGATAAAAGATGGGGTCGTAGCCGAAGCCGTTTTCCCCTTTTTCCTCATAACCGATCCTTCCTTCCATGGCAGAAAGGACTGTTTTTACTGTACCGTCAGGAAAAGCTGCGGCAATAGCGCAGACAAAACGAGCGGTTCTCTGCTCGTCGGGAACTCCCTCCAGTCTTTGGATAAGGTTGGCATTTTTGATCCGGTAGGAGGTGTCTTCGCCCATATAGCGTGCAGAATAAACCCCCGGCTCTTTATTCAGATAGTCGATCTCCAGCCCGGAATCGTCGGCAAGGACGATCTCTCCGGTAAGCTGGCAGATAGCTTTTGCCTTGATGATGGCATTTTCTTCAAAAGTACTTCCGTTTTCTTCGATATCAGCAGTAATGCCTGCGTCTTTCAGAGAAAGAAGCTCAATATCCAGATCTCCAAGGATCTCACGGATCTCTTTCATTTTTCCTTCATTACCTGTGGCAAAAATTACTTTTTTCATGGATTTATATTCCTCCTTGGCGGTTTGGGTCCCAGAAACTGGTAGTAGTAGGTTTTTAACATACCATTGTATATTTTTCGGTTTTTATCTGCTTTTCTTCCGATGTCATTTTCTGCTTTATCATAGGAAGTGATCAGATACATGGACCATTTGTCCAGCCGGGCAAAGCTTTCTCCGATCTCCCGATAAAGCTGGGGAAGTGCGGCTTTTTCTTCCAGACGTTCCCCGTAGGGCGGATTGGTGATCAAAAAGCCATAAGGTTTAGGATGTCTCAGATCTTTGACCGCTCTTTGCTGGAAGTGGATAAGCTTGTCCACCCCTGCCATTTTGGCATTGGCTCTGGCAGATTTCAGTGCCTCCGGATCAATGTCGTAACCCTGGATATCTGTTCTGATATCCAGATTTACCCGGTCGTTTGCCTCTTCTATGGCATCATACCAGCATTTACGCGGGATGATATGTTTCCAGTCTTCAGAAAGGAAAGAACGGTTCATGCCAGGCGCCATATCTGCCGCGATCATAGCGGCTTCAATGGGGAAGGTACCGCTTCCGCAGAAAGGATCTACCAGGATCCGGTCTTTATTCCATGGTGTCAGCATGATAAGCGCAGAAGCAAGGGTTTCTGTAATAGGAGCCTTAACGGTCATCTGACGGTAGCCTCTTTTATGAAGGGATACTCCTGAAGTATCGATACCGATGGTGGCGATATCTTTCATAAAAGAAACACGGATAGGAAAACTTGCGCCGTCTTCCGGAAACCAGGAAATGCCATAAACACCTTTGAGACGTTCTACAATAGCTTTTTTCATAATAGACTGGATGTCGGAAGGGCTGAAAAGTGCGCTTTTTACAGAGTTTGCCTTGGCAACCCAGAATTTTCCATCTTTTGGGATATAATTTTCCCAGGGAATGGCTTTGGTCTTTTCAAAAAGTTCATCAAAGGTAACAGCTTTGAACTCGCCGGCTTTTAAAAGGATACGCTCTGTTGTGCGCAGGAATATGTTTGCCTGTGGGATCCCTGCGGCATCAGCCAGGAAAGTCACCTTGCCATCCTCTACCTTGCTGATCTCATAGCCGAGATCCAGGATCTCACGTTTCAGTACAGCCTCCATGCCGAAATGGCAGGGAGCAATCAGTTCCATATATTTCATGGCAGCCTCATTTCTCTGACAGTATTTCCGTCAAAATCTTTGATGGTGAAACAGTTGTCTTCCAGTACTGCATAAGTGGGAGGGTTTCCCTCTTTGGGGATGGAGACAGAGCCGGGGTTCAGAAGAATGTAGCCATCCATCTGTTCTGCTTTCAGGACATGGGTATGACCGTGGATCAGAATATCATTTTCCTGAAGGGGCGGCAGATGCTCCTGATTATAAGTATGTCCGTGTGTGGCATAAAAAGTCCTGCCATCAATGGAGAGGATGCAGTAATCGGCCATTACCGGAAACTCCAGGACCATCTGATCCACCTCTGCCTCACAGTTTCCCCGGACTGCGTAGATCCGGTTTTTATTTTGATTGAGAAGTGCGATCACTTCTTTAGGGGCATATTCCTTCGGAAGGTCATTTCTGGGTCCGTGATACAGAAGATCGCCCAGAAGAACCAGTCGCTGTGCATTTTCCTGCTGAAAAGCATCCAGCATTTTGCGGCAGTAGTATGCCGAACCGTGTATATCCGATGCAAACATGTATTTCATTAATGTATTCTCCTCGCTTATAAAGGGATTTTTTCCCTTTTACATTATCACGGTTAGGAAGAAATTACAAGATTTCTTCCTCGATAAGCATCAAAACCGCCGATCACAGAGCGGGTACGGTATCCTTTTCGGACAAAAAGCCGGGCAGCAGCCATGCTGGCACCGCCTCTCTGGCAGTAAAAGATAAGAAGTTTTTCGCGAGGGAGTTCTTTGCATCTGGACAGTTCCTCATAAGGCAGATTCACCGCGCCAAGAATATGGCTTTTTTTGTAGGCGTCCGGTTCACGGACATCTATGATCAGGGCATCAGAGCGCCCGGTATAATAATCCAGCATTTTTGCGGAAATGGTTTCAATGGGAAACATAACAGGATTCCTTTTTTATTTATCATATGCAGAAAGGGGGAAAGGAGTACGTGTAAGAAAAATATGCAGACAGGAGTGCTGCGGTCTGCGGCACTTCTGTCTGCATCATCAAATAAGAAGAAGGGAGAAGCGTTTGTAGCTTAGTGTCTTTTGGATTTAGTATCTGTCAGAATAGTTGTTTTCATCCAGATCATAGGCATTGGAGACTTTGCCTCGGGAGCTGTTTTTGGAACTGTTCCTGGAACTGTTTTTACCGCAGTTCTGTGCATTCTGTGCGCTTTTGTCAGATGTTTTGTTAGTGTTGTTGTTCATTGTTTTGTTTTCAGATTCATAATTTTTTGCCATTTTCATTACCTCCTGGTGTAATCTGTTGAATACAGCCGTGTAAATACCGGCTCTGTTTGTCAACTTGTTTATGACATTCTCTAGTATGTTAAAAAAGTTGTAATAATATTCATGAAATCATATTGCTTTTTTTTCCAATTTATATTATAATCGTTGTTGTAAAAAGAATTTACCCTTCAAAAATTTTTTTTACATAACCCCTTATTTAATTATTTATACTCCCCTCGAAACACCCGGTAGCTCCCCTACCGGGTGTTTCTTTTATACAGCAGGAGAGCGGTGCATTCTGTGCTGACTTTCCTTCTGTATAAAAACGCTCCGCATTCAGGGAGTTTGAAGAGAACTTGTTTTCTTTGTTCTATTGGAAAATCAAAGGGCAAATGTTATAATAAAATCATCTGAAAACATATGGGAGGAGCAAGGTATGAAAAAGATAAGATGTTTTTTAGAAATATTTCTGATCAGTGTTCTGGCATTGGGCAGCGGAGGGATGTTGTGTAAGGCTGAAGCACAGACTGACAGCCAGAATTGGACGGATGAAACCAGGATCATATCCCAAATTACAAATCTGCCCTATATCGGCGGACAGAGGGTGGATACTCCTATGATAATGGAACAGGACAGAAGATTTCTGAAGCCTGTAGATGAGGAGGGGATTCTGGGCTGTCTGAAGAGGGATTTTGACAATGACCAGAAGGAGGAGATCCTTGCAGTGACTTATGAAGGTCGGGAGGATATTCAGGAAACGGGAAAAAGTGTCAGGGTGTCTATGTATGAGCAGCAGGAGGAGTCCTGGATTGTTTCCGATATGTTTGAACTGGTGCGGTACGATTTTCAGGGTATGCCTGATGAGATGACAACAATGTCTGATTCAGGGCATGCTGGATTTGAGGGGGATCTGTTTTTAAGAAAAGTGAATGGACAGTATCAGTTTTTTTATGAATGCAATCGTCTTTCCAAATATCTGGCAACAGGATTTGAATGGTATTTTACAGGGTATACCTATGATGGAAACTGCTTCAGAGAAATGGAACAGACTTCTGATCTGTACTATGGAGGATCCGGCTTAGAGGCAGATTGTCTGTTCAGTTTGGATCCAGAGCCGTTATATGGAGATAATTACAGTCAGGATGTCATACGTATGATCGAAACTTATCGAGCGTTGGGATTTCAGTCGGAACGGTTAGGAAGCGATGGTTATTCCTTTTATTCCACAGTAAGTCAGGATCCATATTGTTATTCTCTGGTAAGGCTGATACGTGGAGACAGACTGGATGCAGCTGTGGTCAATGAATGGTGGGCAAACCCGTCAGGTAATCTTGAGGGATTCTGGATCGATCTGGAGGATTGCACATCTCAGATAGGAGAAATCCAGGAATGTACCATCTTGGAGCCGGAACAGCCAGATTCATCTGATCTTCCTGTGGAAAATCCCTACGAAGAGTTTTTGAAAACAAATGGTGTTGGCGCGTATTATGCCATTCTCCCGGCGGGCGAAAATGGGGAGTCGATACTGATTATATCAGACAGTTTTCCTGACCAGGATGCAGATACTTTCGTGCCTGACCTGGGATATGGACTTACCATTTATGGAAACGATAACGGGAGTGTATATCAGATAGGGGATCATACCCATATAAGTGAGGCAGCAGGACCATGGCGTTTCTATGAAAACAAGCTGATGGGAGCCGGCAGAAGAGGCGGATATTTTACTGTGGATATTGCAGGATCTTTTTATGAAATGAATTTTCATCCTGATGATGAAACAGTTTATGCAAATTGGGAAGCGGTTACACTTTTAAAGAACAGAGGTTCAGGAGAGATACAGACATCCAATACAGGTAATTCAGTATCTGGAAATTACATTCTGCCAAACAGCAGTACCGAATATCTGACAGAAGAACAGCTGATCCAGATGGATCTTACCGGAGAACAGCTTCGTCTGGCAAGAAATGAGATTTATGCCAGATATGGGAGAACATTTAAGACTGCAGAGATTCAGGCGTATTTTGATGCACAGTCCTGGTATGCTCCAAAATATGCACCGGAAGAATTTGATGCAATAGAAGATGATGTTCTGAATCCTTACGAAAAATACAATCTTGCACTGATTAAAAGTCTTGAGAAATAATCCGGAGCGTAATTGTCTGCCTGTAAGGGAAAAGATTCTTTTCTGTTGGAAAGAGCTTCCGGAGATGCTATAATAGGAATGCTTAAGAAAGTTAAATACAGAGAAATTTGCTTTTAGCACATAAAGGAGAAAAAGAATGGACGTCCGTGAATTTCAGGAAAAATTAAAAAAGATGCAGGTCCTGGCAAAAGAGCAGGGAAATACGATCCAGGCAGTGCAGATCCGTGAAACCCTTGAAGGACTCGATCTGAATCATGATCAGCTTGCCGGTGTTCTGAAATATCTTACCGGTCAGGGTATTATTATAGAAGGGACAGGAATAGAAAGCAGTCCGGAAACCGAGGCAGAAAAGAAACAGATCCCACTTACACCGGAGGAAGAAGCGTATTTGAAAGAATATATGGAAGGTCTGCCGGATGAGGAGATATTCCCGGAAGCAGAAGAGCTTTTTGAACGTCTGGCAGCAGGAAACAGTGAGGCAGTTCAGGATCTTGCGGCAAAGTATATGAAAAAAACGGCAAAGCTTGCGGCAGAGTTAAATGCAGAAGAGATCTTTCTGGCGGATCTGATCCAGGAGGCTAACGTTAGTCTTGTACAGGCTCTTGGGATGGCCGGGGAGGAACTCAGAGACGAAGCATGGCTTTTGGAACAGGTGGAAAAAGGGATACTGGACGCCTGCAGGGAGCAAAGCCAGAGAAAATTTGAGGATGACAGTCTGGTAGCAAGAGTGGAAAAGCTGGAAAGCGCAGTTCGAGAACTTTCTGAAGATGAGGAAGATGGAGAAAGTGCCTTTAGTATTGGAGAGCTCGCAGTAATCCTGGATATGGATGTGGAGGAGATCAGGGATACTCTTCGTCTGACAGGAGATGACAAGTAAATTCTATTGCCACAGGCAATCTGGAATAAATTTCAGTCTGTTGCTGTGAACAGCAGCATTGGAGAGCCGGAGGCTGACAGGAGAGTCTCTATTGGTTGAAATCTGTCAGGTTTTATGATAAAATAAGCGGAATGGGAGGTGTTTTTATGCAGATCAGAGAATCGGCGGAGGACTATCTGGAAGCGATCCTCGTTCTTTCGCAAAAAGGCAACGGTGTCCGTTCTGTGGATATTGCTTCAATGTTGTCGGTTTCCAAGCCAAGCGTCAGTCATGCTATGAAGCTTTTGAGGGAAGACGGATATATTGCCATGGACCGGTATGGAACAGTTACCCTTCTTGATAAGGGAGCTGAGATCGCCAACAGAGTTTATGAAAGGCATACAGTTCTTACAAGAATGTTGGAAAGCCTGGGTGTTCCGTCAGATATTGCAAAGACAGATGCATGTAAGATGGAACACGATATCAGTGAAGAAAGTTTTGAGAAAATTAAAGAGCGTATGATGGCTGATGGACAGCTTGATTAAACAAAAAAGATCGTTACGGATGTAACGGTCTTTTTATATAACGTTTATCCAATATGAAAGAAAAATGTGATCAGTATTGGTACGAAGAAGGAGCACAGCATTCCATTAAGAACAGACAGGACAACTGTTTCCTCGTCCGTATATTTCAGAAGTACCGGAAGAGTGGTATCCTCACTGGTTGCCGCAGCCGGTGCGATGCAGGTACAGTAATTGAGCTTTGCTGCAATTATGGGGATCAGGAAAAAAGAAAAAAATTCTCTCATAAGATTGCTCATAAAAGCAATGCTTCCAAGCTCTGCTCCTCCCAGACGACTGATGGTGACGCCTGCCAGGCTGTACCAGCCCATGCCGCTTGCAATTGCAGCTCCCTGGTTCACAGGAAGCTTCAGGATCAGTGAGCAGAGAATCCCGCCAAGAATGGAACCGGCAGTAATACCCAGAGGGATGATCAGGATCTTCAGGTGATACTGACGTATTTTTTTCATGATCCCGTTATGCATGCCGATACTGATTCCGACAGAAAACATCAGGATGTACAGGATCATATCAGAATTTTTGCTGATAAAGCGGATGATCTCGGATTCTGTTCCGGAGAGACCGCAGAAAAGCCCAAAAACCAGGGCAAAGAATGTTAATACAACGATCATTTGTCATTCCCCTTTGTACCTTTTTTGTCAATAAAACGTCTGGTCAGAATATAAACAATGATAATGGAAACCAATGTGGGGATCAGGAAAAACAGAAAACTTTTCAGCCCAAGAGAGGACAGCTCACTGATGAAATTCTCTTTCTGTCCAAGCATGACTCCCATGGAAAAGATTAGAAGAAGGGTACAGAGCATAGCAAGCCGTTCATTCCATTTTTTTAATTTTCCTATCATGAGGAACCTGCCGATCAGGATCCCGATACCCATGACAATAAATATTTTCATAAGAATTCTCCTCGATAAGCAATATAAAAAACATTATATCATTGCAGGAAACGCTTTACAATGAAAAAAACAAAAAAAGAGACCGGGGCAGAACCCCGGACTCTCTGGTCGATCTGGATTTAAAGGAAAATATATTTCAGTACAAAAAGTACTGCCAGAACATACATCAGCACACTGATCTTTTTATCTTTTGCCTTACCGGAGATCAGATTGATCACCACGTAGGAGATAACGCCCATTGCGATACCTTCGGAAATACTGTACATAAACGGCATTGCAATAATAGCGATAAAGCATGGAATGGCTTCTGTATAGTCGTCAAAATCGATCTTTGTGATAGAAGTAAGCATCATAAAGCCTACTACGATCAGAGCCGGAGCCGTTGCAAAGGACGGAATGGCAAGGAAGATCGGTGACAGGAACAGAGAAAGGCCAAACAGCAGTCCGGCTACCAGAGCAGTAAGACCGGTACGTCCGCCTTCTGCCACGCCGGAAGCACTTTCAACAAAAGTAGTTACAGTGGATGTACCGCACATAGCACCTACGGAAGTACCAACAGCGTCGGAAAGAAGAGCGCCTTTGATCTTCGGAAGCTTGCCGTCTTTATCCAGCATGTCTGCTTTAGAAGCCACACCAATAAGCGTTCCCAGAGTGTCAAACATATCAACAAACAGGAATGCAAACATGATCACTACGAAATCAAGTGAAAATACAATGGAAAAGTCCATTTTCATAAAGGTAGGAGCCATACTTGGTACGCTGATGCCTCTGGAAAAATCAGGAAGGAGACTGAAGAACCCAAGTTCCGGATTTGGTTTATACAGACCGGTAAACTGACAGATAATACCAAGAAGCCATGTGATCAGGATACCCCATAAAATACTTCCTTTTACGTTTTTTACAAGAAGGATGGCAGTGATCAGCACACCGATCAGAGCCAGAAGAACGGTAATTCCCTCGCTGCTGAAGGTTCCGTTCTGGGCAGAGCTTTTAAAGGAAAAGACACCTACCAGTGTAGAGTCATTGTTGATGACGATTTTTGCATTCTGAAGACCGATGAAAGCAATAAAAAGACCGATTCCAACAGAAACTGCATGCTTCAGGTTCATAGGGATGGAATTAAAAATTGCTTCACGGACATTGGTCAGGGACAGAAGGATGAAGATCAGACCTTCTACAAAAACTGCCGCCAGTGCCTGCTGCCAGCTGTATCCCATACCCAGGACGACTGTGTAGGCAAAATATGCGTTCAGTCCCATGCCGGGAGCCAGTACAAACGGATAATTGGATAAAAGAGCCATCAGGCAGGTAGCAATAAAGGAAGCCAGGGCAGTTGCTGTAAAGATAGCGCCGCGATCCATTCCGGAGGCTTCCAGAATGTTTGGATTTACGGCCAGGATGTAAGCCATGGTCATAAAGGTGGTGATACCTGCGATCACCTCAGTTTTCACGTCTGTGTGGTTTTCTTTCAGGTGAAAAATTTTGTCAAGTTTCATAATGATACCCCCTTTTTATGGAAAAAATATTAAAACAGTTCCCTTCCGGAAACGTATTTCCCTTTTATGCAGCGGTCATCAGAAAGATAGACCAGGCGTTCCAGACGGTCTCTTACGCTTAAAGGCTGCGGATGGCGGTAAAAGCTGTCATCAAGGATCACAGCGTCAAACTCATAACCCTCCAGGAAACTTCCGACCTTTCCAAAGAATTCTCCTCCGCCAATAGTTGCCAGATAAAAGGCTTCTTCAAAGGTAAGAGCCTTCAGACTGTCATCGACCAGCCGCCAGCGAAGTTTGGATACCTGTACGGCATCTGCAATGGCACGGAGCATGGAAAGGGAGTGGCCGCCGGCAATGTCGGTACCAAGACCCACATGAAGTCCCTTGTCCAGATATTCTCTTACCGGTGCGATACCAGAGGAAAGATTGGTGTTGGACTGAGGACAATGAGCAATATACACTCCGCGCTTTTTCATAAGTTCCATTTCTGCTTCCGGGGAATGGACACAATGAGCCATGACAGTAGGGCATTCTTCTCCGCCGAAAAGTCCGAACTGGTCATAGGCTTCTCCATAAAAAGCAGTTTCCGGACAGAGTTCCTGAACCCAGGAAATCTCACCCATGTTTTCAGACAGATGAGACTGAACTGGAAGGTGATATTCTTTCTGGATCTCAGCCAGCTTTTTCATTAGCTCATCTGTGCAGGAAGGCGTGAATCTTGGTGTGAGGATCGGTTTGGTGTTCTGATATTTTCCGGCAGTATCGGACAACCAGCGGACAGTGTCTGCAGCAGATTCCTCTGCACTTTTTTCCTGAAGGACAGCAGGGCCGTTCCGATCCATATTTACCTTGCCGACAAAGGTTTTCAGTCCGGTTTCTTCCAGAAGATCCATAAGAAGTTCTGTTGCTTCTACATGAAGTGTCCCAAAGATGCAGGCTCTTGTTGTAGGGCTCCTTTTCAGATCTTCCGCAAAAATAGAGTAAGCTTTTTGGGCATAGTCAGAATCAGCATACTTGGCTTCCTCCGGGAAGGTAATGGTGTTCAGCCAGTCCAGAAGTTCCAGATCCATACCCATACCCCGGAAACTGTACTGGGGAGCGTGAAGGTGGATGTCTGACAGACCGGGGATGATCAAAGCCTCTCCGGCATCTCTTACAGGAATGTGGCGAAAGCTTTCCGGGAGCTGTTTAAAGACTCCTGCGCAGACCCCGTTTTCGCAGATCAGATAAGACTGTTCCTGCACAGAAATTTTGTTTTTGTCCTGGCTGAAACAGATATTTCCCTTCAGTGCAAAGGTTGACAGATGCTTCATATAATTCACTTCCTTTCCGCAGCCAGGGATTTTTGGGCATAAAAATGCCAACTACCTTTTGGGGTACCCTGAATAAAACTTATAGGCAACTATTACGGTAGTTGGTAGAAACGTCCAACCGATTATGGACTTATATAAGCTGCTGCAAATTTCTTAAGTTATGTATTTATTATATATGTAATTGATTTTTCTGTCAATTAAAAATAAACGATTTAAAATGTCGGAACTACCAAAATGGAGATTGGAAATTTGTGCAAAATACACAGAAATAAAAAATACAGAAATTTACTGGAAAGAACTATACATAAGTGTTAGAATAGGTTTCATGAATTTATAAAAAATGAACATCAGAAATTGTAGAAACGAGAGGTTGTGAGCTTTTGGAATTTAAAAAAGAAAATTTGAGAAACTGTATGTACCTGATTTTATTTGCTGTTCTTTTATATGTGGGACTTCAGAATCTGAATGTTGTTCTTGATTTTCTGATGAGAGTGATCGGTCTGTTCCTGCCTTTTATTGTAGGAGCCGGTATTGCTTTTGTCCTGAATGTTCCTATGAAATTTATTGAAAAGAATGTATTTGGCAGAGGCAGATGGAAAAATACAAAGATCGTTAAAAAAATAGCGCGTCCGGTAAGCATGATCCTTGCGATCCTGGTAGCTGCTCTGGCTATTTATATCGTAGGTCAGGTAGTGATCCCGGAACTGGCAACAACCGTCATGGGACTTGGACGCAATATTGAAAGAGGAATAGAAAATCTGACCATATGGATCGAAGAGAATTTCAAACAGGATTCTGCGATTGCAGAATGGGCAGAATCTCTGGAGATCCAGCCTCAGAAAACACTGGATGCAATGATCGCAGCGCTTCAGAGCGGAGTAAACAATATTCTTACTTCTACGGTTTCAGTGACTATGGGAATTGTGAATACTGCAATGAATCTGGGAATCGGATTTGTATTTGCCTGCTATATCCTTCTTCAGAAGGAGCGTCTTACTGTACAGACGAAAAAGGCGTTTTACGCGATTTTCCCGCAAAGGACAGTGAAATATATCCTTCATGTATGTTCTCTTGCAAACAGTATTTTTTCCGGATTTGTAACCGGACAGTGTATTGAAGCAGTGATCCTGGGAACTATGTTTTTTGTGGCAATGACGCTTTTCCGTTTCCCTTATGCCATGCTGGTGGGTGTGCTGATCGCATTTACCGCATTGATACCGGTGTTTGGCGCTTTTATCGGCTGCGCGATCAGTTTTATGCTGATACTTCTGGTGAGCCCTATGCAGGCGCTGCTTTTCCTTATTCTGTTTTTTGTCCTGCAGCAGATCGAGGGAAATCTGATCTACCCTCATGTGGTAGGCGGATCCGTAGGACTTCCGTCTGTATGGGTACTGATGGCAGTAACCATCGGCGGCAGTCTGCTGGGAGTGATCGGTATGCTGATCTTTATCCCTCTGGTGTCTGTGCTTTATGCCCTGTTCCGGGAGTGGACATATAAAAGACTGAAGAAAAAAGATATCAAAGTTGAAGGCTAAAAAAATATGTTTGTGGGGGATGGACGGAATATGATTTTTTGTCTGTAAATGACATGCAGGAGTGGCTTCTTCTGTTACAAAAGCTAGTTCAAGACTTGGAAAATTCTAAGCTTCTGCTTCTTTGCAAAAAACGATCCCCCGAATGCTGAACTCGTCTGCGACTCGGACAGCAGCATCCGGGGGAGCAATGCAAATGCGCAGAAGACAAGAATTTTTACCCAAGTCTCTCAATGCTTATGAACCAGAAGAATCCATTCCTGCATTGTATTTTCCAGACAGCAAATTTATATTCCTGCAGTAGTTCTGCTTCTGTTTGGCTGTTGTCCATATTCAGATGCAAAGAGAAAAAGGTAAGATCATAGTGCCTTGCGAGGTTTACCAGGAAACGCAGCACAGCACAGGATCTTACCTTTTTCTCATATGCATCGTCTATGGGAAACAAGAAATAAAAATCCTCAATCTCTTTAAATACAAATATTTTTTTCGTATCCGGAACAGATTTCCTTCAGGGTCTGTATCTCTGTGGAAACGTACTTGTTTTTATGGATGACAAAGTGGATATTCCGGGTTACGCGGACATCCTCCAGAGGAAGGACTACCATATCCCCGTCGTTCACTTCTTTAGCAACCATTCTTTTGGAGAACAGGGCGATTCCTCTTCCGCAGATCACAGTGTTTTTGATAGCGTCGGTACTGGTACTGCGGAAGGTTCGGTTTAAGTGGATGTTCTGTTCTTCCAGAAGCTGTTCAAACTGGTTGCGGTCTGTGCTTCCGCTTTCCCTGCTCGCATAATCCTGATTCTGGAGCATGGGAAGTGTGATGGAATCCAGACGGGCAAGAGGATGATTTTTTCCGCATACCATGACCAGTTCATCCTCGCAGACAGGGAGAGCAATGAGATTTTCGTTTCGGATGGTTCCTTCTACAATCCCCACATCTACCTGACTGTCCAGAATCGCCTGCTCAATATCAGTAGAGTTGGTTACGGTTACCTGAAAATCACAGTTGGGAAGCTGCTTTTCTGCTTCGTCCAGAATTTCATTGATAAGGAATGTTCCTACGGAAACACTGCAGCCAATGTGCAGTTGGGTTTTCTGTGTGGCATGGAGCATGGCTTCCTCCATTTTGTCAAAGGAGTCCAGAATATGACGGGAAAAAGAGAGCAGAAGCTCTCCTTCGTTTGTCAGATATAATTTTTGAGAAAGCCGTTCAAACAGCTTTACACTATAATGGCGTTCCAGTTCGGAAACCGCCTGGCTGATACCTGGCTGCGATATGTGTAGAAGCTTTGCCGCTTTGCTCATGCTGCCTGCGTCAGCGACGGTTGTAAAGATCTGTAAATGTCGGATAGTCATAAGTATTTTCCTCCTGAATTATAAAATCGCTCCGGAAAGAGTATAGAGAACAGTGCCTGCAGCACCGCTGCCAAGAATAATGGCAATGGCGCTGGCTTTATATTTTCTTAAAATAAACAGGGATATGATGAATATACCTGATTCTATCCAGCGGATATCGGTCAGCACGATATCGGGAAGCTCTGCCTGAAACAGTCCAAGCATCAGGATAGAGACGCCGGCAGAGGCGATCAGGGCTACAACGGCCGGGCGCATGGCTCCCAGGACTACCTGTACTCCGTTGACAGAGCGGTATTTGTAGTAAAAATGTGCCAGGGTCAGACAGATACAAAAAGAGGGCAGGATACATCCGAAGGTGCAAAGCAGTACGCCGGGTATTCCTGCGATTCTCATGCCCACAAAGGTTGCGGAATTAATGGAAATAGGTCCCGGTGTCATTTCTGCTACAGTAATCAGATCCGAAAACTCACTGAGAGTCATCAGTCCGTAAATATCCACAATCTGTTCCTGGATCAGGGGAATAGCGGCATATCCGCCGCCGACGCTGAACATACCTACCTGAATAAAAGCGAAAAATAATTTAAGTAAAAGCATTACGCGATCCCTCCATGTTTTATTTTATATGTCTGAAAGATGAGGTCCAGGATTCCGATGCCAAGACATGTCAAAATGACCAGCATTGCACTGACATCCAGGAAATAAGTTGCGACAAAGGCAATGGTCATCATGGCAATATACAGGATCCGTCTTGTGTTTAATACATGCTGTGCAAGATTGATTACCACATCAAATATGACAGCTGCAACCCCGGCACGCATAACCTGAAGAGCTGTGCTGATATATGGATTGGTTCGGAACTGTTCATAAAACAGGGAAATCACGGAAATGATAATCATAGGCGGAAGAATCGTTCCAAGGATTGCGGTGAGAGATCCGACAATGCCGGCGATTCGATATCCGATAATGACGGAAGCATTTACCGGAAGAGGACCGGGAGCAGACTGGGTGATCGCCGTTACATCCAGCATCTCATCCTCTTCCAGCCATTGCAGCTCTTCTACGTATTTTTTCTTCATAAGAGATACGATAACGAAGCCGCCGCCAAATGTGCAGGCGCTTAATATAAACATAGAGCGAAACAAAGTCCATAGCTTACTGTAGTCTTTTTTCATAAGAACCTCCGTAAAATTTTTTCTGAATAAAAGTTTAGCATAGAAGCAACTATATGTAAAATATATAATGTATATAGAACTAATAAGCAAATACTTATACATAAGAAAAAGAGGGACTTCTGAACAGACCAGGAAATAAAAAATCCCATAGAAAGCCGGATTCTGTCAACCCCGGGATTCTATGGGAGCTTTTTGTTTTAAGATAATGAGGATAAACTGAATATCAATTGATATCCTCTGTTGGTTTTATTTACAGGATATCGTCTCTTCTGATATATCCCGGATGATCGGCTTCTGCTATGATGTCTCTTTCTTTGGTGATCTGAGCCCATTTATCAATTACCTGATTTTCTACATGGACGTCTTCTCCGATTACTGTATTTGCGAGAACAACACAGTTTTTGACAACAGCGCCTTTTTTGATCTGGCAGCCACGTCCGATAACAGAGTTTTCTACATTTCCTTCAATAAGGCATCCATTGGAAACAACAGAATTTTTAACGTCTGCACTGTCAAAATACTGGGTCGGGCAGGAGTCGTTTGTTCTGGTGTAGATCGGCCACTCAGGATTAAACAGGTTCTGAGCATTTTTCAGATCGATCAGGGACATGTTTGCGTCAAAATAGCTCTTGAAGTCTGTGATAGTAGCAAAATATCCTTTATGGGATACACCGCGGATATCCAGTTCGCTGCAGGATGTATTTACGATCTGCGGAAGAGTGATCATGGAAGACATCTTTCTTGCTTTCAGAATCAGCTCCACAAAAAGATCCTTCTTCATAACGTAAGTATCCATAAAGATGTTGCGGTTTTTCGCACTTCCACGGTTCTTCTCAATGGATTCTACACCTTTCTGTCTGTTCAGGTTCAGAACATCACAGTTCAGGAAAGCTTCCTTTGCATTGTCTACGGAATGATACAGAAGTGTGATGTCTGCTCCGGATTCAATATGAGTCTGGAGAAGGGCGTCATAGTTCTCTGCATAAACCATATAGCTTGGAGCAATGATCACATACTGCTGATGAGATCTCTGGATCATTTCAATGTTCTCATAGTAAGCTGCAATGTCTGTATTATAAACATCATTTTCGGAGCTGTTCTGTGAGAACAGAATCTGAAGTTTGCCGCGTTTGGAGTTGATGTTGTAATGACGGCCTGTACCAAGGTGTTCTACCAGGGAACGTGGTTTACGTCTTATGTATACCTGAATACGGTCAATATCGCTGTTGCTCATGTTAGAGATCGGAAAATCGATCACACGATATCTTCCAAGGAAGGAGAATGCTCCGATGGGACGGTACTGCTGAAGTCCTTCTACTTTGATATGTGTTGCAGAAGCTGCAATGATTCCAAGTGCGTTAGCCATCTTATTCTACCCCCTTTACACGTTTGGACACAAGCTCAATATGCTCACTGTCAGCGCTTCCTACAACAGCGCCTGCTCCGATCGTTATATTTTCAGCCACAAGAGCACGCTGTACAACAGCGCCATCTTCCACTACAACGCCCGGCATGAGCACACTGTCGATGATTTTGGCACCTTTGCCTACTCTGGCGCCGGTGAACAGTACAGAATTTCTGATCTCGCCTTCAACAACACAGCCCTGAGTGACAAATGCCTTGTCAACATTGGCATCCGGACCGATGTACTGAGGAAGTGCAGGGATATCTTCGGTATAGATTTTCCAGGTAGGATCATTGAGATCAAGTTCATTGTTGTTGTCCAGAAGATCCATGTTCGCTTCCCAGAGCGAATCGATGGTTCCTACATCTTTCCAGTAGCCCTGGTATTTGTAAGCTACGAGAGTCTTGTTGCCAGCAAGAAGTGTAGGAATGATATCTTTACCAAAATCATGATGAGAATCTGCATTTTTCATATCTGCAAGAAGCATTTTACGCAGAAGTTTCCAGTTGAAGATATAAATACCCATGGAAGCAAGATTGCTCTTGGGGTGTTCCGGTTTTTCTTCGAATTCTACAATATGACCTTCCTCATCTGTATTCATGATACCGAAACGGCTGGCTTCTTTCATAGGAACTTCGATTACTGCAATTGTAGCGTCTGCGTTCATTTCTTTGTGGTAAGCCAACATTTTTGCATAGTTCATTTTATAAATATGGTCACCAGAAAGGATGAGAACATATTCCGGGGCATATTTATCAATAAAATCAATGTTCTGTGAAATCGCATCAGCAGTTCCGCGGTAAACGTCCAGATCTGCATCTGCCTTTTCACGGGGCGGAAGTACGAAGACACCGCTTTCTCTTGCGTCCAGTCCCCAGCGTCCGCCAGCAGCGACATAGCTGTTAAGAAGAACGGACTCATACTGTGTAAGAACACCTACAATATCGATCCCGCTGTTTGCACAGTTACTTAAAGGGAAATCAACAATGCGGTATTTTCCACCGTATGAAACTGCGGGTTTAGCCACTTTGTTTGTAAGCTCATGGAGTCTGCTGCCACGTCCGCCAGCTAAGATCATCGCTAACATGTTGTTTTGTTTCATAGTGAACCCTCACTTTCCTTTTATATGCTTGTACTCTCTTATTATACAATTTTTGTACGGAAATTACCATAAGATAAAGTAAAAAAATATAAAAAAGTTGAAGAAATTTTGTTGAAAATGTATCGGATATCGAAATAAACTAAAATAAATATGTGAAACATGACAAATAATTCCAGTATTCGACAAAATACTGATGTAAAAATATCCATTTTTGTTTTTGGACAGAATGAAGAATCTGTGAATCACTGGACGGAATCACTGTAATACGTTATAATAACAGGGTTAAAAGGTAAAAATAAAACTGATCCGGGTACTGGAAAGTATCTCGGATAAAGAAAATAAGAGGGATCTTTTGTGAAGAACAGAGATGATTTTAAAAGATTTGTTATATATTGTCTGGCAAGTATTGTGATAGTCGCCCAGGCGGCCGTATTTGCTTATATCTGGTATGATTTTTACAGAGGACTGATCTTTGAACCTTTCTGGAGAAAAGGAAACTGGGTTCTGATCGCCATTTATGCATTGATCAGTTTTATGTTCTCCAAGTTTTACGGAGGTCTCAGAGTAGGATATCTGAAAAGGATCGATGTATTTTACTCCATGATCCTGGCAACGATCTGTACGAATGTCGTTACCTACCTGCAGATCACACTGATCAACCGGTGGTTTTTGGATCCGTGGCCTATGGTGCAGATGACGTTTGTACAGTTTGGCATCATCATTTTGTGGATCTGGGGATCCAGATTTATTTATTCTAAACTGTATGGGGCCAGAAAGCTTTTGGTGATCCACGGGGATCGGGATCCCGGAGATCTGATACAGAAGATGAATTCCAGAAGTGATAAATACAATATCAGCGGAATGGTCCATGTGAATGTGGGAGAAAAAGAAATCCATAAAATGATGCGCGATTATGAGGGCGTGATCATCTGGGATCTTCCTTCCAATATCAGAAATCGATATCTGAAATACTGCTTTGCTCATTCTATCCGCTGTTATATGAGCCCAAAGATATCGGATGTGATTCTTATGGGAAGCGAACGGATCCATCTGTTTGATACGCCTCTTCTGGTGGCAAAAAATATGGGGCTGTCTATAGAGCAGAGATTTATGAAAAGGCTGCTGGATATTGTCGTTTCCGGTGTTGGAATCGTGCTTTCTTCACCGATTATGCTGATTATTGCTCTTATGGTGAAGTTTTATGACGGCGGACCGGTATTTTATCGCCAGGATCGTCTGACGCTGGGCGGCAGGGAGTTCCGTATTTTTAAATTCAGGAGTATGTGCGTGGATTCTGAAAAAAATGGGGCGCAGCTGGCATCTAAAAATGACAGCAGGATCACACCGGTAGGAAAGGTTCTTCGAAATCTTCATCTGGACGAGCTGCCTCAGCTTTTTAATGTGTTTAAGGGAGATATGTCCCTGGTAGGACCACGCCCGGAACGAAAATGCATTATGCATGAATACCAGAAGGAACTTCCGGAATTTTATTACCGTCTGAAAGTTAAAGCCGGACTGACAGGCTATGCCCAGGTTTATGGAAAATATAATACCACACCCTATGATAAGCTGAAGCTGGATCTTTTTTATATTGAAAATTATTCGTTTTTCCTTGATCTGAAGCTTCTTCTTATGACCGTTAAGATCTTTTGTCAGAAGGAAGTATCAGAGGGAGTTGAGGATAATCAGAGAAATGCACTGAAAGATTCTGTAAAGGATCTGTCAGGGGAGGAAAAAAATGAGTGAATGTACAGAGGAGAAGAACAGAGATGATCTGCGCAGGCTTCAGCTTGTAGAACTGGATATTCTGAAGGAGTTCCTGCGTATCTGTAATAAATACCACCTTAGATATTATGCACTGGGAGGCACTTTGCTGGGAGCTGTGCGTCATAAGGGATTTATTCCCTGGGATGATGACGTGGATCTGGGAATGCCGCGTCCGGATTTTGAGAAATTTGAGGCTGTAGTGGAAAGCGAACTGCCGGAATATTTTCATTATCTCAGTTATCAGAAGACAGAGGGATATACCCATTATGTACCGCGGATGACAGACAGCCGGGTAAAGGTGGTGGATGAATCTGCGCTGGTAGACAGAGAGAAAGATGCCTGGATTGATATTTTTCCTCTGGATGGAATGCCTGGAAACAAAATCCTGCGAAAAATCCATTGTTTCCGTCTGCTGACAGCAAGAGCCAGAGTAAATTATTCGCTGTTTTCTACAAATGTTGATATGAAACGTCAGGACAGACCTCTGCATGAGCGGATTTTGATCGCAGCAGGGAAAGTTTTTCCTGTAGAAAAAATCTTCCGTACATCCAGAGAACTGAACCGTCTGGATCGTCTGATGAAAAAGTACGATTACGATCAGTCGCCATATCTTGTAAATTTTATGGGAATCCATAAATTAAAGGAAATGTTCCATAAAAACCGTTATGGGAAAGGTGCAGATTATACGTTTGAGGATGTGGTGCTTCGTGGACCTTATGATTATGATTTTGTATTGAAACAGATGTATGGAGATTACTGGAACCCTCCAAAGGCAGGAGAAATGAACCACCATAACACGAGGATCAAGGAGTAGCCTATGAGTACGGATACACGGGAAACCTATTCGGTATTAATGGCCGTTTATAAAAAAGAAAATCCGGTATTTTTTCGCCAGAGTATAAAGAGTATGCTGGATCAGACCCTTCCGTTTTCAGATTTTGTTCTTGTGTGCGACGGACCGCTTACCCGAGATCTGAACAGTGTGATCCAATGGGCGCAGGAGAAAATGGGTGACAGGTTTCAGTGCATCAGGCTGAAAGAAAACAGGGGACTTGGAAATGCACTGCGGGCAGGCGTTCCGCGATGCCGCTGTTCTGTTATTGCAAGAATGGACAGTGATGATATCAGCAGACCGGATCGATGTGAAAAACAGTTTCGTATATTAGAAAAAGACGGATATTCTATTGTCAGCGGAACACTTCAGGAATTTGCAGAGACACCCGGAGATCTGCAGAGATTCAGGATTCTGCCGAGGACATCCGCAGAGATAAGGGATTATGCCAAAAAAAGGAATCCGTTTAATCATCCTTGTGTCATGTACCGCAAGGAGGAGGTTCTGAAAGCGGGAAATTATCAGGACTTTCCTGGTTTTGAAGATTATTGTCTGTGGGTGCGTATGTTGATAAACGGTGCTGAAGGATATAATATCCAGGAGCCGGTGCTTGATATGCGTACAGGAAACGGTATGTACAGCCGCAGAGGAGGTTTCTCCTATCTGCGCTGGCTGCTGCGGTTTCAGAGATTCCTGCTGGACAAAAAGTTTATCACAAAGGGAAGATATATAAAAAATTGTGTGGTTCGTACCCTGGTAAGTATCATACCGGGAGGGCTGAGGGAAACATTTTATAAATTGTTTCTGAGAGAAAAGAAATAAAAATACAAAGAAAGACTGCGGAAAAATTTTTTCCGCAGTCTTTTTCTTTGTATTGATCTGTCAGCTTTTTTCCATAAAGTTTACATACTCTTCCAGTACAGGAGTAGGTTCACCGATACGTTTGATCTGTCCATCATGCATCCACATAACAGTATCGCAGAGCTCTCTGAGAGTTTCGATGCTGTGAGAAACAATGACAACGGTACGGTCTTTGTTGGAAATCAGGCTTTTCATTTTATTGTAGCTTTTCTTTTTAAACTTCTGATCGCCAACACTGAGAACTTCATCAATAAGCATGATGTCTGTTTCCAGAATAGCAGTGATGGAAAATGCCAGTTTGGAATACATACCGCTGGAGTATGTTCTTACAGGCATATCAATAAATTCTCCCAGTTCTGCAAATTCGACGATCTCAGGCTCTTTCGCTTTGACTTCTTCTTCAGAAAAGCCCAGGAGCATACCGGAAAGAATGATATTTTCTCTTCCGGTCATTTCCCTCTGGAAACCTACACCAATAGACAAAAGGGAGATGCTGTGTCCCTTCAGGTCGATGGTACCACTGTCCGGAGAAAAGATACCGGCAAGGGCATTCAGTGTAGTTGATTTTCCGCTTCCGTTTTTGCCAATGATGCCAAGAATCTCTCCCTGACGGACATAAAAGGAAATTCCTTTTACGGCAACAAAACGGTCTACATTGCGGCGTTTAAACTGCAGAAGACTTTTTTTAATAGAAGTTTTTTTCAGATTCTGATAACTGATCACCAGATCAGTGACTTCAATCGCATGCTGTTCTTCCATATTATATCACCTTTACATAACTGTTTTCGTTTTTGTAGATCTTGCGGATTCCGAGGATGCTGATCAGCAGTCCGATCAGGAACCATGCAAGAAGAAGCTTCTGATTGGGAGCAGTTCCATATAATACGCATTCACGCATGGAGGTCAGCAGGAATGCAATGGGATTGCCTTTTCCGATATATGCGTTGTAAGGTGCCGGCAGACGATCCATAATGCTCCAGAATACACCAGTAAGATAGAAGAGAAGCCTGAGGACAATATTCAGGACATTGGACAGGTCTTCTACAAAGACTCCGTAGTGCAGAAGGAAGCAGCCGAAACCAAATACGATCATAAACAGTGTCAGAAGGATAGGAATAAAGTACAGAATATTCCATGTAACAGGTACTCTCCATACAAAA
Source organism: uncultured Blautia sp. (assembly GCA_900553515.1). Taxonomy (GTDB): domain Bacteria; phylum Bacillota; class Clostridia; order Lachnospirales; family Lachnospiraceae; genus Blautia_A. Next base: position 26,337 of record USDN01000002.1, on the reverse strand, counting down.
AGCATAACAACAATAATAAGGAGAGAAATGGACATTTTAAATCCATTAACACACATTTTAATGATCAGAAGGATAAATTTCGGTATATATACTTTAGAAACGATAGCTTTATTGTTTTTGATCACCTTTACGCTCTGGATCAGGGACTTGTTGAAAAAATCCCACAAAGTGATTCCAATAAAGACGAAAACTGCAAAGTACTGTTCTGAGGACTTAAATACATAGCCGAACATAAATACGTAGATCAACATGAAGCAAAGAGGGTCCAGGATCCACCACAGCCAGTTCAGATATGAATTGGCGATTTCGGATTTTAACTGAGCCTTGGAAGAGTATATGGCATATTTCCAGTACTTCTTCATGTCATCCATGAATCTTTTAAACATAAAATCCGCTCCTATATTGAAAAAAGATATAATTAATTATGACCCTTTTTCCATTAATATTGTCGAAAAGGGTCTGAACCTTCCTTATCATACACTAGGAAATGCTGGTTGACAAGGGGAAAATCAAGAATCGCAGGGAATTTAAAAGGAAGGGTTTCCTAATATAAAGAAGCTGTTTTTGTGTAATATGGAAAAACTCCGTAAATTCAATGAAAAGACTTGACTTCAATATATATTCTGTGCTAAACTTGACAAGCGACATGGAAGTTGGGTCTTTTTTTTATGCCCGGAAACCTGCATGAGCAGGAGAAGGCAAAGGAAGACCATGCAAATGAAAACACTGGAGGTGGAAGTTGTGCGCGTTAAGATTACATTGGCATGTACGGAGTGCAAGCAGCGTAACTACAATATGACAAAGGAGAAAAAGAATCATCCTGAGCGTCTTGAGACCAAGAAATATTGTAAGTTCTGCCGTAAACACACTCTGCACAAGGAAACGAAGTAATCACAGAGAATTGTGAGGTTAAATTATGCAAGAGAAAGAAAAATCTACTGGCAAAACTCAGAAGACCCAGAAGAAATCATGGTTTAAGGGACTGAAAGCAGAGTTCAACAAGATTGTATGGACCGATAAAGCTACACTGGCGAAACAGACAGTGGTTGTCTCTGTAGTCACGATCATTCTGGCTGTGATGATCAGCATTATGGATTCAGCAATTCTGGAAGGTATTAATCTTATCATAAAATAAGGATAACGGTGATTGTATGTCAGAAGCGAAATGGTATGTCGTTCATACCTATTCCGGGTATGAAAACAAAGTAAAAGCAAACATTGAAAAAACAATTGAAAACAGACACCTGGAGGATCAGATCCTGGAAGTCCGCGTTCCGCTTGAAGATGTTGTAGAGATGAGAAACGGTACTCCGAAACAGGTTCAGAAGAAGATGTTCCCGGGATATGTGCTTCTCAACATGGTCATGAATGATGATACCTGGTATGTTGTCCGCAATACCCGAGGCGTAACCGGCTTTGTAGGTCCGGGATCCAAGCCCGTACCCCTTACAGAAGAGGAGATGCGTCCGCTGGGAATCAAGGAAGAGAACATCCGGGTTGACTTTGCAGAAGGCGATATGGTAGTTGTTACAGGCGGAGCCTGGAAGGATACTGCCGGGGTTGTTACTGCAATTAATACTCAGAAGCAGACAGTTACCATCAATGTTGAATTGTTCGGCCGCGAAACGCCGGTAGAAATAAGTTTCGCAGAAATTAAGAAAGCGTAACACATTCAAGTGGGAGGGAAAAACCCCCGCCAATACCACATAGGAGGTGCCGAAAAATGGCAAAAAAAGTAACAGGTTATATCAAATTACAGATTCCGGCTGGCAAGGCAACCCCAGCACCGCCGGTAGGTCCGGCTCTTGGTCAGCACGGTGTAAACATTGTACAGTTCACAAAAGAGTTCAATGCTAGAACAGCAGATCAGGGCGATCTGATCATCCCGGTTGTGATCACTGTTTATGCAGACAGAAGTTTCAGCTTCATAACCAAAACTCCGCCGGCAGCAGTTCTTCTTAAGAAGGCAGCTAACATCAAATCCGGTTCCGGCGTACCGAACAAAAACAAGGTTGCAAAAGTGACAAAGGCTCAGGTTCAGGAAATCGCAGAGCTGAAGATGAAAGATTTAAATGCAGCATCTCTTGAAGCAGCTATGAGCATGATTGCAGGTACTGCAAGAAGTATGGGAATCGAAGTTGTAGACTGATCTTCCCTTAAGATTGCCAAATAGAGAAACTACAATTATGAAGTGGGAGGGAAATCCCCGCAATTACCACAGGAGGTTATAGAAATGAAACGAGGAAAGAAATACGTGGAAGCTGCAAAAGCAGTAGACCGCGCAACATTATATGATACCGCAGAGGCTATCAGCCTTGTGAAAAAAGCAGCAGTTGCTAAGTTTGACGAGACTATCGAAGTTCATATCCGTACAGGCTGCGATGGACGTCATGCAGATCAGCAGATCCGTGGAGCAGTTGTTCTGCCTCATGGAACTGGTAAAAAAGTTCGTGTACTTGTATTCGCTAAGGATGCAAAAGCTGAGGAAGCAAAAGCTGCAGGCGCAGAATTCGTAGGAGCTGAGGACCTGATTCCGAAGATCCAGAACGAAGGATGGCTTGATTTCGACGTTGTTGTTGCTACACCGGACATGATGGGCGTTGTAGGACGTCTGGGTCGTGTACTTGGACCAAAAGGTCTTATGCCGAACCCGAAAGCCGGAACTGTAACTATGGACGTTACAAAAGCGGTTCATGATATCAAAGCAGGTAAGATTGAGTATCGTCTTGACAAAACCAATATCATCCATGTTCCGGTAGGTAAAGCATCCTTTACTGAGGAACAGTTAAGCGACAACTTCCAGACGCTTATCGAAGCTATCGTTAAGGCTCGTCCGAGCACTCTGAAAGGTCAGTACCTGAGAAGCGTAACAATCGCTCCGACAATGGGACCTGGTGTGAAGATCAACCCGGCGAAATTAGCTTAATAAATGTAAAAAAAGAGCATTCCTTTGAGGAGTGCTCTTTTTGTATAAAAAGAAACAGGATAACTCGGATATGTAATTTTGTATCATTGTAATTGACAGTGGAAGATGGTAACAGGAGCAGATCTATGATGAAAAGAAAAACACCTATTCAGAAGGAAATGATCCTGTTGAAAAAACAGGAAGAAAGATTTCTGCGGCGTCGGCAGGAAGAAAATGACAGCCGACTGAACAGATTTCTGGAGGATAAGATTCCGGATAAGCTGCAGGAGACACTGAAAAAGGCTTTTTCCAGCGCTTTTAGGCTTATTTTTGTAAAAGGGGTTTCTGTTATTGAAAAAACCTACAAAAAAGAAGAAATGGAAAAGGATTTTAAGATTCATGATTATGCAAATCAGATCAAAAGTGATCGGAAATCTTTGAAAACTATGAGAAAAGAGGCTGGTTCTACCGGAAAGCGGAATACGCTTGCCTCCGGTGCTGCGGGAATCGGAATGGGAATCATCGGAGTGGGAATTCCGGATATTCCGGTATTTACAGGTTTTCTGTTTCGCAGTATTTATCAGATCGCATTGAAATATGGGTATTCCTATGATACAGAAACTGAAAAAAAGTGGATACTTCTGTTGATCCAGGGGGCGACTGCTTATGGAGAAGAACAGAAACGGGCAAATAAGAAGGTGGATTCCTATCTGGAGGATGAGAAGTCTCTGGATGGAGGTTCTCTGGATGAAATCATAGAAGAGACAGCCGGAATTCTTTCAAGAGAACTGCTTTATATGAAGTTCCTTCAGGGAATTCCTGTTGTGGGAGTGGTAGGAGGAGCCTTTGACCTGAAGTATATGAAGGATATCACTGCTTATACAGAACTGAAATATCGGAAACGATATTACAAATCCTTTGCAGAATATGATAAAATATAAACAGACTATGCATATTTTAGAGTGAATTTCCAGATTATCTTTTTATAATAGGTGGAAAATTGCAGAGGAAAGAGAGGGCTTATGGTGGACAAAAGAAGATACAGAAGCAGAAAAAGAAAGCGAAGACAGAGACAGACGCTTCTTTTTGTGCTGGCTGTAGTGTTTGTGTTTTTTGGACTGGAACTGCTGATCGAATGGGGATCCGGAATAGGAGCCTGGATGGGAGAACTGAAAAAACCGGTGGTGAAAGAGTTGGATCTGAGTGGGATCAACAGCTCTTATGCAATTTTGATCCAGGCACGTAACGGGAAAACTGTGGGAGAGATCAATGCAGACCAACAGATGTATCCGGCATCTCTTACCAAGATGATGACCTGTCTGGTTGCGATCGAAGAACTGAGAAATCTGAATAACGAGATTACTTTGACCCAGGAAATGTTTGCGGGACTTTATGAGCAGAATGCGACTCAGGCAGGCTTTCAGCCAGGAGAGACGGTGCGGGTGATCGACCTGTTGTATGGGGTAATGCTTCCATCCGGTGCAGAGTGCTGTATTGCTCTTTCAGATACAATTGCAGGCTCAGAGGAAGGCTTTGTAGAATTAATGAACAAAAAAGCAGATAAACTGGGAATGAAAGATACACATTTTATGAATTCTACAGGACTGCATGATTTGGAACATTACAGTACAGCCAGAGATATGGCGATTCTTTTGAAGGCTGCTCTGAAAAATGATACCTTCCGGGAAATCATCGAAAGCCCCTGGCATTCCACGCCTTCTACCAATATCCACCCGGATGGAATAACTTATTACAGCACCATGTTTAAGAATCTTTCTGACGCAGCAGTCACCGGAGGAAAGATCATGGGCGGAAAAACAGGATATACCGGAGAGGCCGGCCATTGCCTGGCAAGCTTTGCAGAAATCGAGGACGTAGAGTATATTCTGGTTACGGCAGGCGCTTCAAGCAGCAGCGGAACAACACCTCATATTGCAGATGCGGTGACGGTGTATAATCGCGTAGGAGAAGCAGCACAGCAGCAATAAAATTCTGTTAATAAAAGAAAATCCCGGAGAAGCTGTGTTCTCCGGGAAATTTTATTTTTTAGCCAAAGTATCTCTCAAGAAGACCCTGGAATGCTTTTCCGTGTCTTGCCTCATCGCGGGCCATCTCATGAACAGTGTCATGGATTGCATCAAGGTTAGCAGCTTTTGCACGTTTTGCAAGGTCAAATTTACCTGCTGTAGCGCCGTTCTCAGCTGCAACACGCATTTCGAGGTTTTTCTTTGTGCTGTCAGTTACAACTTCGCCAAGAAGCTCTGCGAACTTGGAAGCATGTTCAGCCTCTTCGTAAGCTGCTTTCTCCCAGTAGAGACCGATTTCCGGATATCCCTCTCTGTGAGCAACTCTTGCCATTGCAAGATACATACCAACCTCAGAGCACTCGCCCTCGAAGTTTGCACGAAGGTCAGCAAGGATGTCTTCGCTAACGCCCTGAGCTACGCCTACAACGTGCTCTGCAGCCCATGTCATGCCTTCTTCCTGTTTTGTAAATTTCTCAGCTGGAGCTTTACAGATTGGACATACCTCCGGTGCGTTCTCTCCTTCGTAAACATAACCGCATACACTACATACCCATTTAGCCATAATTCAAATTCTCCTTTTCTTTAAATAATTATTTTTAATAATAGTAATCGTTACTGTTTTGCTATGTCTATAATTTACCACACTGTTTTATAAATGTCAAGTGAAATTCTTAATTTTTTTCTCTTTTCATGCAGTCTTCACACACTCCGAAGAATCTGGCGCTGCAGTCTGTGATCTTGCCGTTGAAATGTTCTCCGGCTTTTGTCAGGATGTCCTGAATGCTCTCCGTCTCCAGATCTGTCACACAGCCACAGTCTGTACACATAAAGTGACAATGGGGTTCCGTCCGTCCGTCAAAACGGTCAGCACCACCGAAACTGGCAAGCTTTTTGATTTCACCAAGATCGGAAAGCAGAGAAAGATTGCGGTACACAGTTCCCAGACTGATATTGGGGTAGATCAGCTTCATGTTTTCATATACCATATCAGCGGTGGGGTGATCTGTGCGTGTCATCAGAAATTCCTTGATGGATTCGCGCTGTCTGCTGTATTTTAATGCAGCCATAAGCACCCTCCTTTCTCTTTGATAACAATAATGGTTACTGATATTATATGAAACTGTAGTTATTTTGTCAAGTAAAATATGGCGAAAAGAATTACGTCAGTATTGATTGCTGTGAACAGTTATTAGTATTCCTTATAAAAGAGAGTTCATACACAGGATGCTTTGCTTCTGGAATCTGTTATGATATACTGTAAAAATAAGAATTTCTTAAGAAATTACCCCTTTTATCTTAAAGCTCACCTGATATTCTTTAGATAACGGAACACAGAAAAGGTTTTGTGATCCGATGTAACATTTATTTTTGGGAGGTACAAGGACGTGGCAGAAATACTGGTTTGTGATGATGACAGAGCAATTGTGGATGCAATAGAGATCTATCTTTCACAGGAGGGTCATCATATTCTGAAAGCTTATGACGGAGAGGAGGCTCTTCGGAAACTACGGGACAATCCGGTGGATCTGCTGGTGATCGATGTGATGATGCCGAAGCTGGACGGGATACGGGCAACTCTCAGGATCCGGGAGGAGAATCCCCTGCCTATTATTATTCTTTCGGCAAAATCTGAAGATGCAGATAAGATCCTGGGACTGAACGTAGGCGCGGATGATTATGTGACAAAGCCTTTTAATCCGTTGGAGCTGGTAGCGAGAGTCAGATCTCAGCTCCGCAGATATACTCAGCTTGGAGCGGTCTCACAGAAAAAAGCCAATGTTTATGAGACAGGCGGTCTGACCATTGACGACGACCGTAAGGAAGTACGGGTAGACGGAGATTCTGTGAAACTGACTCCTATTGAGTACAGGATTCTTCTGTTCCTTGTAAAAAACAAAGGAAGAGTTTTTTCAATTAACCAGATTTATGAGAATATCTGGAATGAGGAAGCCATTGCAGCAGATAATACTGTGGCAGTTCATATCCGGCATATCCGGGAAAAAATCGAGATCAATCCAAAGGAACCCAGATATCTGAAGGTAGTCTGGGGGCTTGGCTATAAGGTGGAAAAGCTTTAACAGAACAGCGGAAAGCAGGATAAACATATATCAGGAGTCTGGAAAGGGGTAATTTTTATGAAGAAAAAATGGTATAGAAACGGCATGGTGAAGACTGTGGCCGCGGCGGCGGGAATCGTTTCCCTTACAGCTGCGGCGGCAGGAGGAGCGTCTGCGGCAGGGATCATGAGTATGGGTGTGAACCCGCTGGACAGAGGAAGCTATCTGGAGTCCCGGAGTTTTGAAAGCAGTATGTATGAGAATACCTACGAAGTGCTTCATGCTTTGTCATACGCGCAGTTTCTGCATCCGGAACAGGGTGAGGAAGCTGTCGATCTGGGAGAATTTCTGCAGAATAGAAACCCTGCCGGGGAGAAGCTTACCGGATTGAACTATAAGATCAGTGATCTGGAAAAATGGGCAGAGATCGACGACTGGAATACTATGACAGATGACATTCTGATCTGTGTAAAGCCGGACGGAAGTCCGGAATATATGTATTATGATGATTTTGAAAAAAAGATTCTGGACGGGGAACTGGAATTTCTGGGACCTTCCAATACGGCTGCTTCCTATGATGAAAAAATGGGATATGCAGAAAATGCGGAGTACGCAGAAGACTATATGCCATTGGAACCGGAAGCTTCCGGAACAGCAGGTGTGGATGAGCTTTCAAAGCAGGGGATTCTGGCGTGTCTGAAAAATCATGATTATGCAGCCTATGAGTATTATGGAGAAGAACAGTATTATCTTGACAGTAATGTGGGGATTTTAAATTCCGGCGTACTGGGTGTTGGAGACAAAGACGGCGAGATGGTTTACAGAAATGTGATCAACGAGGAATCTGATTACCAGATCGCGGAAGCATTTGCACCGGCAGGCGCAGACAGTATCCTGGATATTCTGAATGAGGAACCCCAGTGGGAAGGAAAACTGGATCAGGCGTTTATGGCATTGACAGATGCGATCGATCATGTAAGGACCGCCAAAGCTTCAGAAAAAATGCTGGAACAGCACTATACGAAAGGAAATACGAATCTCAGTTATCTTCTTGTTACTGATCCGGGAAAGCCAGGTGAAAAAATACAGTCCAATGCAGACGTCAGGGATTATGAAGAAACAGTCAGGGCAGTAGAGGATGGGAAAGATCCTTATGTGATCCTTGGAACAGATCCGGAAGACGGAAGATCCAATCTGACTCTGGCAGGAGACAAAAATGCTTCTGGCCTTCAGCACTTTGCAGAAGATCTTACCGGTTCCATGGGGCTGTCTCTCTGGCAGCACATGGTGGAAAATGTGGGACTCAATGATCAGGATAAGGAATTTGTCTTTGCGGCCTGGGTGGATAAAGATTTTCCGGTACAGGATCTCATGGCTGAAGATGCGGAGAATTATGAGAAATATTCCAAATGGCTGATGCCGTCCATGATATTTTTTGCAGCAGGAGCTCTTATTTTCCTGATCTGTCTGATTATTCTTACAGCAGGGGCAGGACGGAATAATGAGGAAGAAAACGTACAGCTGAACTTCTTTGACCGTTGGTGTACAGAGATCGGCGCATGTACAGTGGCAATCTTGTGGGGCGTTCCTTTTGCACTGATCCTGGGATTGGGTGTCAATGTGGCAGATTCCATAGACAAGCTGAAATACATTGTACTTTTTGTGGCTGCCCTCGGGGCATGGACGGCAATCTGGTTCCTTATCGGATGGCTGAGCCTGGTGCGCCGGATCAAGGGCAAGACCCTCTGGAAAAATTCTCTTCTGAGAAAAATATGGAAATTAACTGTGAGAGTATGCCGGAAACTCTGGAGAATGTGCCGGAATTCCATAAACTTTTTTGCTGAGAATACAATCAGCCGGGTGAAAACGGCGCTGATCTTTACTGCTTTCTGCTTCCTGCAGTTCCTGCTCTGTGCCTTTATTTTCTCAGGACTGGCAGAGATGCTCTTCATTCTGGCAGCTTTGGATCTTCTGGGTCTGATCTGTTTTCTCAAAAAAGCAAGGGGACGGGAATTGATCCTGGACGGGCTCAGGCGTATTACAGACGGAGAGCTTCAGTACAAGATCCCTCTGGACAAACTGACCGGGGAACAGAAAAAAATGGCTGATTATATCAACCGGATCGGAGAGGGACTGGATGCGGCTGTGGAAAAAAGTCTGAAGAATGAAAGGATGAAAACAGAGCTGATTACAAATGTGTCCCATGATATTAAGACGCCTCTGACATCCATCATCAATTATGTAGATCTTCTGAAAAGGGAAAATCCTCAGGATCCCAAGATCCAGGGCTATCTGTCCATTCTGGAGGAGAAGTCCCAGAGACTGAAAACTCTTACAGAAGACGTTGTAGAGGCATCCAAGGCAAGTACAGGAAATATTTCTCTGGAAATGGCGGATCTGAATTTTGTGGAACTGATCCATCAGGTGATTGGAGAATTTGAGGAGCGTTTCCAGGAAAAAAATCTTTCCATGATGGTTCATTTTGACCAGGAGGAGGCGATCATCTGTGCAGACGGAAGACGGCTGTGGAGAGTTCTGGAAAACGTATTTGGAAACGTTGCCAAATATGCCATGGAAAATACAAGAGTTTATGCGGAACTGCGTGTCAACCGGAAAAAGGTGGTCTTTTCTCTGAAAAATATTTCTTCCCAGCCGCTGAACATATCTGCAGACGAGCTGACGGAGCGGTTTATCCGGGGAGACGTTTCCAGAAACACAGAGGGAAGCGGTCTTGGACTTTCCATTGCAAAAAGCCTTACTGAGCTTCAGGGCGGAGAGTTTAAACTTTATCTGGACGGAGATCTTTTTAAGGTAACGATCGTATTTGCGGTAAAGGAAAAAGCGGCTCCGCATAAAAACGAGGAAGTATAAATAAACAGGGAATGACAAAATAAACAAGTCCCCGGCGCTGTGGATGTGACCGCAGTTCCGGGGGCTTTGAAAGGGAAAATCAGAATACTTTTACAAGGTTATAAGCATCATCTACAATAAGCACATCTGCAAATTTGCCTGGTGTAAGAGAGCCTACCTGATCGTAGACCTTGATGCTTTTTGCCGGGTTTCTGGTAGCTGCAAAAATAGCTGTGGATTCGGGGATACCGAACTCCATGGCTTTTTTCATACAGTCAAACAGGTTGGTTGCGGAACCTGCGATGGTGCCGTTGGAAAGAGTTGCAAGACGGTCTTTCATGGTTACTTTCTGTCCGCCCAGTTCATAGGTGCCGTTTTCCATGCCGGTTGCCATCATGGAATCACTGATGAGGACAACACGTTCGTCGCCGAACATTTTAAAGGTGGTGCGGACAACGCTTCCGTGGATATGGAAACCGTCGCAGATCAGTTCTACCATACAGTCTTCACTGTCACAGGCTGCTCCGATCACACCCGGGTCTCTGTGAGCAAACGGAGGCATGGCATTGTAAAGGTGTGTCACATGGTTTACGCCAAGCTCCATGGCTTTTCTGGCACAATCGTAATCTGCTGTGGTGTGGCCGATGGAGATCACGACTTCATCTTTGGCAGCTTCAATAAATTCAAAGGCACGGTCTACATTAGGAGCGAGCGTTACCAGTCTGATCTGGTTTCCGGAAGCCTCATTGCACTGGCGGAAGAAAGAAACATCCGGTACACTGATGTATTCGGCAGCCTGTGCACCTTTTTTTGCAATGTCGATCAGCGGTCCTTCCATATTTACACCGATGATACGGGCACGGGAAGGATCCGGTTCTACCTGTGTTGCAGTAGCAAAGATATCCATAAGCTTATCTTTGGCAAGAGTCATGGATGTAGGACAATAGGAAGTGATGCCGTGTTCTTTTTCATATTTCAGGATCACCTTCAGACCTTCTGCATCTGCATCGCAGAAGTCGTGTCCGAATGCGCCGTGGCTGTGTACGTCTACCAGGCCCGGGAGAACCTTTAAGCCGTCAGCATCATATTCTGTTTTGTCAGATACTTCAGCTTCTGTGGAAACAAATCTGCCGTTTTCAATGTACAGATCTTTTTTGACAAAGCTTCCATCTTCCTGGAATACAAGTCCGTTTTTAATGATCATAGTATCTTCTCCTTATTTGTTATGATACGTATTGTGTATAAATCTATTATAAGTCTTTCCTGAGATTTATTCAATGTGAAGATTCCAAAGAGAAAGAACTTTCAAAAGACACACATATTTAAAAAAAATATACAAAAAATAAATATTGAAATTGTGCGAGATGCTGAATGACATGAAAGAACTTTCTTAAAATAAAAAACTATTGAAAAAACTTTCATCAATAGCTATACTAACTCAGGAAATCACGAGAGCGGAAAGGAGAGTACGATGGAGAAACGTTTAGAGCAGCTTAAGGGACATTTGATAGTATCCTGTCAGGCTTTGCCTCATGAGCCGCTTCATTCATCCTTTATCATGGGAAGAATGGCAAAGGCAGCCGCTGAGGGAGGCGCGCTGGGTATCCGTGCAAATACCAGGGAGGATATCGAGGAGATCAAAAAGAATGTAGATCTTCCGGTTATCGGAATTGTAAAAAGGGATTACCCGGACAGCAAGGTATACATTACCCCGACTATGAAAGAAGTCGATGAGCTTATGGAAGTCAGACCGGAGATCATTGCCGTTGATGCGACGATCTGTCTGCGCCCGGGGAATGTGACACTGGATGAATTTTATCATCAGATCCGTGAAAAATATCCGGAACAGTTACTGATGGCAGACTGCTCCACTGTGGAGGAGGCGCTTCATGCAGATGAGCTTGGATTTGACTTCATAGGAACTACCCTTGTAGGTTATACAGAGCACAGCAAGGGAGACAGGATCGAAGAGAATGATTTTGAGATCATCCGCACGATTTTAAGTAAAGCAAAACATCATGTAATCGCAGAAGGAAATATCAACACACCGGAAAAAGCCAGAAGAGTGGTTGAGCTTGGCTGTTACAGTGTAGTTGTAGGGTCTATCATCACAAGACCGCAGCTGATCACAAAATCTTTTACAGAGGAAATGAAAAAAGCAGAGTAAAAAAATAAGGGCAGAGCCCAGGAGGAAGATTATCATGAGTAGATTAGATAAGTATAAAGGAATTATTCCGGCGTTTTATGCATGCTATGATGCAGAAGGCAATGTAAGCCCGGAAGGTGTACGTGCTCTCACACAGTATTACATTGACAAAGGGGTAAAAGGTGTCTATGTAAACGGTTCTTCAGGAGAATGTATTTATCAGGGTGTAGAAGAGCGTAAGGTCATCATTGAAAATGTAATGGCTGTTGCAAAAGGAAAATTAACGGTGATCAACCATGTTGCCTGCAACAATACAAAGGACAGTGTGGAGCTTGCCAGACATTCCGAGAGTGTAGGTGTAGATGCCATCGCGTCCATTCCTCCTATTTATTTCAGACTTCCGGAGTACTCCATCGCAGCTTACTGGAACGAGATCAGTGAAGCAGCTCCGAATACAGACTTTATCATCTACAACATTCCTCAGTTAGCCGGAACTGCTCTTACCATGAGCCTTTTTGCAGAAATGATGAAAAATCCGAGAGTCGTAGGTGTGAAAAACTCTTCTATGCCTACACAGGACATCCAGATGTTCAAGTCTGCAGGCAGAGCGGCAAAGGGTGAGTTCGTGGTATTCAATGGTCCGGACGAGCAGTTTGTGGCAGGACGCGCCATCGGTGCTGACGGCGGTATTGGCGGAACCTACGGTGTTATGCCGGAGCTGTTCCTGAAATTAAACCAGCTGATCGCAGAAGGTGAAAAAGAAACAGCTATGGATCTTCAGTACGACATCAACGAGATCATTTATAAAATGTGCTCCGGTCATGCGAATATGTATGCAGTGGCAAAAGAAATTCTCCGTATCAATGAAAATGTAGATCTGGGCGGTGTACGTAAGCCTCTTGAAAATCTTCAGGAAGCAGATAAAGCAGTCGCAGCAGAAGCTGCAGCAATGGTAAAAGCAGCAAAAGAAAAATATCTGGCATAACTGTCATATAAGAGGGAGGTAATTTATGCAGGGATTTACAGTGATTGACCTGATTATTCTGGTCGTTTATCTGGCAGCAGTATTATTTGCAGGACTTCATTTTGCAAAAAAAGAAATGAAGGGAAAAGAATACTTCAAGGGTGACGGAACCGTGCCGTGGTGGGTAACTTCTGTTTCCATTTTTGCAACACTTTTAAGTCCGATTTCTTTCCTGTCTCTGGCAGGAAACTCCTATGCGGGAACCTGGATCATGTGGTTTGCACAGCTCGGTATGCTTCTGGCAATCCCGCTGACGATCCGTTTCTTCCTGCCGATCTACAGCAAACTGGATATTGATACCGCATATCATTATCTGGAACTGCGTTTTAACAGCAAAGGACTTCGTGTTCTGGGTGCAGTCATGTTTATTGTATACCAGATCGGCCGTATGTCCATCATTATGTATCTGCCGTGTATGGTGCTTTCCCGCCTTATGGGAATCAACGTAAATATTCTGATCATCATCATGGGTATTATTGCTATCATCTACTCCTATACAGGCGGACTGAAATCCGTACTCTGGACAGACTTTATTCAGGGCTCCGTGCTTCTGATCGGTGTTACTTTCGGCCTTTTCTTCCTGATCGCGCATATTGACGGAGGAATGGGAGCGATCTTCCATGAGTTTACTGCAGGACACAAGTTCCTGGCAGCGGATCAGCCGATGTTCAATCCGAACATTCTGAAAGACAGTGTATTCCTTCTGATCGTAGGCGCCGGCTTTAACACTATGGGATCCTACGTATCCAGCCAGGATATTGTACAGCGTTTTACTACGACAACAGATACAAAGAAACTGAATAAGATGATGTTTGCCAACGGCGGACTTTCCATCTTTATTGCAACCGTTTTCTATCTGATCGGAACAGGCTTATATGTATTTTATAATGTACAGGGCAACCCGCTTCCCCCGGCAGCTCAGCAGGACCAGATCTTTGCATCCTGGATCGCATTTGAGCTTCCTGTAGGTATCACAGGTCTGCTTCTTGCAGCAATCTATGCGGCAGCACAGTCCACACTTTCTACAGGTCTGAACTCTGTGGCATCCAGCTGGACCCTGGATATTCAGGAACGTCTTTCCAAAAAGAAACTGAGCTTTGAGACTCAGACAAAGATTGGTCAGTATGTATCTCTGATCGTTGGTATCTTTGCAATCGTGGTTGCAATGGTTCTGGCAAACGGCGGTGTAAAATCTGCTTATGAGTGGTTTAACGGATTTATGGGACTGGTACTTGGTATCCTGATCGGAACCTTTATCCTGGGTGCATTCACAAAGGTGGCAAATACCTTTGGTGCAGTTATGGCATTTATTGCAGCTTCTGCAGTCATGATCTACATCAAATATTTCCTTCCGGCAGACGCAGTATCCATCTGGTCCTACTCCATCATCTCCATTGCAGTATCTCTGGTAGTAGGTATTCCTGCAAGTATCATCTGGAGAAAAGTAAAGGGTGACCGTTCACAGCCGGCTGCGAACACAACTATTTATAAAAATTAATCACATCACAGAATCAGCCTGGACTTTTATTACAATAAGCCCGGGCTGATTATTTCAGCATATGAGGAGGAACGTACAATGGTATTTGGAAATATAAGAGATATAAAGGATTATGGATTTCTGGAAAAAGAAGTTTTAAAATGTTTTGAATATGCGAAAAATCATGATCTTCTGGCATTTGAAAAAGGAAGCCATGAAATAGAGGGTGACAACCTGTTTGTAAATATAGTAGAATATGAAACAACAACACCGGAAAACAGATTCTGGGAAGCGCACCGTCAGTATCTGGACCTTCATCTGATGCTGAGAGGACCAGAGCAGATCGATGTAAACTTTATTGATAATATGGAGCAGAAAGAATTTGTGGAAAAAGATGATTTTCTTCCGCTGGAGGGGGAAAAGAACAGTCAGGTGATCCTGACAGAAGGAGATTTTCTTCTCTGTTATCCAAAGGATGCACACAGAACAGCAGTACAGGTAAAAGAGCCTGTAATGATCAAAAAAGCAATTTTCAAGATTAAGATTAAATAAACAGGGATGGATAAAGGAGAGGCGGAATGAAGGAATATATCTGTATTGATATCGGAGGTACTTCCATAAAATATGGTATGGTCCGGGAGGATGGAAGCTTTCTGACTACAGGAGAGATGCCTACAGAAGCTATGCAGTACGGCGGTCCGGGAATTATGGAAAAGGCGAAAAAGATTGTGGAAACCTATCAGGCAGAATACCGGCCGGAAGGAATCTGCGTTTCCACTGCCGGAATGGTGGACTGTGAAAATGGAAAGATCACCTATGCGTCTCCCCTTATTCCGGATTATACAGGGACTGAGATCAAAAAGACACTGGAGGAGCTTTACGGGATTCCGTGTGAGGTGGAGAATGATGTGAACTGTGCCGGGCTTGCAGAGCATTTTGCAGGGGCTGCCCGGGGCAGCAGGATCAGCGTCTGCCTTACCATAGGGACAGGGATCGGCGGTGCGATCCTGATTGACGGAAAGGTGTTCCACGGATTTTCCGGAAGTGGCTGCGAAGTAGGCTATATGCATCTTCCGGGGGGAGAATTTCAGGATCTGGGAGCAAGCAGCATCCTTGTAAAAAAAGTAGCTTCATATAAGAATACAGATCCGGAAGAGATCAATGGAAAGTATGTTTTTGAGCAGGCGAAGCAGGGGGATGAAGACTGCATCCGCGCTATCCGGGAGATGTGTGAGGTTCTTGGAATGGGAATTGCAAATATCTGTTATGTAGTGAATCCGGAAGTGGTAGTGCTTGGCGGAGGCATCATGGCGCAGAAAGAATATCTGAAGGATCTGCTCAGAGACAGTCTGGATAAATACCTGCTTCCTTCTGTGGCACAGCATACCCGTCTGGAATTTGCGCAGAATCAGAATCAGGCAGGCATGTTGGGTGCTTATTACAATTTCAGAAGCAGACACTGAGCCGGACAAATGAAAAAGGGATAAGGAGGAACCGGTATGGAGGAATATGAAAAGAATATCATTCCCGGGATAGAAGCAATTTATGGAAGCTTTACTCCGCTGGAAAAGACCATTGCAGATTTTTTTATCCATAATAATGGAGCCAAAACCGATCTGTCATCAAAAAGTATCTCCAAAAAGCTTTTTGTATCGGAAGCCTCTCTTTCCCGATTTGCAAAAAAATGTGGCTATAAAGGATACCGGGAGTTTATATTCTGCTATAAGCAGAGCGGATCCAGAATCGACAGCCAGCCGGCCAGCAATAATATCAAGCTTGTTTTTAACAGCTATCAGGAGCTTTTGAACAAAAGCTATTCCCTGATCGACGAGGCGCAGATCGGGAGGATTGTGAAGATCCTGACCGAGAAAAAAAGAATCTATGTTTACGGAAAAGGCAGTTCCGGAACTGCAGGAACAGAGATGAAGCTTCGCTTTATGAGGATCGGAGTGAATATTGAAGCCATTACTGACGAGCATATCATGAAGATGAATTCCGTACTTCTGGACGAAGACTGCGGCGTGATCGGGATCAGTGTCAGTGGCAGGACAGAGGTGGTGATCGATTCTCTTTCCGCAGCAAAAAAATGCGGCGCTGCAGTTGTACTTATGACCTCTCATAAAGAAAAGAAATTTGAAAAATTCTGTGATGAGGTCATGCTGTTTGCAGTCAAGGAAAATCTGGAAAGAGGAAAGGATATTTCTCCTCAGTTCCCGATTCTTGTGATGGTGGATATGCTTTATTCCAGAATGCTCCGGTCGGAAGATTTCCGAAGAAGAGAGACTCTTCATGATTATACGATGGAAGCTCTGGATGAGAGGTAAAAAGCTGTGAACTGTAAGAAAAACTCCCCATGGAGCCCGCGAAAATTGCGGGATACCATGGGGAGTTTTTTCTCGTTCAGGGAGAAATCTCTGAATGTAAATTCTGGTTTTATAATTCAGCGATTGCTGTCTGGATCATTTCTCTGCATTTCTCAATCTGAGGCATATCCTCCGGGATGATGGATGCCAGCGGTTTACGAACGCCGCCCACATTCATTCCGTTCATTTTGAGGATTTCTTTCATGACTGCATAAAGATTTCCATGGCAGGAACACATTGCATAGATGATCCGGTCGATCTTGTACTGGATTTCTTTTGCACGCTGGATATTGCCTGCTTTCAAGGCTTCGTCAGCTGCAAGGAAAAGCTCCGGCATAACGGCGTAGGTTCCGCCGATACCGCCGTCAGCGCCGATCATGCGGCCGGAAATGAACTGTTCGTCCGGACCGTTGAAGACAACGCTGTCATCTCCTTTGACATCTTTGAACATCTGGATATCCTGTACCGGCATGGAGGAGTTCTTTACACCGATCACATTTGGATTTTTCAGCATTTCTTTATAGAGAGGAAGGCTGAGAGCCACACCTGCAAGCTGAGGAATGTTATAGATAACAAAATCTGTGTTGGGAGCTGCGCTGCTGATATCGTTCCAGTATTGTGCGATGGCATGATCCGGAAGGTGGAAATAAATCGGCGGGATCGCAGCAATAGCGTCTACTCCAAGGCTTTCTGCATGCGCGGCCAGCTCCTGGCTGTCTGCAGTATTGTTGCAGGCAACGTGAGCAATGATGGTGATTTTGCCTTTTGCGACTTTCATAACATTTTCCAGAACGATTTTACGCTCTTCCTTGCTCTGGTAGATACACTCTCCGGAAGATCCGCATACATACAGACCTTTTACACCTTTTTCAATCAGGTATTCAGTAAAAGCCTGTGTTCTTTCGGCACTGATGCTTCCATCGTCTTCATAGCATGCATAAAATGCAGGAATAATTCCTCTGTATTTTTCTAAATTTCTCATGTTTTCTCCTTTCTTAGATCAGCCTTTTACCGCGCCCATGGTGATTCCCTTGGTAAAGTATTTCTGGAATAACAGGAATACAACAATGATCGGGATCGCTGCCAGAGCCGCGCCGGCCATGATCAGACCAAAATCTGTTGAGTTTTCTGCCTGCAGCTTGGCGATACCAAGAGAGATGGTAAGATTGCTGGTGCTGCTGAGCATGATCAACTGCATGAAATAATCGTTCCAGGAATTGATAAAGGTAAAAATGGCGAGTGCGCCGATACCTGGTTTGATCATAGGAAGAGCCACATCGGCAAAGGTACGCCATTCGCTGGCGCCGTCGATCCGGGCTGCTTCCATCATTTCTCCGGGAATTCCTTCGGCAAACTGTTTGATCAGAAATACGCCAAAGGGCCAGCCCACAATGGGGAAGATCGTTGCCCAAAGAGTATTATACAGTTTCAGCGAAGACATTTCGCGGATCAACGGGATCAGGATAACCTGTTTCGGAAGTGCCATAGCACATACGATCAGGGTGAAAATAACAGTACGTCCGATAAAGCGTTTTTTTGCCAGAGCGTAGCCGGCCATTGCTGCGGTGATACAGGTCAGAAGCATTGCGGCAACCGCCATAAAAATGGTATTTCCCATCCAGCGCAGCGCTGCCGGGACTTCCGGTCCTGCAAAAACGGTATCTGTAAACGGAACATGGATTTCCCAAAGCGGGGCTACCTGTCTGCTGAACAGTTTTTCGTAATTGGCCATAGTCCATTCCTGAGGCCACCACTGAGGTGAGGTTGCGTTGATCGCCTGTGGTGTCTTAAAGGAACCGGTAATGATCCAGTAAAGTGGAAATGTAAAACCAATGGCCAGAATGATAATGGTCAGGTAAGCCAGGACTTTGTATAATTTTGTCTTACTGAATTTTGTTTTCATAGCTTCCCCTCCCTACTTTTCACTGGTTAACTTAAACTGTACTGCGGAGAGAACCGCAATAATAATAGCAAGAACAACGCCCATAGCGTTTCCATAGCCATAACGGTACAGCTTGAATGCGGTGTGGTAGATATAGTACATAATGGTGTCTGTACTGTGGTTTGGCCCGCCGCTGGTGAGAAGCTGGATCAGGGCAAAGCACTGGAAACTGTTGATTGTTGTGATAACCAGTATGTAAAGAGTGGTAGGTTTGATCTGCGCCCATTTGATCTTCCAGAATACCTGAAGATGGTTGGCGCCGTCTACCTGAGCCGCCTCTACAAGGGACTGATCCACGTTGTTCAGGGCAGATACATAAAGTACGATAGGCTGTCCCACGGAAGTGGTGATCAAAATCAGGATGATACAGCCCAGAGCATATTTTTCATCACCCAGCCAGTTTATATTTTTTTCCAGAACCCCGGTTGCTTTTCCAAGATAATTAAAGATGCCGTAATAGTTGTTGAACATCCATTTCCATACCACTGTAACAGCTACGGAACCGGTAACTACCGGAAGATAAAATACGCAGCGGAACAGAGAACAGAGCGGACCGGACATGTTGTTGAGAACAGATCCTACCCACAGAGAAAAGATGCAGGTTACCGGAACGGAAACAATTACAATGATAAATGTATTTTTCAGTGCGCCCAGAAATACCGGGTCTGTAAACAGTTCCTTGTAGTTGGCAAGTCCGATGAAGATATCTTCACGGTTCATGGTAGAATCAAAGAAACTGGTAATGATACACTGAACCATTGGATAAATAACAAATCCAAGGAAAAATACCAGACTTGGAAGCATAAATGCATATCCGGCAATTGTTTCTCTCCGGGTGAGCGCCTTGCTGCTCATTCCGGATTTTTTCTTATTTGCTGCCAAGAGAAACCCTCCTTTCCATTGTCTCAGACAGAGACAGAGCGCCCCTCCGCGCGAAACGCAGGAAGGGCGCCCGAGTTCTTACTGTACAAACTTTACGAATATGCAGTTGCTGTTTGCAAAGATTATTTAGCTACTGCAGCGTTTGCAGTTGTGGTGAATTCTTCAACTGCGGTCTTAACATCTGTGCCGGATCCGATCTGCTGAAGCATGTTCCACCATGCAGTACGAGCCTCTGCCCATCCGCCGACTACCTGATAGTAATCGCCCATGTAATCAACAAAGGTAGAATACTCGGTCATCAGATCATCGCCTTCATAAATGTTTCCAAGATCTTTTACAGGCCAGTAGCTGGAAGCTTTTACGCTTTCTACAACCTGATTTTCGTCGTTTGCCATAAAGTCGATAAATGTTTTGGAAGCTTCGATCTTCGCTTCGTCGCCGTTATCGAAGACACCGAATCCCCAGATACCGCCACAGAGCTGCGGATCGCCGTTCTCTGTCGGGAAGGACATTGGAAGAACATCAAATGCGATATTTTCTGCATTGTTCTTTTCCTGTGCAACGTTCCAGCAGAATGCCATAGCCAGTGTGCCGTTGCAGAACAGGTTGATCTCGTCGCCGCCCTGAAGGGATGCGTCAAAGTTGATTCCCTCCATTCCGGAAAGAAGCTCAAGAGCTTTGATGTTTTCTTCGCTGTTAGCAGTGTATTCTGTGTGTTCCGGATTTGTGAAGGTACCGCCGTAAAGGTTGTTTACCAGTGCGCGGGTTCCCTGGTCGCCGCCCTGGCCTGCACAGTAAACTGCTCCGACATTTTCCTGTCCGGAATCGTAAACAGCTTTTACAGCCTTCTGGAAGTTTTCGGTAGTCCAGGTACGTGTTTCTTCATCAATATACTGCATAGCATCTGCAGCTTCAAAGATATCTTTGTTGATCGCCATGGTGTGAGCGGTCATACAGAGAGGATACTCATAGTAAACGCCATCGTTGTTCTTGCAGGCTGCTTCAACAGAAGGATAAATCGCTTCTTTGGCTTCGTCTGTCCAGAGATCTGCCAGATCTACCATCAGTCCTTTTGCACCCCAGTTTGCAACCAGACGCTCCGGTCCTTCCAGAACGATATCCGGTGCCTGTCCGCCTTCGATCGCGGTATTGATCTGGTCATCGCCGTTGGTGTAGTCCAGATATTCTACAGTTACATTGATCTCTGGATGTGCTTCATTGAAGCTTGCGATCAGACCGTCAACAGTTTCAGCGTCTCCCCAGCTTCCGATTGGATAGGTCCATAAAGTAATGTCTGTAGCTTTTTCTTCCTCAGCTGCAAATGCGGTTACAGGAAAAGCCATTGTGCACGCTAATGCAAGTGCTAAGATTTTACGATACTTCATATTGGTATCCTCCTTCTTTTTTTTGATTACTGGTATTGGTAATCATCTCTAAATTGTTACTTCAATATTAATTAGTTTTCGTGATTTTGTCAATAGAAAACGAGGAAATTCTCAAAAGTTTTTTCATTTAATTACAAAAAGATAATAATTTTCATTTTTGAAATGTGGAATCAGCACAGGATCCGGGGAAGAAGATCAGCCAGCGCATCGGCAAGCTGACGGTGGCCTTCTTCTGTCAGGTGCATAAAATCAACGTCGTTTGGCTGGGCGGAAACCACTTTATTTGCATCCAGATAAAAGCATCCCATGGATTCCGCGATCTTCTGGTATTCAGAAGCCAGTTCCTGTGATTTTTCTGCACATCCTCTTCCCATAGTTCCGCCTACTTCTGATGATTCGTATTTTTTGTCAATATTCTGAGGAGTGACTACAAGAACAGACGGTTTTCCGTCTTTCCAACAGTCAGTAGTGGAAATGGCTTTTGCGATCAGCCGTTTCAGGCCAAGGGCAATGCACTCGGGCGAAACGCCGAACCGTTCTTTGGTGTCATTGGTCCCCAGCATGATAATCAGAAGATCCACAGGCTCGTGGCTCATAAGGCATGGGTAGATCTGATCCAGACCGGAAAGAGCTTCGTGGATAGGGTCGTCAAAGCAGGTGGTACGGCCGCTTAATCCTTCTTCCAGGATCAGCCAGTCTTCACCAAGCTTTTTCTGCAGCAGGCAGGTCCAGCGCTGATCTTCGTCAAATCTTCCGCCGGTTTTGGCACAATAGCCATGTGTGTTGGAATCTCCAAAGCATACGATGTGTTTTTTCATGATATTTTCCTCCAGTTATTATAAATTGAGAATATTATACGCAATATAAAGGGATTTGAAAATAATTTTCTTTATTTGTTGCCTGTAAAAATAATTTGTATTATACTTTTATAAAAATGATCGTGAAAAACAGGAGGTATTCTTCATGACGGATTCCATTCTAGATGCCATGACAGAACAGTATAATTCTCTGACCCGTTCCGGGAAGAAACTGGCAAACTATATTTTATCCAATACGGCGGAGACCCAGTATCTTTCTATCAGTTCTCTGGCTGAGAATTCAGGAGTATCAGAGGCAACGATCACCCGTTTCTGCCGGATGCTGGGGCTGGGTGGCTACCATGAATTAAAACTGGCTCTTGCAAAATCAGATCGTGCAAATACAGCAGCAAACTCGGAGGCAGCGTTTTCGTCTGTCAGTGACAGCACCACTTTAGAAAATATGTGCCGTAATCTGAGAGACTCTTATCTTTTATCCGTGAATGATACCATTGCACAGCTGGATCCTTTTTCTTTGAAGCTGGCGGTAGATCTTCTGGTGAAATCCAG
The DNA here is from genome assembly GCA_900553515.1 of uncultured Blautia sp. GTDB lineage: Bacteria > Bacillota > Clostridia > Lachnospirales > Lachnospiraceae > Blautia_A. The sequence goes on along the minus strand of USDN01000002.1, from coordinate 3,912 downwards.
GCGCGTTTACTGCTTTGGCCAGGGAGGAAGTATGGTAATGGCAAAGGAAGCCTGGGCTTTGTTTTCTACGGTAACACCTAAATTCATCCATATTGAAGATTCACATATGCAGACAATAGCAACGGCATTGATGACATCGGAGGATGTGATTCTGTTTTTTTCCTATTCCGGATCTACCAGAGATATGAAAGAAGTGCTGGATATTGCCAGTGAACGTCATGTTCCGATTATTCTTATCACACATTTCCGGAAATCACTGGCCGCCAGCTTTGCTGATGTAAGTCTGATCTGCGGATATAATGAAAACCCTCTGCAGTCTGGTTCCGTTGCTGCGAAAATGGGGCAGATGTTTCTTATCGATTGTCTGTTTCATGTTTATTGCAGCAGAAATGCAGAAGAAAATTCTGCGTTCAGAGATGCAACCTCTCAGGCGGTTTCTAAGAAATTACTGTGAAATATTTTCATAAATAAATATTTTTTAAAATAATTTTCTTTATATGTCCGCATCTATTGTTATTTTGACGAAAATGATGTATGGTAAAGATAAAAATATAGGTATTTTTACGGAGGTAAATTTTTATGAGGTATTCTAAGCAAGAAATCCTCGAGCGGATCAAAGGACAGCTGATCGTTTCCTGTCAGGCGCTTCCTTCTGAACCCCTTTATGTGGAAGAAAAATCAATCATGTATCTGATGGCCCGGGCTGCCAAACAGGCAGGCTCTCCCTGTATCCGTACCAGCAGCATCAGGGACGTACTGGCGATTAAGGAGGAGACGGATCTTCCGGTGATTGGAATTGTTAAGATTGTTTATGACGGCTATGATTCCTACATTACACCGACTATGAAAGAGGTCGATGAGCTTTATGCAGCGGATGCAGATATCATTGCCCTGGACTGCACCATGAGAAAAAGAGGAGATGGAACTACCACCAATGAATTTATTGCTCAGATTAAAGAGAAGTATCCGGACGCTGTGCTTATGGCAGATATTTCTACTTATGAAGAGGGTGTAAACGCATGGAAATGCGGTGTGGATTTTGTGGGAACTACATTAAGCGGATATACGGATTATTCTCCGAAGGTGGACGGACCGGATGTGCAGCTGGTGAAGAAGCTTTCCGAAACGATTGATGTTCCTGTGATTGCAGAAGGCAAGGTGCACTATCCTGATGAGGCAGTGCAGATGCTGGAGGCAGGCGCTTATGCCGTAGTAGTAGGAGGTGCGATCACAAGGCCACTGGAGATCGCCACCCGGTTTATCAACAGAGTGAAGGAATATCACAATGCAGAAAAATAATACATTTCTGGGCATTGATATTGGCGGAACAGCAGCAAAGATCGGTCTTGTGAACAGCGATGGAGAGATCCTGGAAATGGATTCTTTTTCTGTCAGTTTTGATGGATATCAGACGCCCATCATTGAAACTGTAGTAAAAAATACAGATGCTTTTCTGAAACGCCTTGGGATTTCTGAGAAGACCCTCTCCGGGATCGGAGTTTCTGCCACCGGACAGATCAATGTATTGGAGGGAACTGTGGCAGGCTCTGCCGGGCATATTGCCAACTGACTTGGAACTCCTGTGAAAACAATTCTGGAGGAGCATTATCATCTTCCGGTGGCAGTGGCAAATGATGCCAACTGTGCAGTTATGGGAGAACAGTGGAAAGGTGCGGCAAGGGACAGCCATAATGTGATCATGATCACAGTAGGTACCGGAGTCGGAGGCGGGATCATCGTACAGGATCAGCTTCTTTCCGGGTCAGTAGGAATCGCCGGAGAACTGGGGCATTTTACGGTTCAAAAAGACGGAATTCCCTGTACCTGTGGAAACAGGGGCTGCTATGAACGCTATGCTTCTACAACGGCTCTGGTGAGACGGGTGAAGGAAACTTCTGATTTTCCATCCGATGTGGTTATTGACGGCAGATATATTTTCCGCCAGGCGGCAGAAGGAAATCAAAAAATTCTTTGTATTCTGGAAGAATGGATTCAGGATATTGCAGTGGGACTGGTCGGACTGATCCATATTTTTAATCCCGAAACAGTGATTATCGGAGGCGGAGTCAGCCAGCAGGAAGAACTGTTTATCCGTCCGCTGAAAGAAAAAATCCTGGAGAAGATTATGCCTTGTTTTCGGGAAAATCTTCATATCTGTGCTGCAGAGCTTGGAAACAACGCCGGGCTTCTGGGCGCAGTGGCATTTTTGCTGCAATCTGAAAATCTGAAATAAAAATCTTAACAGGTGGCATTACAGGCTGCTAGATTGAGATTAATGAAAAAGAAGAGGCTTCTCCTGTGTTGATATGTACCCAGAATTCTGGACACATATCAGTTTGCAGCAGCCTCTTCTTTTTTTGAATGTTCGCTATAGTCCATATTTGATTATGGTTGCTATTCTCTGATGGATAGTTAAGCTATTTGGATAATAAAAAATGATAAAATAATAATTTTGTCATAAAAAATCATCTAAAATTGTAAGATTTATGTGCGAGAATAATATTATGAAACAATAATAAAAACAAATTGTGGGAGGAAATGTATGAAAAGAATCAAAAAGATCAGTTGTATGATTATGTTTTTACTGGTGATTTTAGGGACTGCAGTAGGATTTTCGGGAAAAACTGTTCAGGCAGCGGCTGGAGTAAGTGGGAATCTTCGTAACAATAGAGTGTACAAGTATGATTTAGATGGAAATCGAAAAACAGATCGTATTGTACTGAAAACTCGAAGAAGTGGATATAATATTAGCGCTGTATTTTATGTAAATGGAAAAAAGGTATACTCTTTACCAAAAACAGATTGTGACTATGCAGGATATCGTATTATTACGTTGGCAAATGGAAAAAGATTTATATATGCATGGACGGAAGGACCAAATCAAGGAATTTCTTCCCATAGAATTCTGCAATATCATAAAGGTAAGATGAAGACGGTATGTATTTTAACTAATCTTATGAAAAATTATCAGGGGGCGTCGTATGTTTCCTGGTATCCATATAGTGGAATTACTGTATCAGGTAATTCGATTAAAGTCAGATTTGTCTCAATGAACTGGACTACCGGTGGAATGGAGTACGTGATACCGTATAAATATAAAAATGGCACGTTAGTACGAAGCGGTTACAGCGGATATTTTTCCAAAAGCAGAACATTTAAGGCTTCTAAGCAATTTTCAACATATAAAAAACCAGGAAGTCGTTCCAGAGCGTTTGTAGTAAAGAAAAGAGAAAACGTGATTATTGATAAGTATTACATAAAAAAAGGAAAATTATATCTGCAGGTCAGACGTTCAAATGGACAGACAGGGTGGTTAAATGCTTATACATACAAGCAAAGAGGACAAGGAAGAAGTCCTATATTTTATAATGGATATTATGCAAATTAAATCTTTTTAACAATACGAATATAAAAATCCCCATGATACCTGAGTAATTATAGTGTATCATGGGGATTTTTGGCGTAACTTAGAAGGACATTTTTATTGTTTTACCTGTTTCATTGTGCTATGCTGAAAACAGCTCTTACCAGGGAGAGCCGCTTACTTAAGATGAACTTCCATAAAATAAAATCCCAATTTAAAGAATGGAAGCAGCTGAAAATCTTAACAGGTGGTGATAAATTTGGGTAAAAAAGATACGATTACAAAAGATTATATGAACGATCCGCGGATTTTTGCAGATGCATTTAATTATTTTATCTATCATGGAAAGCAGGTGATCTCTCCGGAGGCGCTCTATCCGCTGGACACTGCGGAGATTGCCCTGCCCTATGGAGCAGACGGCAAGATATACCCGGTCCAGAGATTCCGTGATAATTTTAAGTATCTGGCGGCTATGCAGGATAAGGATACCGCTTATCTCCTTCTGGGAGTGGAGGATCAGTCTGAGATCCATTATGCCATGCCGGTAA
>USDN01000001.1 GCA_900553515.1 uncultured Blautia sp. | reverse complement strand
AGCTGGTTGTCCTTTACTGCAAGCAGCTCGGCATCAACTATAAAAATCTGTCAGATGAAGAATTTCGCTGGCTCATTCGGATTCTCAAAAAATCAAAGAAAATGGGAACGCCTATCAGCCAGCGGAAAAAACGGTAAAGAAAAACCGCTGTTGCATGGTTTGTTGACTTCCATGTAGCAGCGGTTTTTGTTGTGGTTATTCAGTTGAAAATCAGAACGACAGACTGGGAGTTGTCTTTATAAATCAATATTTATTTCATACTTATCATCAATAAGTACATAATTCGCATTATGCTTTTTTGCAAGTTCTAAAAACTGTGCATTATCTTCTAAAACACTTTCCATCGTACACCAATCATCATCTATACGATTTTCTACAGCACTTGCGTATTTTTTTATATTGTCGAAGTAATTTTTGATATAGTTTTCGCTCATCACAAGACAATAAAATTTGATATTATCAAGATATTCTTCTGTAAAATCTTTTTTCCAATCGAAAGGGATATATCCCCCTTCAATAACAAGATTTTGTTTGTTTTCTATAGCAGTTTTTATCATCTCACGAATAATAGGCCACATATATGCTTCAAGTTCGGTATCATCTTCAGGTGTGAGTTTCGTGTAACCGCTACGAATTAAACCCATTTTCAAATGGTCTATTGAAAAATAGGGATATTTGTATTTTTCGAGCAATTTTTGAGCAAGTACTGTTTTACCTGTATGCGATGCTCCTGTTATTAAAATAATCATCTTTTTCTCCATCCCAAGCAGAAAATCATCTGGTTTTTTTCATACAGAAATTTGTAAGAAAAATTCCTTGTCGTTCTACCTGCTGTTCCTTGACAATTTTATAACCTCTTTTTTCAAAGAAAGGTTTCGCTGTAATAGAAGCATGGGTAGTAATATCTTTATCTCTCCAACTTCTAATTTGTAATATTTATTCTACCATACTGCTCTGAATAAATCATCTCTTTCAAAAAGAAATCCCCGCTGGATGTTCCAGTGGGGATCTATATGGCTTTAAATCAATCAAACGATGTTTGTGAATGCCGTAGATATAGTTTTTAATTCGCCATTGAAAATAATCTGTCGTGATGAACTCGTTTCCCAAAATATTGTTTTCCCATTTACCGCACCAATTCCGCACCAATTTGTCATGAAACTATATGTAAATACATGAATTTATATAACGGCTGAGTACGAAAATATGGGATTTATCGAGGTTTATAAAGGAATATTGAGATATGAAATAGGCATTTAACTAACGATACCTAATTTCATTTTTATATTTCCTCCTATAAATCCTGTCATTTCATCTGTCTTCAATCTGGTCTTTATTACAAATCATCATTGATCTTCATAGCTTTGACCGGCTGCATATTTCAGTCTCTTTCAAAAGAAACCATAATACAGTATCTTATATTGTACCATACCATTTCATCTTTGTGAATATTCAGCTTCAATTTCATTTTAGAATTCTCTGTTATTCCCTAAAAACTGCCATCCTTTCAATATCAGTCTTTTGTCATAAGCATCAAAAGGATCCCTTTATCAAATTCTATGCTGGCTTCCTCCTCAACGATCTCATTACTGACAGTAAGTCCGCTGTCTGACGCGGTCAGATAATGACGGTCCAAAGGATACTTAAATCCTTTTAAAGTCAGTCCCGGCACATCCCCGTTCAGGGAAAAAAAGGATACATATCTGCCGAACTGTTGTGATTTTTTCAGTATGGTTCCACTTTTGATCAGTTTCATATAATTCCAGGGATCTGCAAGAATGATTTCTGTTCCTCTTTCCGCCCCTAATACCAGAAGGCCAAAGTTAGCAAGCAGATGATCGATCCTTTTTCCTGTTGCACCCAGCACAAAAATCCGCTCTGCGCCTCTGTCTATGGCAAAACATGCCGCAGACTGAGTATCAGAGTCATCTTTTTCCGGCTTCAGCCTTATGATCTCTGTATCCGTAAGTGCATTCAGATATTCCATTCCTTTTGGAGAAAGACTGTCAAAATCTCCTACGGCTGCATCTGGAATCAGACCGGTATTTTCAAAAAATTCCAGCCCCCTGTCTGCCGCGATCATCCAGGTATCTTCTGTTCCGTTTTTTTTCAAAAAATCGAGGGCAAAATCTGTATCGATATTGCCCCCGCTTACAATAACTGCATTTTTCATATGCTTCACTGAATATCCTCTTGAATATGTTCCATTCTCTTCTTAATGTTGCGCACATTAGATTTAAGATCTCCATTGAACACATAAGAACCTGCAACCAGAAGATTCGCTCCGGCCTTCATAACTGTCTCCATGGTCTCATCATTGATTCCACCGTCAACCTGAATGTCCACATCCAGATCTTCTTTTTCGATCAGTTCACGAAGCTCACAGATCTTCTCTGTACAATCATCAATGTACTTCTGTCCTCCGAATCCCGGCTGGACTGTCATTACCAGCACCATATCTATATCACTGAGCAGATGGCTGATATCATTGACAGGAGTTGCCGGTTTAATGGAAACCCCAACCTTTACTCCTGCATCACGGATCAGTTCGATAGCACGTTCCAGATCTTCACAGGCTTCCGCATGTACTGTAATGGAGTCTGCACCACAATCTACAAAGTCCTGAATATAACGCTCTGGAGCAGACACCATAAGATGTACGTCAAAAAACATGTTGGATTCTTTCCTGATGGAACGGATCACCGGCATTCCAAATGAAATACTTGGGACAAAGTCTCCATCCATTACATCAATGTGAAGCCATTTTACTCCTTCATTCTCCAAAGTCTGTATCTGCTGACCCAGTCGATTAAAATCTGCTGATAAAATCGAGGGACATAAATGATAGTCCATGTGATCAATATCTCCTTTTCTCTTTTAATTCTTCATATAAACTTAAGTAATCTTCATATCTTAATCTGCTGATCTCTCCAGAGTCAAGAGCTTCCTTTACCCGACAGCCCGGCTCATGGATATGCCTGCATCCCTGAAATCTGCACTGTCCCTCATATTTTCGAAATTCCGGAAAATAGTCTTTCAGCTCCTGTTCCTCCATATCTGTAAGATACAGGGAAGAAAATCCTGGTGTGTCCATAAGATATGTGTGTTCTCCCACAGGAATCACCTGTGAATGGCGGGTAGTATGTTTTCCCCGCTTTAATTTTCTGCTGATCTCTCCAGTTTCCATCTGAACTTCCTGCTGCAGAAGATTCGTCAAAGACGACTTGCCTACTCCGGATGGACCGGCAACCACTGTTGTCTTCCCCTTCAGGATATCTCGTATCTCTTCTATCCCTTCTTTATGAAGAGCACTGGAAAGAAGCACCTGATATCCACATCCTCTGTAAGTATCATACAAATCTCTGACTTCTTTTTCTTCTGCCAGATCTTTCTTATTGAAACAGATCACAGCAGGTACCCCTGCCTGTTCCATCATGATCAGGAACCTGTCAAGAAGCATAAAATTTGGTTTTGGGTCATCCATCGCAAAAATCACAAATGCCTGATCTACATTGGCTACTGCCGGACGGATCAAAGAATTTTTTCTGGGAAATATCTTTACCAGATTTCCTTCTTTTTTTTCCGGATCCAGCACTGTGATCTCCACGTTATCTCCTACCAGAGGTTTCCGATTATCCTTTCGGAAAATTCCTTTCGCTCTGCATTCATAAACCTCTCCGTCTTCCCCATGTACATAATAGAATCCGGCGATACCTTTTATGATCTTTCCCTCCATAGGTTATTGTGCCTTTTCGAAGGTAAGAGGATAAGAACCAAGCTGCTGATATTCTCCGTTGATCATTTCATAAACGCAAAGAGTTCCCTGGCTTACTCCTGGTACACCTGTAATGTCAAGCTTGTATGGGAAAGTGAGAGCCTGTCCCTCTGACACTGTAGTTGCCTGTGATACACCGGCATTATCCTGTATCAATTCCAGACGAAGCGCTCCTCCATTGTATCCCTGAGGTGTATTCAGGCTCTGTGTGCATTTCCACACTTCACCATTTGCAGCTGCCTGCTGCTGTGCCACGTCTGAAGTTCCCTCAGTTTGTGTGGAAGCACTGTTTTCTGATGCAGACGGCTGATCGCTGCCACTTATCACAAGGCTTATCGGCTGATCAGGATCTGCCGCCTCGCCAGCCTCCAGACTCTGAGAAATAACCTGTCCTTCCGGTATGTCCGAACTCTGCTCCTTTGTGATCTGGATATCCATCCACTTTCCAAGCAGGGTTACTGCCTCTTCTTCCGTCTTTCCAACTACATCCGGAACAAGAGCGCTGTCTCCACGGTCAAGTCCGCGGCTGACAGTCATTGTGATCGTATCTCCTGCCTTCACAACTGTACCCTCTTCCGGGAATATAGCGATCACGTATCCAGGTTCTACTACCGGATAATCTGTGCCATCATCTTCGCTGTATTCTTTCTGTACATTGATGCTCAGTCCTTTTTCTTCCAGAGATTTCTGGATCGCATAGGCGGTCTGCCCTTCCACAGAAGGAATCGTAACTTCTTCCTGTCCTTTACTGATATAATATCTTAATGTAGTATAGGCTTCTACCTGAGTTCCAGCCGGAATGTCCTGAGATGAGATCCGTCCTTTCTCCTGAGTAGATGCTTCCTCACCTACCATCTGAGTACCGATCTGAAGCCCGTCCATAAGTGCTTTCGCCTCTGCCTCTGTCTTACCCACAAGATCCGGAACCGTAACCATAGCATCCTTATTATTATCATCAGTCTGCTGCTGCACCTGTCCGTTTTCTTCTTTTTTATCAAAGACGCCTGTCTTTTTCACAACGAAGAAAATCACACCGGCAAGTACCACAGCTCCTACAAGAAAACCTAAGATCGTAATGATCCTGCTCTGAGATTTACGTTTTTTCTTCTTTCTTTCTCTGGCAGCTGCACGTCTGCGCTGATATTCTTCTTCTTCATCGTCGCCGTCATCATAATCTGTCTCATACTCTTCTTCCTCAAGCTGAGCCACTTCCGGTTTTCTCTGAGAAGAACGGTTCTTCTGGGTATGTTTGATCTCTCCCAGCTCTTCGTCGGAAATCACAACTGTCTTTGCATCCGTATCAACATCACTGTGTTTTACAAAGTCTCCCTGGGGATCAATAAGAGAATGCTTCAGATCTGCGATCACATCCTCCATTCTTTCATATCTGCGTCCTACACTCTTCTGAGTACATTTAAAAATAATCTGTTCCAGACTATACGGAAGATTTTCTGTATAAACGCTTGGCGGAACCATTTCCTCCTGAAGATGCTTGATCGCAATGGCAACTGTTGTATCGCCGTCAAATGGAACTCTTCCTGTTACCATCTCATACAGGGTGATACCAAGGGAATAGATATCAGACTTTTCGTCACTGTATCCGCCCCTCACCTGTTCCGGTGAGCTGTAATGAACAGATCCCATTACATTTGAACTGATTGTATTGGATGAAGCAGCTCTTGCAATACCAAAGTCTGTTACTTTTACTTTTCCATCAGTAGAAATAATGATATTCTGCGGTTTCACATCACGATGGACGATTCCATGATTATGTGCCGCTTCCAGCCCCATGGAAACCTGAATAGCAATACTGGTTGCTTCTTTAATAGAAAGTTTTCCTTTTTTGGCAATATATTCTTTCAGAGTGATACCTTCGATCAGCTCCATAACAATATAATAAACGCCCTCATCATCTCCTACATCGAATACATTAACAATATTCGGATGTGTCAGTCCGGCTGCCGCCTGTGCCTCGCTTCGGAATTTGCGGATAAAAGTCTTATCCTCTCTGAATTCCGGTTTCAATACTTTTACCGCTACAAAACGGTTCAGCTTATGATCTTTTGCTTTGTACACATCGGCCATGCCGCCTGTGCCTATTTTCCCTAAAACCTCATAGCGTTCTGCTATGATCATTCCTGCTTTCAACATTTGTCCACCTCATTTGTGAATGGTTCTACTAATACTACTGCAATATTATCCTTACCGCCATTCCGGTTCGCTTCTCTCAGAAGCGCTTCTCCCTTCTGCGGCAGATCCTTTGTTTCATCCAGTATGATCTCCTGGATCTTACTGTCCTCCACCATATTACTGAGACCATCCGAACACATCAAAATGGTGCTTTCCGGCTCCAGTTTCAGATCAAAGAAATCAATATCAACTGTTCTCTCTGCCCCAAGTGCCCTGGTGATGATATTTTTGTCCGGATGATTTCTCGCTTCTTCCGGTTTGATCTCACCCATACGGACCATTTCCTGCACCAGAGAGTGATCTTTTGTGATCTGATGGATCTGTCCCTGTATCAGGTACAGACGACTGTCCCCTACATTTGCCACATATGCATAATGTCCCACAATGGTCGCTACTACAATGGTAGTTCCCATTCCTCTGAGGTCTTCCTCTTCCTGCGCACGGCTCAAGATCTCCGTGTTGGCAGTTTCTATGGCATGACGGATCACCTTAACAGGGTTGAAATCCGCATCTTTCCGAATCTCGTTCACCAATATCTGAACTGCATGGGAAGATGCAAAATCTCCCGCGTTATGACCGCCCATTCCATCAGCAACGACAAACAGATTGGGAAGATTTCCTACCGGGTCTTTGGACACGAACACATAATCCTGGTTCATTTTCCGCTTCTGCCCCACATCCGTAGCTGAATATACCCTCATGTCACTTCTCGCTTTCTGTTTTTTCCATATATCTTTTTCTTAGCTGCCCACAGGCACCGTCTATGTCGCTGCCCATTTCTCTTCTAATAGTACCATTAATTCCACATTTTTCAAGATTTATTTTAAAGTTCTCCACTGCCTGACGTGTAGAACGTATAAAAGAACGCTCTTTTACCGGATTTACCGGGATCAGATTCACATGACAGTTCAGTCCCCTCAGCCGTGATGCAAGCTCCCGGGCATTTTCCGGACTGTCATTGACACCGGCCACCAGACTGTACTCAAAAGTAATTCTCCGTCCTGTTTTTTCAAAATAATTCCTGCAGGCTTCCAGAAGTTCATCCATACTGTATTTATTTGCTATGGGCATCAGTTCACGGCGTTTTTCATCATTTGGAGCATGAAGAGAAACTGCCAGGGTCATCTGCAGCTTTTCCTCTGCAAGCTCGTACAGCTTCGGTACAAGACCACATGTAGAAACTGTCAGATTTCTCTGACTGATATGGATTCCGCCTTCTTCTGTAAGAATATGGATAAATCTCAGAAGATTATCATAATTATCCAGAGGTTCTCCGGACCCCATAACTACCACATTAGAAACCCTCTCCCCTGTGGAGGCCTGGATCCGGTATATCTGATCCAGCATCTCAGAGGGCAGAAGATTTCTGGCAAGACCGCCTATGGTAGATGCACAAAACCTGCATCCCATACGGCAGCCTGCCTGAGAAGAAATACACACAGAATTTCCATGCTTGTATTTCATAAGTACACTTTCGATCATATTTCCATCCGCGAGCCGAAACAGGTACTTTCTGGTGCCGTCTATCCTGGAAATCTGAACGTCCACGGTTTCCAGTGCCGTAATAGGATAATCTGCCAGTTTCTGCTTCAGTCCTTTAGGAAGATTCGTCATCTCATCCCAGGAAACTGCCAGATGCTCATGAAGCCAGCTGTAGATCTGCTTTGCACGGAAAGGTTTTTCTCCTGTCTCTTCCATCAAAGCTTTCAGCTCATCTATGGTCATTGATTTAATATCTGTCATCTGTTTACTTCCTTCTGAATCTTGCAATAAAAAATCCATCTGTTCCATGTACTCCAGGCAGAAGCTGCAAATAGCCCAGACCTGTGGTTTCTGATCTTAATTCCTCCGGTATATATGGATCAATGCTTTCCAGTTTAAAAGGATGATTGTTCATAAACCACATCATGTTCTCTTCATTTTCTTCCCTTGCGATCGTGCAGGTACTGTAGATCAGAACACCTCTTGGTTTCACATATTCTGCAGCCTTATCAAGGATATTTCTCTGAAGGATTACCAGTTCTTCCTGTTTCTGAGGTGTTGATCTGTATTTGATCTCTGGTTTCTTTCCTATTACACCATAACCGGAACAGGGCACATCTGCCAGAACAATATCTGCCTGACATTCGGAATCCACATCAAAAACTGTTGCATCCTTTACTCTGGCCTGTACATTGATAGAGCCTGTCCTGTGGATATTCTCTTCGATAAGTCCCACCTTATACTGGCTGACATCTCTTGCATCTACAGTTCCAAAGCCCTCCATCTTATCACCAATATGAAGACTTTTTCCTCCTGGAGCTGCACAGAGGTCGATCACATAATCCCCTTTAGAAGGAGCTGCAACCTCGGCAACCAGCATGGAGCTTACGTCCTGGACCGTAATCTTTCCCTGAATAAACGCATCCAGAGCAAGGATGTGATTAAATCCCGAGATTTTTTTTGCATAAGGAAGGTAAGGCGCATCTTCCACCTTCACACCCTGAGAATGGAGGCTTTCGCAGATATCTTCTACAGAATTCAAATATGTACGGCAGCGGACGGTCAATGGTTTTTCCTCCAGAAAATCTCCAAGAATCTTTTCTGTCGTCTCTTCTCCATATATCTCCATCCACCGCAGAACCAACGGCTCCGGCATAGAATATCTTACAGAAAGATATTTTACCAGGTCTTTTTCTCTTGACGGCAGTTCCAGCTGATCCTTATTTCTCGCAATTGCCCTCAGAACTCCGTTCACAAAAGGTTTCAAATTATAAAATCCTTTCTTTTGGGCCAGCTTTACGGCTTCATTGCATACCGCACTGTCCGGAACACGATCCATAAATTTCATCTGATACACCGCACTTCTGAGAATTTCACGGATAGGCGGCTTCATCTTATCTACGGTGATCTTTGAAAAGGAATCGATCATATAATCAATATAAATCCTGTATTCCAGCGTGCCTTCACATACTCTTGTTACAAAAGCTCTTTCCTGCTTGGGAAGAAACTGGTATTTTGATAAGGCATTCCTGACAGCAATATGGCTGTGCTCGCCTTCTTCATCAATCTGGAGAAGTATCTCCAGAATCATTTCTCTTGTGTTGATGCCACTAGTCATCGTTTCTTCTTCCTCCTGCAAGTATCAAAAGTCTCAGAAGCTGCAGGATTGATCCGGCAAGCGCTGCCACATAAGTCATAGCAGCCGCCGTCAAAACCTTCCTTGCTCCCCTGTTTTCATCGCTGCCCAGGATTCCTGTTGTTTCCAGCATATGAAGGGCTCTGGAGGAAGCATTAATCTCCACCGGAAGCGTTACCAGCTGAAACAGCACAGCCAAAGAAAAAAGAATGATCCCGGCTGTGATCAGTGGTCTGATGCTCATAATAAGACCTATAAAAAATAATGGCCAGGACAGCTGACTTCCCAGATTTGCCGCCGGAACGATCGCACTTCTGATCTCCAGCGGAGCATAATGAATCGCATGCTGAATGGCATGTCCACATTCATGAGCCGCTACTCCAACAGCCGCCAGTGAAGTCTGTCCGTAAATATCCTGTGAGAGATTTACTGTTTTTGTCCTTGGATCATAATGATCTGTAAGACTGCCGCGAACGGCCCGAACCTGAACATCCGTGATCCCTGCAGCCTGAAGTATCCTTCTGGCCGCCTGCTCTCCGGTAAGACCAGATGCACTTCTGACTGCTCTGTATTTTGCAAACGTGCTTCTAAGCTTTGCAGAAGCCGCCAGCGAAAGAAGCATTCCCAGGATCAACAATATATATGTTCTGTCAAAACCATAAAATCCATATCCGTACATTCCGTCACTCCTTATGATCTTTCAGCATTGTTCCTGTTTCTATGGAATATCCACGGAGGAAAGCCGCTGCATCCATACGTTTCTTTCCTTCAAGCTGTATTTCCTTCAATACAAGTCTGTCCTGTCCACATGCCACATGGATTCCCTCTTTATCTGATGCTACAACAGTGCCCGGCTCTTCTGATCCGGAAGCATTCTGTTCCACTGCTGCCTTCCATACTTTTAAGGATTTCCCATTAAGGAAAGTATATGCACTTGGCCATGGATCCATACCTCTGATAAGACGCTCCAGTTCTTCTGCGCTTTTATGAAAATCAAGAAGTCCCATCTGTTTCGTGATCATTCCCACATAAGGTGTAGGACTTTCTTCCGGCTGCGGTTCATAAACTGCCGTTCTGTCAAAAATAGAAGGAAGGGTTTTTACAAGAAGTCCTGCCCCCAGATCTGCAAGCCTGTCAAAAAGGCTTCCGCCTGTCTCATCTTCGGTCAGTAAAACAGAAGCCCGGGAAATCATATCGCCCGTATCCAGACCGGTACTCATTTTCATGATGGTAACTCCCGCTTCCTTATCTCCATTGATCACAGCCTGCTGGATAGGAGCTGCGCCTCTGTATTTAGGAAGGAGAGAAGCATGGATATTAATACATCCAAATTCCGGCATATCCAGGATTTCCTTTGGGATGATCTGGCCAAAAGCTGCCACAACAATAATATCCGGCCCGATTTCTTTTAATGTTTCCACAAATTCCGGTTCCCGGACTTTCTTAGGCTGATAAACAGGAATCCCATGTTTCAGCGCTTCTTCTTTAACCGGAGTCGGGACAAGCGTTTTTCCTCTTCCCTTTGGTTTATCCGGCTGTGTCACCACACCAGCTACCTCATATCCTGCATCCACCAGGGCTGCAAGAGCCGGAACTGCAAAATCCGGCGTTCCCATATAAACAATCTTCATTTTTCTCACACCTCGTCATCATCATAGACCGTTCTGTGAAGTTCTCCCTCCACCAGATCTGTATACATTTTTCCATCCAGATGGTCGATTTCATGGCAGAAGGCTCTTGCAAGAAGTTCTGTACCTTCATAGATCACTTCTTCCATATTTTCATCCAGAGCTTTTACTTTTACGTAATTTGGTCTTGTTACCTGTCCTGCCATTCCCGGAACACTGAGACAGCCTTCATCTCCGGTCTGTTCCCCGGAAGTTTCCAGAATTTCAGGATTGATCAGTACGATAGGGCCGTCGCCTACATCAATAGTCACAAGCCTTTTTAAAATCCCAACCTGCGGAGCAGCAAGACCCACTCCCATAGATTCATACATGGTATCCAGCATATCAAAGATCAATGTACGGATCTTCTGATTCATCTCTGTAACCGGTCTGCTGACCTTTCTTAATACAGGATCTCCCTCAGTTCTTATTGTTCTCAGTGCCATAATCTTTTCTCCTTTTTTATGTAATCGTCATTGATAATCAAACATAATATATAATTTCCGAAAACCGGAATTGATCTCAATATATTTTCCTATTTTATTTTTCATATCCATCAGGACGTTTTCTTCTGTGTGTTTCATATAAAGGACTTTGCGGTATACATCATTTACTTTTCCTACCGCAGCCCAGGCCGGTCCTATAATATGCAGACTCTCTCCAGGACTTATCCTTTCTGCAAATTTTCTGAGAAATTCCATTCCTTTTTCCAGAAGTTCCTCATCCTGACCGCTTGCAAGAATCGAAAGCATATGGGCTGCCGGAGGATAATCCAGCAGCATCCGGTAGCTCATCTCTTCCTGATAAAACCGCTGGTAGTCCTGGGCCGCTGCCGCCTGTATGCTGTAGTGCTCCGGATGATAAGTCTGGATAAAAGCCTCTCCGACCTTACGCCCTCTTCCTGAACGTCCCACAGCCTGGGTCAGAAGCTGAAATGTCCTTTCTCCGCATCGATAATCTGCCATATTCAGCGACAGGTCTGCCGCTATAGCTCCCACCAGGGTCACTTCCGGAAAATCGTGACCTTTTACGATCATCTGGGTACCTACCAGAATATCCGCTTCATGAGCTGCAAAAGATGCCAGAATTTCCTCATAGCTGCCTTTTGTCCTGGTGGTGTCATAATCCATTCTCAGGACTCTGGCTTTTGGAAATGTCTTTTTCAGGATCTGTTCGATCTGCTGGGTTCCCGCCTTAAAACCTCCAATATACGGAGAACCACAGGAGGGGCAGATATCCGCCTTCGGACGCTGATATCCGCAGTAATGACAAATCATTTTTCCGTTATTATGCTCAGAAAGAGCCACATCACAATGAGGACACTTCAATACTTCCCCGCAGGAACGGCAGGACACAAATCCCGCATAGCCTCTCCGGTTCAGAAACAGTATGGACTGTTCTCCGGCTTTCAGTCTTTCTTCAATAGCCTCCGTAAGCTTTCTGCTTAGGACAGAACGATTTCCTGCTTTTAATTCTTCCCTTAAATCTATGATCGATACACCAGGAAGAGGACGATCTTCAAATCTTGCATCCATTTTTACAAGAGCAAACTCTCCTGATACAGCTTTTGTATAGGCTTCCAGGGAAGGAGTGGCAGATCCCAGTACCACTTTCGCTCCCTCCATGCAGGCACGCTGCACAGCTGTTTCACGGGCATGGTATCTGGGACTGCTCTCACTTTTATATGTCTGTTCATGCTCTTCATCGATAATGATAAGCCCCAGTTTGGAAAAAGGTGTGAAAAGCGCGGAACGAGGACCTACCATAATCTGGATTTCTCCTCGTCGGGCTCTTTTAAACTGATCATATCTCTCTCCCTGAGAAAGGCGGGAATTTAACACAGAGACCTTATCTCCAAACCATCCATAAAACCTTCTTACCGTCTGGTAAGTCAGGGCAATCTCCGGAATCAGCATGATCACCTGCCTGCCCTCTTCGATGACCTGTTCAATAAGTTTCATATAGACCTGGGTTTTTCCGCTTCCTGTGACTCCATGAAGCACCACGGGGCGGGGAACCGGCTTCTTCCATTCTTTCTGGATCTCTTCCAGGGCACTCTGCTGCACAGAACTGAGCACGGATATCTGTTCTCTCGGAATATCATCTCCCTTCACAGACATGCGATAGATCTCATCCTGTTCTATACGGACAGCTCCCTGAGAGATCAGAGGTTTCAGTACCGCAGCAGTGATCTTCAATTCTGCACAGGCCTGCGTATAATCCAGAGAATCTTTTTCCAAAAGAGCACGAATCACTCTTGCCCTTGCCCTGCACCTTTCTGATTCCAGCGCCCCGGCCAGTTCTTCCGCCTCTTTTCTGTCCATATTGAGGCACAAAAGCCTTTTTTCCTTTGCCTTTACCTTCTCCCTCATAGGGATGACTGTTTTTAAACACTGCGCCATAGTGGCCCCATATCTGCTGCTCATCCAGGCAGCCAGAGATACAAGACGTGCCTCTGTGGTTTCCTCACTGCTCATAAGTCTCAGCAAAGATTTCATCTTTTCCGGAGAAACTTTCGGTTTTTCCGAAAGTCCGACCACATATCCCTTTCGCTCACAGTTTCCATTTCCAAAAGGAATGGCTGCAACCATTCCGATGCGGATCTCTCCTTCCAGTTCCCTTGGAACCAGATACTGAAAGCTTCTGTCCAGCTTTTCATGAGAGATATCCACGATGATATCCGCATAAATCATGCAAACTCTCTTTCTTCCGTCAATTCTGTCTGTTGTCTTCTGCAAGTATCTCTGCGATCAGAACACGTTCATCCATTGGATATTTCTTTCCCTCGATCTCCTGGTAATCTTCATGTCCCTTGCCTGCAAGTACAATAATATCACCGGGTTCTCCGTGATGGATGGCATAAGCAATCGCTTCTTTTCTGTCAATGATCTCCACATATTCTCCATCTGTTCTGGAAATACCTGTTTTGATATCATCAATGATCGCCTGCGGTTCTTCAAATCTTGGATTATCTGAAGTAATGATCGTCAGATCTGCAAGCCGCCCGGACACTTCACCCATTTCATACCGACGTGATCTGGCACGGTTCCCTCCGCATCCAAAAAGACACACCAGCCTGTGAGGATGGTATTCTCTCAGTGTTGTCAGAAGGCTTTCCAATGCCATTGCATTGTGTGCATAATCGATCATCAGAGTAAATTCATCAGAAACCTTAATGGTCTCGATCCTTCCTTTTACTTTTGCCACTTTAAGAGCACGGATAATATTTTCCTGCGAAACCTGAAAATGACGGCAGATTGCAATTGCAGTCAGTGAATTATATATGCTGAATTTTCCCGGAATATCAATCTCCACAGGAAATTCCAGAAGACCTTTCAGCTGATAGGAAATACCCAGATAACCTTTCCCGCCTACCATATGGGCATCTTCCGCCCGCAGATCTGCCTGTGGTGAGAAACCATAGGTTTCCAGCTCACATGTATGACCTTCAATGATCCTGTCAAAATGCTCATCATCTCTGTTTACAATCCCTACTCTGCACTGACGCAGAAGCATGGATTTACAGGAAAGGTAATGCTCAAAATCTCTATGCTCATTAGGTCCGATATGATCCGGCTCAATATTTGTAAAAATACCATAGTCAAAGACAAATCCCTGTGTTCTGTGAAGCATCAGTCCCTGAGAAGAAACCTCCATAACAACACAATCACAGCCTGCGTCTGCCATCCTGCGAAAATATTCCTGCACTACATAAGACTCCGGAGTTGTATTTGCAGCAGGAATCACCTCGTCTCCTATAATCGCTTCAATGGTACCTATCAGTCCTACCTTATATCCGGCATTTTCCAGAATAGATTTTACCATATAAGTAGTTGTTGTTTTTCCTTTGGTTCCGGTGATCCCAATGGTCTTCAGCTGCTCCGCCGGATGACCAAAATATGCGGCGGAAATAAATGCCATTGCATAACGTGTATCTTTTACAAGAATCACTGTAACACCCTCAGGTACCTGGACTTCTTCCTCCACCACAAGTGTCCTTGCACCTTTGGCGATCACATCCGGGATAAATTTATGTCCGTCTACAACAGCTCCGCGGATGCAGATGAAAAGAGAATCTTCCTGAACCTTACGGGAGTCATAGACAACAGTACTCACTTCCTGCTCTGTACTTCCCTGACAGCAGGTGTATTCTAAGCGTTCTAATAATGCTGATACTTTCATTTCTATTCCTCCAAGAAACATGCGGCAGATTTTCTGCCTGCACATTTGATATACTCTTTTATAGAATATCACACACAGGTGGTGTTTTCAATGTTTCGTTTTTATTCCCCTCCGCTGCCCTTCCTTCTTTTACTATATGCTGCGGTCAAAAAAAGCACCATAAGCAGAGCCGACACTGCTGTCTCTTTCATAAGCTGACTGTCAGAGGAATCTCCTGTTTTTGGATTTACGGATACCGGATGGCTCTGATCTCTGTTATAGGCAGTCACTTCTTCCTGAGGTTCTGCCGATCCGGAAATTTCAGTTTCATGTTCTTCTGCCTGGATCTGCAGTTCTGCCTGAGAAGCAACAATTTTTTCCCCGGTTTCTTTAGAAACAACTTCCACCTCATTGATCAGCTTCTTTTCTTTAATCTTTTCCGGAAGCGTAACTACAGCCTGAAGACTTATGGATTTGCCTGCTTCCAGCCTTTTTATCAAAGCCTTTGTCTTTGTGCTGTTCAGGATCACACCCTCCTGTTCCACAAATACAGCGGGAACATCTTCCAACTGAAACTTTTCCGTTGTAATAATCGAGTGCAGTGTACGTTCACCTGTGTTTCGGATACAGATCCGGAATACAATCCGGTCACCCGGTACTGCCACTGTACGATCTGCAGTTTTAGTTACCTGAAAATCAACCTTCATAGGTACAATCTCTGTCATGATCTCTACCTGTTTTATGACAGCAGGAAGTTCCCCTGTCTGCTCTTCCGTCTCAGCTTCTCCTTCTGCATATAGTTTCATATTTACAGGCTTTGTCCATTCCTCCGGAATCAGGATCCCCATATAAAAAACCCTTTTTTCTCCAGGTTCCACTCTTCCTGAGACCGCTCCTGACATCTGCTCTCCATTTTCATTTTCCCAGACTGCAGACAGCCCCTCTTCTAATTTCTCTGTAAATCGTATTTCTTTAAATGGAAGCTTTCCCGTATTCTCTATCTCTATTTCATAAAGAAGCTTTTTCCCTGCTCCGGCAGTATCTGACACAGCTTCTGCCTCCAGAGTAAACTCTGCTTCCTCTGCAGTTTCCGGAATCTCCTCCGATTCCTCATTTTCTCCTTCTCCATCTGTAAGATCTTCAGGTACATCCATATCCTCTTCCGGCACTTCAACTTCCGGAATCTCTGTCTGTGCATCTGAAGATCCATCTTCTTCCAAAATATTTTCTTCTGGTATTTCCGGGATTTCTTCTTTTGACGGCTCCTCTTCCGGCTCCCCATTATCCTCTTCATATTCTGATTCCACAAAAATCACAGAATCCTCTGTGTTTTCGTCCTCTGAAACATTATAAAGAGCTTCTCCGTTTTCCTCTTCCTCCATACAGGAGCATTTTCCTGCCCCTTCGTTTTTTGACAAAGCAGTCTGAGCCTGAACGCTTCCTGACACCAGAAGGGATCCAGCAAGAACAGCTGCCAGTCCTGTTTTTTTGATCCTGCTCCATATTCTTTTTTTCATATATCCTCTCACTTTCTGCTGCAGCATTTTCCGTTTACGGCGCATAGATCTTCCGCAGCATACGATCTGCCCCGTCTTCCTCTTATCTGAATCTCAGGACAACAGCATCTCCCCTTTCTTATTTTGGGCTGCAGGACAAATTCCCGCTGACGCAGTCATTTATTAATAAGGATACTGATTGGAATATGTGCCGATACGGCACTGAGAAATGTACGGCAGACAACTGTCAAACACCCCGAAACAGACGTCTGCTGTTACGCACCCGCAGAATGCGGGCTGGATATTTTCACTGTAACATGGATTCGAAAAATACACAATAGATGAAAATAAGAATCCTTTTAATTTAATTTTTGTTTATATTTTTTCTAATTCTTTTAGAAACAGTACACACTTTGCACACAATTCTCCGATATAATATGTCTTGGATAGATGAATAACCACTCTCTATCTCCCCCCTCAAAAAAGTTAAGGAAACCAGCCGTCTGTGAAAGCAGGCGGCTTTTCCTTTACGATTTTAATAACGAACATAAATTCATTCCAGATCATCTTCATCAATAAATTTTTTGAATTGTATGTCTTTTCCGCTTTAATCCTCTCTTGCAATTCCACCTCTATTCTTTTATAATTAGTGTTATCTAAAAACGAAAAAGAAATGAGGAATTCCTATGAGCGAAAAAACTGTAGTAGTTGCATTAGGACACAAAGCACTGGGAACCACACTGCCAGAGCAGAAAATTGCCACAAAAGCAGCAGCAAAGGCTGTTGCCGATCTGATTGAAGACGGCGCAAATGTTGTGATCTCCCATAGTAACGGACCTCAGGTAGGTATGATCCACACTGCAATGAATGAATTCGGTAAGGCACATCCGAAATATACTTTTGCCCCGATGTCTGTATGTTCTGCCATGAGCCAGGGCTATATCGGCTATGACCTGCAGAATGCCATCCGCACCGAACTTCTTTCCCGCGGAATTTACAAACCAGTGGCAACTGTGCTGACTCAGGTAGTCATCGATCCCTATGATGATGCTTTTGCAGAACCAGAAAAAATCATCGGCCGCGTACTTACTGCCGAAGAAGCTGAAGCTGAAGAAGAAAAAGGAAATTATGTAACAGAAGTCGCAGAAGGACAGTTCCGCAGAATCCTGGCTGCTCCGAAGCCTCAGCGTATCGTAGAAATTGAGACAGTACGTGCTCTGACAGCAGCCGGACAGATTGTAATCGCAGCAGGCGGCGGCGGAATCCCAGTTCTCGAACAGGGCATTGAACTCCACGGAGCCAGCGCGATCATTGAAAAAGATCTTTCCAGCGGACTTCTTGCCGAAGAATTAAATGCCGATACCCTTCTGATCCTTACAAGTGTGGAAAAAGTCAGCCTGAACATGGGTACTGAAAAAGAAGAGCTTCTCGGTATCATCTCAGCAGAAGATGCCCATAAATATATTGAAGCAAATCAGTTTAAAAAGGGTTCCATGCTTCCTAAAATAGAAGCAGGACTTTCCTTTATTGAGAAAAAAGCCGGCAGACGTGCCATTATCACAGATATTGCCCATGCTGAGGCCGGATATAAGGAAAAGACCGGAACGATCATCAAATAAAAACAGCTGCTGCAGACACAACAGGCAGCAGCAAAACGGAGTAACAAAATGGATCTGAAAAGCAGAACATTGTCAAATTTTGCAGAACTTGTCCGTACAGGTGAATGCAAAAAATTCAAAGGAAGACTAAAAGCAGGCGTGGATCTTGGAACCGCCAATACAGTCCTGGCAGTAGTGGACACATCCAACCGTCCCATTGCCGGAATCTCCGCTCCATCCCATGCAATTCAGGATGGAGTGATCGTCAATTATTATGAATCCGTACAGCTTGTTTCCAAGCTGAAGGCAACTCTGGAGGAAAGACTGGGAACTGAGCTTTCCTACGCTGCAGCGGCCATCCCTCCCGGAGTGAACCAGGGCAGTGTCAAGAGTATTGGCTATGTTCTGGAAGGTGCCGGATTTGAGGTAACCAATATTGTGGATGAACCTACAGCTGCCTCCGCCGTATTAAAGATCACCGACGGGGCGGTTGTCGATGTAGGCGGCGGTACCACCGGAATCAGTATTCTGAAAGACGGCAAAGTCATTTATACAGATGATGAGGCTACCGGCGGTACACACATGACCATGACAGTGGCAGGTCATTACCGCATTCCTTATGAAGAAGCAGAAATTCTTAAAACTCAGCCAGATAAACAGGAAGAAATTTTCCCAGTGATCAAGGCCACCGTAGAAAAAATGGCTCTGATCACAGAAAAATTTCTGAAAGGCTATGAGGTTCCTGCCGTTTATGTGGTAGGAGGTTCTTCCATGTTCCGGGAATTCACTTCTGTATTTGAGAAGCGTCTGAATCTGCCCGTTTATCAGCCGATTCACCCCCTCCTTGTAACACCTCTGGGTATTGCCTACTGTTGTCAGCTTCCTTAATTTAAAAAAAGAAAAATGCTAAAATCCCGGCAGCTGTGTCCAGCCTGCCGGGATTTTCATATTTACATAGATTTTCTTTCTGCGATCTCTGCCATTTTTGCTTCATTGAGACGTGTATCTCCATGGACACGACTGTAGGAAAGATATCCGTTCATACGATCGATCTTTGTCAGATTTGTAGATCCGCATACCGGACATACATCCATCTCCAGTTCCTCATGACCACAGTCATCACAGTAAGCCAGAGAAAGGTTCACACCCTCGTAATATCCCAGATCCATTGCTCTGCGGATCAAAGTACGGATGGCCTCTTTATTGTATCCGATGGGATAACGTACATACTGGATCTTGCCGCCATTGCAAAGTTCCCAGAAACGGCCTTCCAGATCCTGTTTCTCAATAGGAGTCACATCTTCTGTTACATGACAGTGGAAGCTGTTGCTTACATAAGGACGGTCTGAAACACCTTCGATAATACCGTACATCTTACGGAACTGTTCTACCTGAAGTCCACAGAGACTTTCTGCCGGTGTCCCGTAAATAGCATAAAGATTTCCATCCTCCTCTTTAAACTGATTTACCTTGTTATTGATATATTTCAGTACCTCAAGAGCAAACTGGCCGTCTTCACGGATGGATTTGCCGTTGTAAAGCTCCTGGAGCTCATTCAGAGCAGTGATTCCAAAAGATGCTGTCATCGGCTTCAGAATCTTGCCGATCTTTTCATGTGGTTTCAGATGTCCCCCATAAAATCCGCCTTCACAGTATGCCAGCGGGTTGGTAGACGCTCTCATCTGCCCCAGATACTCATAAGTACGGATATGAAGGTTGCGGATCATTTCCAGGTAAAAATCAAGCACTTCATAAAAATCTCTGCTCTCTGCCCTTGCTTTTGCAAGGATCATCGGAAGGTGAAGGCTTACTGCACCTACATTAAAACGTCCTACAAATACCGGGCTGTCCTTCTCATCTGCCGGATACATGCCGCCTCTTTCATACCAGGGACTTAAGAACGCACGGCATCCCATAGGGCTGATTACCTTGCCATACTGTTTATACATGCTGGCAATATAACCTTTTCCTGACATAGACAGCCAGTCCGGATACATAGTCTTGGCAGAACAATCCACCCCTGCTTCAAATACATCCTCACAGCACTGTCCCGGCCCGTGTATATTTTCGTCGTAAAGGAATACGATTTTTGGGAAAAGAACTGGTTTTTTATGACCTTCCTTGCCCTGTCCCCCTTTGTGTACTTCCAAAAGAGACATATTGCACATCTTTTCAAAACGTCCGGTTCCAAGACCCAGAGTCACAGTAACAAAAGGATAATCTCCTCTGGAAGAACCTACGGTATTCAGCTTGTATTCAATTCCCTGCCATCCCTGGTCAAAATCTCTGCGTACCTTATCCAGCGCATATTCGATCGCTTTCTCTTCTCTTCCGGTCCAGCTCTGATCAGAGTATTTCAAAAATTCCTGAACATATTTGTCATAGCTTTTCTGTGCATAAGGAGCCAGGATCTTATCCACCTCCGGTACAGTAAATCCGCCGTACTGCTGAGCAGCCGTACTGAGGACGATATCGCCCATAACGTCAAAAGCTGTATCCAGAGTCTTGGGCTCGTTATACCACACATTTCCCATCTCAAATCCGCCTCTGAGTACAGACGCCACATCAAAGAGACAGCAGTTCATGGTATCCAGACGGGCGGACTGGTCATGGATATAGATATAACCATCCTTACATGCCTGAAGTTCGTTGCGGTTCATGAAAAATTTACGATAAAGTTCCTTATTCAGTTCGTTAAAGATCAGACTTCTCTTTGTTGCTACAAGAGCGCTGTCTGTATTTGCGTTGCTCTTGTCACCGATATACCGGATAGCCTGGCTCTTTGTATACACATCATCCATCATATGGATAAAATCCAGCTTATAGTTACGGTAATCACGATAGCTTTTGGCCACCGCCGGGTTCACTCTCTCCAGAGCGCCTTCCACGATATTATGCATCTCCTGGATCTGGATTTCATTTTTCCCAAGAGAATCTGCATGCTCCTGCGCAAAGCGGCAGATAAAATCCTTCTCTTCCTGAGAAAATGTGTACAGGATCCTTGCGGCAGATTTATTTACAGCTGCCACGATCTTCTGCGGATTGAATTCTTCCTTTGTCCCATCTTTTTTGATCACATAAATCATACCATTTTTCTCCTATTTCATCTCGTAAAAAAATGCACGCTCCTTCTATGTGCATCCCTACGATATTCTCCCCATATCTGGTGTTGCAAAACTGAGTATAACACAATATCCTGTAAAAAGAAAGGGGGAATTTTTACTTTTTTATCCCCCGCTCTTTTTCACCTTCCTAAACTCTGAAAATACACACTGTCATAAGAATTCCTTGTATTTTTCAGATAAAATACATCTCCCTGTTCCACTTTCAGTTCAATACTGTCCCCTTCTTTAAGAGTGATCTCCTCTATATCTGTTTTTTGTTCGCAAACCAGAATAATTTCCTCTTCATTTGTATAGACTCGATAATCACCTTCTATGATATCTGTTCCTCCATGAATCTTTCCGGCTCCCGCTCCAAATCCATATTCTACATTTCCGTCAGAATCCGACCAGGAAGAAAGAAACGGAGAATCTGATTCTTTTGTCTCCAGATCTGCATATGAATAATCGCTGTCAGGCAGATCTTCCGCATAATAGGTTTCTTCCCCCTTCCATCCATTGAGCACATCCTCTATCGAAGGCGCTATGATCATTAATACGGCAATGATCCAGAATATCCAGCGGGTAAGAGGATTTTTCTTTTTTCCAGAAGACTCCTGTTCCCATGAAGATTTCTTTTTTTTATTTTTTAATGCTTTTGCAGATGCTTTTTTATTTTTCCCTTCTCCAACAGACGGTTCGGATATATTTCTTCCTGCAGTCATTCTCTGGACTGCTTCCTGACGGATCTGCTGTTGTTTCCGACGAATTTCATCGTGACTGATCTTTCCGGCATTCTTCTGGGCTCCTGTGTTTTTCTTTCCAGAAATATTCTGCTTCTGCACAGCATCTCCCAGCGGTACCATCCTTTTCCTCAGCTCTTCTTTTACCTTTTCCGAAGCATGCTTCTCATGTTCTCTCCGATCTTCGTTAAGATGATACAAAAGATCGTCGTTTCTGTAAGGCATTCCACAATCCCGACATCTTCCTCCTGAAACAGTACCATCACACAGCGGACATCTCATACTCTCCACCCTCCCTTATGTGATTTTCTGATTTTATTGTATCGAATCTGATAAAATCCCGCAAGTTAAAAATTGCATTAGAAAGTTTTTCCTGATATAATATGGCTTATTGAAAACATTGAGGAGGATTATTATGGAACAATTTAAAATTCCCACCGGGTATCAGTCAGATCTGAATCTCCATGATACCCAGGTAGCGATCAAGACTGTCAAAGACTTTTTTCAGCAGACACTTGCCCAGAAGCTGAATCTTCTCCGCGTGTCCGCTCCTGTATTTGTATCCCCGTCTTCCGGACTTAACGACAACCTGAACGGTGTGGAGCGTCCAGTAAGCTTCGATATCAAAGGTATGGACGAAAATGCCGAGATCGTCCACTCTCTTGCCAAATGGAAACGCTACGCTCTTAAAAAATATGGTTTTTCTCATGGAGAGGGACTCTATACCGATATGATCGCCATCCGCAGAGATGAAGATATTGACAATATTCATTCTGTTTATGTGGATCAGTGGGACTGGGAAAAAATCATCTCCAAAGAAGAACGTACCATGGAAACACTGATCAATACGGTCCGCTCCATTTACAGTGTCCTCCGCAAAACAGAAAAATACATGGCAGTTCAGTACGACTACATAGAAGAGATCCTTCCGAAAGAAATCGCTTTTGTTTCTACTCAGGAACTTGTAGACATGTACCCGGACTGCACGCCGAAGGAAAGAGAATATAAGATCGTCAAGGAAAAAGGCGCGGTTTTCCTTATGCAGGTAGGTAAAACTCTGAATAACGGAGAACGCCATGACGGACGTGCCCCGGACTATGACGACTGGGAGCTGAACGGAGATATCCTTGTTTACTATCCGGTACTGGACATTGCTCTGGAGCTTTCTTCCATGGGTATCCGCGTTGACGAAGAAGCTCTGGATGCCCAATTGACAGAAGCCGGCTGCGATGACCGCAGAGAACTGGAATTCCAGAAAGCTATCCTGAACAAAGAACTTCCTTATACAATCGGCGGCGGTATCGGTCAGTCCCGTATCTGTATGTTTTTCCTTCGCAAGGCACATATCGGAGAAGTCCATGCATCTCTCTGGCCCAGGGAAGTTCTGGCTGAAGCAGAGGCAAATGGGATCAGTCTTCTGTAAATTAATTTATATCTGTTCCTGTGAACAGTAACCAAAAACCACCCTGCACAGGTGGTTTTTTACTGTATTTTTCACCAAATTTTAATAATTCACTTATTGACAGTCATGTACCTTCATACTATCATATCAATAGTAAAGCAACACAGGTACAGGAAGGCAGGTTCTCTCTGAACCGCTTTCCCCACTGACAGGAAAGACAGAGGTACATAAAGTGAATATTTTATTTTTTCTGACACCCAAAAGTGAAGTAGCTTATATATTTGAGGATGATACACTGCGGCAGACCATAGAAAAAATGGAGCACAGGAAGTTTTCCTGTATTCCGCTTCTCAGCGTGGACGGCCGTTACACAGGCACCATTTCCGAGGGCGATCTCCTCTGGGGACTGAAGCGACTGAATACCATGGATGTAAAGGAAATGGAAGATATTTCCATTATGGCGATTCCCAGACGGGCCACCTACAAGCCGGTGCATGCGGATGCCGACATGGAGGATCTTCTGGATCGGGCTATTAACCAGAATTACGTTCCGGTAGTAGACGATCAGGGATTTTTTATCGGCATCATTACCCGTAAGGAAATCATCAAATACTGCTACAAGGAACTGAAAAAGGCCTACGCCGACCGGATTCCCCCGGAGAAAAACAACACAGAAGCCCTTTCCGGGCACTGATGGATTTTTCATATCTTTTATAAAAATCAAGACCGCTGCAGCTGATCCGTGAATGATTTCCGTTTCTGCTGCAGCGATCTTTTTTTGATTGACAACGTATTTATAAAACCTTAGATAAGAACTCTTTCAGCCTCGGGTTTTTCGGGTTGGCAAAAAATTCCTGCGGAGTATTCTCCTCCTGGATTTTTCCTTCATCAATGAACATAACTCTGGTGGCCACCTCTCTGGCAAATCCCATCTCATGTGTTACCACCACCATAGTCATCCCGGTCTGAGCAAGCTCCTTCATGATCTCCAGAACCTCCCCTACCATTTCCGGGTCAAGAGCGGACGTAGGTTCATCAAAAAGCATCACATCCGGATTCATGGCAAGGGCTCTGGCAATGGCGATCCTCTGCTTCTGACCGCCGGACAGCTGGCTTGGGTAAGCGTCCGCCTTATCCGGAAGACCAACTCGCTCCAGAAGCTCGTCTGCGCGTCTGGAAGCCTCCTCCTTTGTCATCAGCCCCAGTTTCTCCGGAGCCAGCATAATATTTTTCTTAATAGTCAGATGTGGAAACAGATTAAACTGCTGGAATACCATTCCGATCTTCTGGCGCATTTTATCTACATCCACAGATTTATCAGTAATATCAGTTCCCTCAAAAAGAATCTGTCCTCCGGTAGGTTTTTCCAGAAGGTTCAGGGAACGGAGAAATGTGGATTTTCCACAGCCGGAAGGTCCGATAATGGCAACCACCTCGCCTTTGCAGATCTGAGTGGAAATTCCGTTAAGAACCTGCATTCCGTCAAAAGATTTTTTCAGTTCTTTTACATCAAGCAATACCTCGCCTTTAGCGTTCACTGTTTCTCAGCCTCCTTTCCAGCTTTCCTACCAGATATGACAGGAACATAACAAGCACCAGATAAATCGCTGCAACTGCCAGCAGAGGCAGAAGTGCTTCGTAAGTCTGACTGCGGATGATATCGCCGCCGCGGGTCAGATCCGTAAGACCTATATAACCACTGATGGAGGTTTCTTTCATCAGTACAATAAACTCATTTGCCAGCGCCGGAAGCACATTCTTCAGGGCCTGAGGAAGAATAATCAGAAGCATGGTCTGACGATAATTCAGACCCAGGCTTCTTCCCGCCTCAAACTGTCCCTGATCGATGGACATAATACCGGAACGGACAATCTCTGCCACATAGGCTGCAGAGTTCAGACCAAAAGCCACGATTGCCGTGATCAGCTTACCGGGATCATGGACAGCAAATACAACATAATACATAATCAGAAGCTGTACCATTGCCGGTGTTCCTCTGATTACCGTCAGATACACCTTACAGATAGCATTCAGGATCTTCATTTTACCTGTTCTGTCATGGGTTGCACGGATCATAGCAATGACAAAGCCCAGAATAATACCGATCAGAACCGCAAAGGCTGTAATGATCAAAGTGGTCTTCAAACCACTGAAAATAAACTCATAGCGTTTTTCATCTATAAAATTCAATTGAAATTTTTCAATAAAATCTGCCAAAACATTCACCTTTTTCTCTTTTTTCACACATTTTCAGCAACTCATAATAAATTCCGGGTTCCCATACCGATCTCTTCGATGCCGGGTACCCGGAATTATTTCCTTTTTCTGCCTTATGGCAGCTGTAAAGCTTCGTTAATTATTTACGAACGATAATCACCTGTTTTGCAGTTGTATAAGTGTCTGTAAAGTTCGCGCTCTTCTTACGGTCTTCTGTCACTGTCATACCAGCCACACCGATATCAGCCTTACCGGAATCAACTGCGTTCATGATCGCATTGAACTCCATATCCTCAACCTTCAGCTCATAGCCAAGTTTGTCGCAGACAGCCTGTGCCATATCCACATCGATACCCACAATCTTGTCGCCCTCATAATACTCATATGGAGGGAAGGTTGCGTTTGTAGCCATGGTAAGTGTTCCATTAGAACGGTCTGCATCTTTCGGAGACTCGTACGGGCAGGTTCCCTTTACATCATCATCACCGATATAATTTTCATTGATCTGATCCAGAGTTCCGTCCTCTTTCAGTTCTTTAAGAGCGCCGTTGATGGCTTCTGTCAGCTCGTCGTTGCCTTTCTTTACGGCAATGGCATATTCCTCTGTGGCAAAATCCTCTTCCAGGATCTCCAGGTCGTCGTTATTCTCTACAAATTTCTCTGCCGGAAGGCTGTCGATAATAATGCAGTCGATCTTGCCCTGTTTCAGAGCCATAACGGTATCGTTTGCCTTGTTGAAACGCTCGATGGAAGTTCCTTCTTCATCTCCCTCATAATCAGACGCATAAATATCGCCGGTAGTTCCCAGCTGAACGCCGATCTTTTTGCCCGGGAGATCATCTACTCCTTCAATCCCGCTGTCATTGGCAAATACGGTTACTCCTCCAAGCATAGCTGTTGTCATGGCTGCACAGAGAGCAAGCGCTGCAAATTTTTTCATGTTTTTCATTCTCTTTTCCTCCTTGAATATTATACCGTTCTTGGTATATTTATACATTTTTGTTGCATAAAATCTTCAAAATCATGATTCTAATTTTACCATGTTTTTTGGAAAATGCAATAGTTTACTTGCATAATAAAAAATTATTTTCTATAATAAAAATACTTTCATATGCACAAAAAACGATAATTATATGCAAAAATTAATCTTTTAGATCAAAGGAGGATAAATTTATGGGAATGAACCAGACTCCCGCTTCCGAGCGAATACATATCAGTTTTTTCGGCAAACGAAATGCAGGTAAATCCAGCGTCATCAATGCAGTGACCGGACAGGATCTTGCCATTGTTTCTAATATAAAAGGAACCACTACGGATCCGGTATACAAAACCATGGAGCTGCTTCCCCTTGGTCCCGTAATGGTCATTGATACTCCTGGAATCGACGATGAAGGGGAGCTGGGAGCCCTTCGTGTCAAAAAAAGTTATCAGGTTCTCAACAAAACTGATATTGCCGTGCTTGTAGTTGACAGTACGATTGGCATTTCAGAGCATGAGAAAACTCTGATCCGCCGTTTTCAGAAAAAAAATATCCCCTGGCTCCTGGTATATAATAAGATAGATCTTCTTCCCAAAGAAGCTTCCGATATGTCCTCTCCAATTCATACCCATACATCTGCCGGCAATGAACTCTTTGTCAGTGCAGCTGCCGGAACCGGGATCCATGAATTAAAGGAACGTATCGCCGCCCTAAAACCCGAAGAAACGCATAAATATCCACTGATCGGAGATCTTATCTCTCCCATGGATCTGGTTCTCCTTGTGGTTCCCATTGACAAAGCTGCTCCCAAAGGCCGTCTGATCCTGCCTCAGCAGCAGACTATCCGCGCTGTTCTGGAACAGGGTGCACTTTCTCTCGTGATAAGAGATACGGAACTTAAAACTGCCCTGGAGCACTTCCAGACACAGGGAATCAAACCCGGACTTGTCGTTACAGACAGTCAGGCATTTGCCCGGGTTTCCAGAGATACACCTGAGGATATTGCCCTTACCTCCTTTTCCATCCTGTTTGCCAGATATAAAGGAGACCTTGGTACTTCAGTAAAAGGGGCTGCCGCTCTTAAAGGTATTCAGGACCGAGATAAAATCCTGATTGCAGAAGGCTGCACCCATCACCGGCAATGTGATGATATCGGAACCGTTAAGATCCCTGGAATGATCCGGAATTTCACAGGAGCAGAACCGAAGTTTGTCTTTACTTCAGGAACAGAATTTCCAGATGATGTTTCTGACTATAAACTGGTAGTCCACTGCGGCGGCTGCATGCTCAACGAAAGGGAAATGAAATATCGGATTGCCTGCTGTCAGGATCAGAATGTGCCCATTACCAATTACGGAATCCTGATTGCTCAGATAACCGGTATTCTGAAGAGAAGTCTTACCCCCTTCCCGGAATTTCAGAAACTATTATAAAATTTCCGTTTTTTTCATTCTGATTTCACAGAACCATAACATTTTTTCTATATACTGGATAACGTTAAAAAGGGGAACAGATCCGTTATTCTTTTCTGTCGGTTCTGCAACGTATAAATAATATGAGGAGGAGATTTATGAAATTTACTAAAATGCAGGGAATCGGAAACGATTATGTCTATGTAGACTGTTTCCAGGAAACAGTAAGCAATCCTGGGGAAATTGCAAAATTTGTCAGTGACAGACATTTTGGCATCGGCTCTGACGGGCTGATCCTGGTGAAACCTTCTGACGTGGCTGACTGTGAAATGGATATGTACAACATGGACGGTTCACAGGGAGCCATGTGTGGAAACGGAATCCGCTGTGTGGCTAAATTTGCCTATGATAGAGGTATCGTAAATAAAAAAAATATCAGCGTCGCCACCAAAAGCGGTATTAAATATCTGGAGCTCACCGTAAAAAACGGCAAGGTTTCCACCGTAAAAGTGAATATGGGTTCTCCTGTTCTGAATGCAAAAACCATTCCTGTTGTATCTGAAAAAGAGCAGGTCATCAATGAACCTCTTGAAGTAGACGGCAGCGTTTACCACATCACTGCAGTTTCCATGGGCAATCCTCATGCAATTGTCTATATGGATGATGTGGAAAATCTGGATATTGCCAAAATTGGCCCTCTGTTTGAAAATCACATTGATTTTCCAGACCGGATCAATACAGAATTTGTAAAGGTCATCGACCGTCATACTCTTCAGATGCGTGTATGGGAAAGAGGTTCCGGCGAAACGCTGGCCTGTGGAACGGGCGCCTGTGCTGTTGCCGTAGCCTCCACATTAAATGGTCTTGTTGATGAGGATGTACCGATCACAGTAAAACTTCTGGGCGGTGATCTGGAAATCCTGTGGAACCGTCAGGAAAATCTGGTTTACATGACCGGTCCGGCAACCACTGTCTTTGAAGGGGAGATTGACCTTTCCTTCCTTGAAAAATAACAGAATTTTTCCAACAAAAAAGCGGATACGTCCGTTTTAAACTTCCTTAGCCGTTACTGTGAACAGTTACCCTCATTCCTTGAAGAACCTGCTCCGCTTTGCGCGCCAGATGCAGACTGCCGCAGGCAGCTGCATTCTATATGCATCTGGCCGCATCTTTGCGGAGCATTTTTATCTGAACAATATTTTCCACTTTATTTTTCTTCGTTTTGTTCCTGAAATTTCCGGTACTCTTCCACTGGCATATCCATTCCCGTATACAGCTTATATGCTGCTGCCCCCTGCCAGAGAAGCATTCCCTTACCGCCTACAGTCTTGCAGCCGGCTTCCTTTGCCTCCCGGAGAAGTCTGGTCTCTTCCGGATTATAGACTACATCCGCCACTACAAGCTCCGGACGGAACATGGTTTTATCTGTGATCAGAGTTGTATCCTCATGGGGCTTCATTCCTGCAAGAGTTCCATTTACCAGAATATCTGCCTTTTCAACCTCTTCTTTCAATTTCTCCTGATCATCAAGACAGAATACCTGAACCTGACAGTCCGGCGCTTCTTTTTTTAATTTCTCTGCAGTATTTTTTGCCCGTTCCAGGAACGGATCATCCGGATTAAAAATAGAAATAGAAGCAGCTCCATCAAGAGCACACTGCACCTGGATAGCGGTAGCTGCTCCGCCTGCGCCGAGAACTACCATTTTCTTATCCTTCACTTCCACTCCATGCTCTCTTAAATTCTGCACAAATCCGGTTCCGTCTGTAATATGGCCTACAAGCTTCCCGTTTTCATTTACAACAGTGTTTACTGCACCAATGATCCTTGCTGCCGGAGAAAGCTCATCTACAAGCTTTGCCGCCTCGTTTTTGCACGGCATAGTCACATTGCACCCTCTCATCTTAAAAAGACGCATGGCATCCAGCGCTGCTGCCACCTGATCTTCTTTTATGTCAAAAGCCATATATGCATAATCCTGATTATTATGCTGAAAGCTGAAATTATACATGGCCGGTGAGCCGGAGTGTCCTACCGGACTGCCGATCAGCATCATAAGTCCTGTTGTTCCCTTGATTCTCTGTTCCATAATATTTTCCTCCTGTAGTATCTATTTTAAAACTTCATACTTTACAACATTAAAGATTATATTTTTATTTTATCGAAGTTTAATGTGTTTTACAACTGAAAATTCATAAATATTTATATAGAGCTGCTCTATATTACAAATTAGTTCTGACAATACATTATATAATTAACATATTAAAAACAGAGGTATCATAATATCTTTGTTATCACAAGGAACATACCCGACTCTGAACAAATTCACAGACAGCTAGAAGGAGCTGGTTTACCGGACAATCTGCAATTCCTGTCATAATCCAACTCCTCCCTTTTTATTTTTGCTTGCCGTTATGCAGAAGCTTCAGCACATAGTTCACATCAGAAACTGCCATCTGTCCCGGTGCAGAAATATGCTTTGCTGCACCAAAAGTCAATGCAGATCCGAAGATTTCTCCGGAGATTCGGCTGATGCCGCCCAGCCATCCCATGGACATGGAGATTACCGGCCCCTCCGCATATTTTTCCGAAAACTCACAGGTTGCCTCCAGAAGCTTCAGTACATCCATGGCTGACTGCGGCATGGTTGCGATCTTTGGAACATCAGCTCCTAACATCTGCATTTTTCGGAAACGTTCTACTAACGTCTGCGTATCTGGCGTCTTATAAAAATCATGACTGGACATAACCACATACACCTGATGTTCATATGCAGTCTCAATGACCATTTTGCAGACATCGTCTCCTTTAAACAGCTCTACATCTACAAGGTCTGCCTCTCCTGTCTCAATCACCTGACGGTAAAGCTCCACATACTCCTCGCTAACAATGGAAACCTCTCCGCCTTCTTCTTTCGTACGGCAGGTAAACAAAATAGGAAGATTTCCCACAAGGATCCTCAGCTCATGGAGCATCTCCTTCACCCGTTCCGGTTTATGGATTTCTTCAAAATAATCCACTCTCCATTCCACAACATCACAGCAGGAATTTTTTACAATTGCAATCTCTTCTCTTAGTTCCAGATCATTTTTTCCGGTAAGAGGAATACATATTTTAGGTTTTCCTTTTCCCAGTTTCATTTCCCGGATAGACAATACTTTTTTCACTGTTTTTCTCCTTATGCCAAATAGCCTCTCTTTTTCAGTACATTCAGAATATTTCTTCCTTCACTGACACCGTCAATAATCCTCCGCGCCCTTATGCTGTCACCAATATTAACGATTTCAACTTTTTCCGCTGAAAATCTTTCATTCAGCTCTGTAAGAACCGGACTTGCTGATTTCATACCCAGACATACGAAGCCATAACGGAAGTCCAGCTGCTCACTGCTTCCATCTGGATTTCTTACTACAAAAGCATTCTTTTCTACCTTTGTAAGCGCCGTATCCGGTCTGAGCGTTACATGATATTTTTCAAAAATTTCCTCCATACGCAGCTTGCTTACCGGATCCAAATCTCTTCCAATCTGAGGCATCATCTCTACCACTGTGATATCTGCGTTCCTTTCTGCAAAAAATTCCACCACATCCAGACCCACAGCACCGCCACCTACGACGATTACCTTCTGCTGCTTCATATCTTTTGGAAACTTATTTCGATACTCTATCATTTTTAAAATGGAATATACGTTTCCGTTTTCTTTGTCAATGAAGTCATGAAGCCCCTCTATCGGAGGAAGAAGCGGAGTAGAGCCGGTTGCATTGACAATGATATCCGGTTTCAGAGACTCTACAAACTGTGGGTTTGCCGTCATATTGCTGAACATATACAGATTCTGAAGCTTTCTTGCTCTCTGAAGAAGATAATCTACAAAATACTGAATACGATACTTATCCGGAATTTCTGCTATTTTTTCCGCAAGTCCCCCGAAATGATCTTCCTTCTCAATAAGGAAAGTCTGGCATCCAACCTCTGCAGCAGTACATGCAGCCTCCAATCCTGCTGTACCCCCGCCAATCACAACCACGTTACAAGGCTTCTGCACTTTTTCTTTTTTATAATCCTCCCACTGATTTACAGAAGGATTCACAGTACAGCGAATCGGACGGTTCAGCTGAATTCTATGCCCGGCACAACCGATATTACATGAAATGCATTTACGAATTGTTTCTTCCTGCCCGTACTGCACCTTGTTCACCCAGTTCGGATCTGCGATCAGGCCCCTTCCCATACCGATAAAGTCTGCTTCTCCTTTTTCCAGGATTTCTTCTGCAACTTTCGGATCCCTGATATTTCCAGTCGTAATGGTGGGTTTCTGATAACGTCTTCTGATTTCAGCAGACATATAGGAGCGCCATCCATCCGGAAGTTGACAGCTATCAATCTGATACTGCAGTGATCCGTTCAATCCGGCAGATACATCGATTACGTCTGCCTCTTCCTGAAAATAGGACAAAAGCTCCAACATATCCTCCAGAGTGTTTCCACCCTCTACCATCTCATCTGCACTGATCCTTACAAGTATCGGGAAAAAAGGTCCTACCTTTGCTCTTACCTCTTCCAGGACCATACGGACAATTCTGGCTCTATTTTCCGGACTTCCACCAAATTCATCTGTTCTCTTATTCATGGTAGGGGAGAGAAACTGACACAAAAGATAACTATGTCCAGCATGTATTTCTACTGCATCAAAGCCTGCCATCTGAGCTCTTTTGGCTGCTTCACCGTATTTTTTTACCACATGAAGAATTTCTTCCCTGGTCAGTGCTCTTGGGATATTCCCCCCTTTTTTAGAGGGAATATCTGATGCGGAGACCGGCTGCATACCGATACGGCTTTCTATAGCCGAAGCACCTGCATGGTTTAACTGAATGGCAATGCAGGCGCCATGGCGATGAACATTTTCACACAGTTTATAAAGTCTTGGGATATAATTATCCTTATCAATACGGAGCTGGGTTGTTCCATTTGATCCCTGCGGAGAATCCACACTTGCATTCTCCACAATAATCAGCCCCACTCCTCCCATGGCTCTCTGTTCATAGTAATCAAGGTGCAGAAAACTCATCTCACCATTCTGTTCACCAAAGTTTGTCCCCATAGGAGCCATGGAGATCCGGTTTTTCACAGTCATCCTCCGGATCGTTATAGGTTCAAACATTTTTTTATATTTTTTCTGCATATCTTAAGTCACCTTTCTGTCCTTTTGGAAAAAACCTGATTGTATCTGATATTTACAACAATAGCCAGAAGAATCCCCAACAATGTAACTGCGATATCATAAACCAGCACATAGCTGACAGAAATTTTTGATACAAATCCTGTTATGATCGGTCCTAAAAACATTGCTACACCAGATGCAGTAAATACCATTCCGGTAACAGTTCCTTTTTTCTCTGGAAAAAACTCCACAATCGCTGCCGCTGCAAGCTGAAGGACGCCTCCTCCCGCAAAACATCCAATGGCAAAAGCCATAGTCCTGCATACCATTTCTGTAGGACAGACCATCAGTACGGTCATTGCCGCTGTTGCCAGAACCGGATAAATAATCAGCATTCTTACCGATTTTACAAGCTTCTGTACAAGAAGTGCTGTTACAGCTACTGCAATAACTGCTCCTGTACTGTAAAAACTCATCAAACTCTGAGCTGTTGTTTCCGAAAGCTTTGCCACCTCTCTGGCATAAATGGTAATCCAGTTAATGATGGTATGGAAGGTTGCTGTAGATGTATAGCCAATAATAATCAGCGCAATCCCCTCTATCTTCATGTTTCCCTCTGGTTTATATATATCAGTATACTTCTCTGTCTCACTGTATTCACACTCTGTCTCATTCACCGAAACAAATGGAACCCGGATCAGACACACCCCCAGAACTATCAACACTCCGATACACAAAAGAAAAGAAGTACCATAATACATCTGACGGGCAACCACCACTCCTATGACCAGAGGGAGAACAAACTGGCCAGCTGCAATAAACAGCTTTGTCAGAATGGAGGCTGTTCCCATCATCTTATTCAGGATCTCCATTAACGCAGGAGTTCCTCCGGAATCCAGGCAGGTATTTCCGAAACCGCATATAAAGGAAAAGAAAAAGCCAACATAAATATTAGGAGAAATTAGGATTCCGGCAAAAAATATAATATAGGAAAGGATGCTCAGAAACATGAAAGGACGCCGTCCAAACTTATCAGACAGAATTCCTGCCACATACTGAGTTACCAGTTTGCCAATTCCAAGACCTGATACAACAAACATAACACCACTATTGTCAGTTCCCATCTGTTCTTTCAAGTATGTAATATTCTGAGCAAGAATAATGAGTGCAATACCATGAATCAGATAATTGAGATAAATGACTGTAAGTGTAGGAAAATATTTTTTATCCCTCATACATCCTCCTATCTACCTTCGTTATAAGGCGTAATCCCGTTTGCAGCCAACAACTGAAGTCCTTTGCGTATATCTGTATCAAAATCGCTGAAAGTGTTTGCCTCAAAGGAAATAATCCCTTTATAACTAATAGATTTTAAGGTATCAAAAAGTTTCGTATAGTCAAAACCGTCATCCAGCATGGGAACATGCCGTTCCGGGAAAGGATATATTGGATTATCCACATGAACATGCTTGATAAAATCAGCGTATTCCACAATATCCTCATAGGAGTGTCCTCCTGCCACAAACCATCTGAAATCAAGAAGGGTTTTCAGATTCTGGCAGCCCAGACGCTTTGCATATGCAAAGGCTTCCGGCACACTTAATACCACATTGGACAGGGATGCATGAAGCGGCTCCATCATAATGGTGATGTTTGCCTGTGCAGCCTCTTCACAGAGGTAAACCATCATTTCGTCATTTTTTTCTGTCCCTCTTCCCGGTTATCCCCGGGGAGAGTTCTTGTTTTGCCATTTCCAAAAACAAAATACCTGGCGCCCATTTCTGCAGTTCTATAAACTGCTTTTCTGAGGTATTCTTTATAATATTCCATATCAAAGGAGGGATCTGCCACTACCTTATCCAACGGCAGAGGATTGTCAAAAACCTCGCTGTCGATCCTGGTATCTCTCAGTTTTTTTCTGGCTGCTCTGTACTGTTCCTCATCCAGAGACATAATCTCCCAGATATGCAGCTCCACATCATCGTATCCGGCTTCCGCAATCTGATCCACCTGATTCAGAAAACCGAAATGTCCTGTTTTCATTTTCATGAGAATCCCTCCTATTCATTGACCAGAATTACTTTCACCTCTTTGGAATGTCCAGATACAAGATCTTCAAACTTTTCCTGCACCTGATTCATAGGAGCCACAGTTGTTATCAGCTTTTTCAGGTCCAGTTTTCCTTCCTCGATCATTTTCGGAATTTCATAAAGCTCATCTACATAACAATAGCTTCCTTTCAGCTTCATCTCATGAGCCACTGCATACTTATATTCAAAACCGTCCATATGCTCGGAGGCCATGCCGATCATGGCGATCTCTCCACCGTTCTTCACCATTTTCATACTGGTATTCAGACTGACTGCGATTCCTACACAGTCTGCGCCTGCGTCAGCGCCTTTTCCTCCTGTTATTTCCATAACACGTTTTACCGGATCCTCTTCTTTCGTGTTGATCACATAAGAAGCTCCGCATTCCAGCGCTTTTTGAAGGCGTTCCGGATTCAGGTCGATGCTGATCACTTCCCTTGCCCCCAGATATTTCAGGCATTCCAGGGCAAGAAGCCCAATAGGACCTGCTCCAAAAACAGTGACCACCTTGTCTTTCACTTCACTGAGCATTTTTACACCGCGAAGGGCAACAGATGTCGGTTCAAACATGGAGCCTTCCTCGAAGCTGATCTTATCAGAAATGGGAATCAGCTTATCAGCCGGAACCACTACATAGTCTGCCATAGCGCCGTCATAGCCGCCTGCCGGCATAGTTGTCCCGGGAATAAAACGTTCTTCACACAGATTCGGAAGTCCTGCCTCACAGTCAGAGCATTTGCCGCACTGGATGTTCGGGTAAACCACTACCCGTCCTCCTACAGGTACCGAAGGATTTTTCACATCTTCTCCATATTTATCTACAATTCCCGAAAACTCATGTCCCATAACAAGAGGAGCTACCCTCATTCCGCTGGTTCCCTTAAATCCGCCTGTATCGGATCCACAGATGGAAACTGCTTTTACCTTTATCCTTACCTGACCCGGTCCCGGTTCCGGTGTCGGACGCTCCTGTTCTACGATTTTAAATGGTTCTACATAACAATATGCCTTCATAAGAAATCCTCCTCTTCAACCCTTTTATCCCAATACATTATATTTTTACAGCTTTATCTGTACCTTGATCTCATCATTGTCCGGCTGGCACAAAATATCAAAGGCTTCCTTGCCGTTTTCCAAAGGAAATGTGGATGTTACAAGATCCTCAACCTGAAGCTTTTCTTCTGCCAACATCTGCGCAGCCTCTTCCATCTCTGTTGTAAACATATAACTTCCAACAAAATTCAGCCCTCTTCCCACAATTTCCATCGGATCAATTTCCACTTTATTATGAGCTAGAGCAACCAGTACGCTTGTACCCCCATTTTTCACAAGCTGGAAAGACTGATTGATCAGAAATTCTCCCGCAGCGTTGATCACACGATCTGCACCATATCCATCTGTAAGAGCTTTCACCTGTTCTACTACATCTTCCTTTTTGGAGTTTACCACATGATCTGCTCCACACTCTAAAGCCTTCTTCAAACGTTTATCGATAATATCAGAAACAATAACCTTCGGAACTCCAAGTGCCTTCAAAAATTTTACGATCAGAAGACCAATCGGGCCTGCTCCAAGAACAACTACGCTTTCTTCTTCAGAAGTATGCCCTTTTTTCGCACAGGCCAATGTCACTCCACATGGCTCCAGAAGAGCCGCTGCAGAATAAGAAACATTATCTGCGATCGGACGGACCATCCACTCTGGAACCGTAACATATTCTCTCATGGCACCATCTGTCTGTACTCCGCCAATAGCAGTTCCCAGACTCTTTCTGTTTCCGCAGAGGTTTCCCTCTCCTTTTTTACAGAAATAACAGTCACGGCAAAGTACCATAGGATTTACCGTTACTCTCTGACCTATTTTATATATTTCCGCGCCCTCCCCAAGGGCTGTAATATCACCGGAAAATTCATGTCCCAGCACAAGCGGCGGACGGAAACGGTCAGATGCATGGCGATAAGCGCCAAGGTCAGAACCACAAATAGAAACTGTATTAATTTTTATCTGAACCTCGCCTTTTTGAGGCTGAGGAATTTCTCTTTGTTCAACTGTAAGACTTCCCGGTCCCTGGTAAACCAGGGCTTTCATTGTACCTGTCATCTTCTCCTCCTTTACTGTGGAATCGCATCCACATTCTAAAAGATAAGATTTCCTGCACATCGGCCGATATCGATGTGCAGTTTTCTTATCACTTATGGGATTTGTGTATCATATGTAAAATACTATGCTGCTACATAATATTTTGCACGCTTATTAGCAGGGCCATGCAATTGTGTAAATATGTTTGCCGCCCTTTGTCGGTCCCTTAAGAAGTTTTTCGATTTCTTCAGGATCTCTCTGACTCATGTATTTTGCATCCGGAAGGACTCCTGGAGGACATGCTTCCAGAATATCGTGATGAAGTTTTACAAGATAATCGCAGACTTTTTCAATACATGCAGTAGCTTTTTTAGGATCTGCTTCTGTTGCATGTCCAAGAACGCCCTGAGGCGCTGTCACACACTCAATTCCTGCATTTCCTACTACACAATGTCCCGGGATAGGATTTCCATAAATATCTCCACCGCGGTCTACATGACCTGCCGGAAGGATTCCATGAACATCTGTATCCTCTGCATGCTCCATATCACAGTACTCAGGAAACAGTGCAAGAGAAATACTTTGCTCTGCCTCGCAGGCATGCTGAAACGGTCTTGTAAATGGTCCGCCATGTTCTTTATCCATTAAAGTCTGTGCCATTACTCTGGGAAGATCCACAAAATAGATCATTGCCGGAACCTGATATTTTTTACCCCATTCCTGAATAGCTACTGGAAGGGAATATTCCTGTCCATGCATACTGATAAAAATCATTTTACGAAAGCCAGTATTCCAGAAACCTGTAATGATAGCTCTTAAATAAGCACAAAAGACATCATCTGGAAGCGGAATCGTACAAGGCTGCCCAATATGATGGAACGGGTGAGAACCATACCATACCGGCTCAGCAACTGTACAACCAACTTTTTCCGCAACCATTTCTGCAATTCTTGATACAATAAAAGTATCTTCACCGATAGGACCGGAATTTCCATGGTTTTCTGTAGAGCCTACCGGAATAATGATTACATCATCTTTTTCCAGACGCTGCTCCACATCTCTTTTCGTCATTGTCTGGTAATACATTTTGTTCGCAGACTCCATCTGTCCTGCGTTTGGAAATTTCCATTCTGCCATAATTAAAATCCTCCATTTTTATTATTTTTTATTATAAT
This sequence comes from uncultured Blautia sp., assembly GCA_900553515.1. Classification (GTDB taxonomy): domain Bacteria; phylum Bacillota; class Clostridia; order Lachnospirales; family Lachnospiraceae; genus Blautia_A. The sequence goes on along the minus strand of USDN01000001.1, from coordinate 82,090 downwards.
GGCTTATGCTCATTACTAACCTGTTAAATATTTCAATTTTCTGACAGAGTTCTCAGTCTCTGCTGATAACTGTCGGTTCCTTCTCCTTTTACCAGAGCAATCACCTTTTTTCCAGCTTCCATGATCTTTTCAAAATCCATTCCTGTTTCTATGCCCATGGAATCCAACATAAAAAGTGTATCCTCTGTAGATATATTTCCTGTAGCACCCTTAATGTAAGGACATCCTCCAAGGCCTGCCAGAGAGGTATCGATCTTGTCGATCCCTGCCTCCATAGCTGCGGCTACATTTGCCAGTCCCATTCCTCTGGTGTTATGCATATGGAGCATCCAGTCCATTTTCGGAAACAGATCTCTCAGCGCCATGATTCTTTCATAAACAAGCTTTGGCGTTCCAAGCCCGGCGGAATCAGAAAGAGAAATCTGCGTTGCACCTGCAGCCTCAAAGCTTTTGACAATATCTACAATCAGCTGAAAAGGTATTACCCCTTCCCACTGAGAAGCAAAAGGAAGAGAAATAGAACCTGCAAATCCCATTCCATTTTTTTCTGCTATCTGTCCAGATTCGTGAAATGTCTTCATGGATTCCAGCGGGGATCTTCCTGCTCCTGCCTGATTGTGCGCCATACTTGCAGATACATTCAGCTTGATTTTTCTGCATCCACATTCTGCCGCTCTTCTCACATCATCCGGAAGATATACAAGCCCCCTGTATTCCACTCCTTCTTTCATATGCAGATTTCCGAATACTTTATCTGTATCTTTCATTTTATACATGGTCTCATAAGTAGAAAACGCTCCGACCTCCACGCATCTGCATCCTGCATCTACCACTTCCTCAATAATCCGGACCTTCTCTTCCACCGGGTAGATTTCCGGCGCCGTCTGAAACCCGTCTCTGGTTACCACTTCACAGATTGTTACTTTTTCTGGATATTGTTTCATCTCGCCCTCCTTATATATCACTGATATATCAGTTTGTTTAAAAAAATATAGCATTTTATTCTGACGTATCACTGATGTATCAGTTTACTTATTTTTTTATCCGGATCAATAACCGATCCGGACAAAACCTTCTCTCATTCTCTGGATTGCATTTCTTCCATGCTCTTCCATCACTCTGACAGCTTCCTCATATCGTCCTTCCTCTATAAGCCTCATGATTTTTTTATGCTCTTCAAGGGGAATCATGGTATGTTCCTTTACCAGATTATTTGCTCCGGCCCGATACTGGCTCCGAATGCTTCTGTAAAAATCACTGATCCTCTTATTGTTCAGAAGGTCTATAAGATAACAGTGAAATTCCACATCCTTTTCTGAAGATAAAGTACTGTCTCCTGTTTCCAGAGCCCTTTCCTGTTCCTCAAGGAGTCTGTACAAGATATCCTTATCTTCCTGTCTCAGATGGGGAAGAACCATAGGGAGCACATACCGCTCTATACATTCTCTGCTCTGATGGATATCCGTAATGTCTCTCAGATCCATCTGTGCCGTAAAAAACCCCACCTTGGGAACCAGATTCAACAGTCCTTCCGAATGAAGCCTCAGCAGGGCTTCACGGGTAGGCGTATAACTAAGATTCAGCTCTTCCGCACATTTTCTCACACTGAAGAAGGTTCCCGGAGAAGCTTCTATCACCATATCCTTTAGTTTTCCGTATGCCTGTTCACTTAGGGATGCCATTTCTTATACTCCAGTAATTCTTTGTTTCTTTTGATACATCAATGATATATCAGTTTTTCAATTTTGTAAATATCTGAATTTTTCCTAATATTTCATCTGAAATTTTATGCAATATTTACAATTTTAATCGTTTAAAATCTTCTGCACCAGTTCTTCGCAGATCTCCAGCTCGTTTTTCTCATCTGTCTCAATAATAACATCTGCTGCCGCTTCGTATTTCCGGCGTCGTTTTTCCATAAGTCCGGAAATAAATTCCACATTTTTGTTTCCCTCGAGAAGAGGTCTGTCATGGTTGTCCCTTACACGTTCCAAAATAGTCTCCGGTTTTGCTGTGAGAAGTACAACTTTTCCATTTTTCTTCATTTCAGCCACATTACGTTCTCTCATGGGAACGCCTCCGCCGCAGGATATCACAACATTTGTTCTGGACTGCATTTCGATCAGAAGGCTGGTTTCCAGATCACGAAAATATTCCTCTCCGTAGGTTTCAAAAATATCAGAAATACTCATCCCCTGTCTTTCTGCAATAATCTGATCCATTTCAACCACTTCCATTGCAAAAGCTGTTCTCAGGTAATCAGAAATTGTACTTTTTCCGGCGCCCATAAATCCGATCAGCACAATATTATAATTAAACAGTTTCCGAGCCTGTATCTGCTTGCTGTTCTGTCTGATCCGGAAAAATACATCTTCCACTTCTTTTTTATGTCTTCTTCCCTCCAGTTTTTTTTCTAACCAGGCTTCCTGTCTTGCTTCCTGTTCCGGTTGCAGGATCGGAATATTTTTTTCCTCCTTGTGCACCATGATATCTTCTACAATTCTGTTTCGCATAAGAAGCGCGTCCAGAATAATTTCATCGCACTGCTCCAGATTTTCTCTGAGTATCTCTAACTGATCTGACATGTTTTCTACCTTCCATATGATATATTAGCCATGCAAATTCTGATACTGTCACATATCGAATTTTCCAAAAGACATTTACAGTATAACATTTTTCTTTTGCTTTAACAATATAAAGCGCGAAAATATCACATAAAAAAACTCTTCCACATTTAAGGAAGAGTCTTTTGATAAACTATATTAAGATTCTGCAGATTATTCAGCATCTGCAACAACAGCAACCGGGGAAAGATCCTCGAACTCAGCTGTGATTGTCTTAGCCTCAGCATCTGTCTCAGACGGCTCGATCAGCTCCCATACAGAACGCTCAACGCTGTAATGAAGAACATCATAGCCTGTTGCTTCATCTGTCATGCTTGGCACGTCGATGGTAACCTCATATTTGCCGTTCTCATTTTTCTCTGCGGTAGCATCTGCTGTCAGATCAACGAAACCTGTAACAAAATCTTTGTTCTCAAGCTTTGTGATAACTTCCTCAAGAGCAGCTTTTGCAGCCTCATCTGTAAGCCCCTCTGCCATCTTTGTAAGCTCTGCAGTTACGTCCTTCATTTCCATTGTTCCATCATTTACCTTGTCAAGAATGGTTACAACTTCCGGTGCACTCTCTTTAAGCTGTTTGTATGCTTCAGATTCTTCGATCTTAGCTGCAACAGAGATACCCTCTGCCTGAACAGTAACATCCATTGTACGGCTGCCTGCTGCGCTTGCAACAGATACAGAACCTACTGTCATAACAGCAGCAAGTGCGCATACCATAAGGCATTTTCTCAACTTCATAATAAATCGCTCCTTTTCTTTTTCTTTTATAGATAATAGTGCATAATGTACTACCTATCTCATTGTAATATTATTGTATTTTTTCGTAAAACATGTTCATAAGAAGAGCTGTCAGTTCCTCTTCCTTTACATGATATTCGTCAAAGGACTCGCCCTCTGAAGCTTCTCCCGGAATTGTCTGCGCCTCCATAGATGAACCGGCAGATGCTGACAGAAGTTTGGCAAACAGATCGTTTCCCATATTTGTCACCATATATGGCTGAAGCTGTTCATAAATGTCCACCACAAAGGAGGCATCCTGTGCCGCTTTCTGCTGCGCCTTTTCTGCAAAGGCCTTCATAAATACCTTCTGGCGTTCCTGTCTGACAATAGCGCTTCCCGACTGGGAGATATCCCTGTACCGTACAAACATTTCTGTATTTTCTGCCGTCAGTGTCACCTGTGCACCTTCTGTAAATGCCGGATCCTTTTCAGCCAGACTATTGTCAGGCACTGTTACCGGAATCCCATCCACTGCTTCCGCCAGAAGAGGAATACCATCCATATTTACTGCACAGTATTTCTCAATAGGTATACCTCCAAGAAGCCGGGAAACTGCTGTTTTCATAAGCTGACAGCTGTTTTCCTTTCCGTCTCCAAAAGCATACTGTATGTTAATATGATCTTTTGTATGCCCCATGCTTTTGCCGGAGGGATTAAATACTTCAATCTCTGCTATAGTATCTCTGGGTATAACCAGCGCCTTCAGTTCTTCTGTCACTCTGTCCATGGATACAAGAAAGACAGCATCTGCCTGTCCCGCATCAAACTGTGTACTGTAGCTGGAAACCGGATCTCTTGTATCAATTCCAAGAAAAAGGAAATTGCTGAGATGGTCGTTATATTTGTACAGAGAGCCCTCATATTCTACCTCTTCTGCAGATGGAGAAACTCCCTCCGAACTGCTTATGGCAGTGATATGAGTCTTCTTCGGAAGCTGGCTCCAGAGAAGAAAAGCGCCTGCCAGTACTGCCGCTGCCGCAAAACATGACACTACAAGGATTCTTTTTTTCTTTTTCTGTTCTCTTCTTGATGAACTACTCATTTTTACTCATTCTTCTTTTCAGAACTGCTGTCTTCACTTTCTTTGTCATCGGATCCGGACTCATCAGACTCCGTGATATTCTCTTCCTCTTCTTCAGAAACAGCCGATTGTTTTTCCAGCTCTGCAGCACGTTTTTTCACATTTTCGTAATCTTCAATGCCTTTTTTCTGTTCCTCTGCAAGCTCTGTCAGTTTTTCCGTTTCTTTTTTTGTACTTCTGTGATCCACGACTACAAGAGCCGCCATGATCAGCACAAGAACACTGCAGAACACTGCCAGGATCAGATTTGCTTTTGCCTTATTTTTTGTATTATTCCAGTTCACTTTTATCCTGCCTTTCTCTGCGCAGTCCTAAGCTTCTTTCTTAACTTCTGTCTTCTGATAATAACGACCGTATTTCTTATAATATTTGTCCTGTCTCCGGTCAGTTTTGTTCAGAACACTTCCCAGTACCCTGCATCCCGTCTTGCGGATACGGTTCACAGCTTTCTGTGCAAACCGGTAGCTGATCGCCCCCTGTTCAATCACAAAAACTGCCCCGTCACAATATCTCGCCACAAGCACAGCATCTATAATGCTTCCTACCGGCGGCGTATCACACAGAATATAATCATAATAGCCTCTGATCTCTTTCATAAAGGCGCCAAACACCTCGTCTCCCAGAAGTCCTGCCGGATCCGGTGTTGGTGTTCCTCCGAAAATAATATCCATATTCGGATAATTTGTAGCGTAAATCAGATCCTTCACTGTAATCTGACCACTGAGAAATTCAGACAGACCGCGCACCTCCTGATTTACAAGGAAATGGCTGAAATACGCAGACTTCCGTATATCAGCATCAATCAGAAGAACCTTCTTGCCAATGCTGCTCAGTTCTTTCGCAAGGCTGATAGAAATATCGCTTTTGCCCTCATTGGGATAACAACTTGTGATCAATATTGTTTTTATTCTTTTTCCTGTCATCTGGATATTGGTACGCAGGGTCTTGATCGCTTCATCATAAAGATAATCCTGCTTCCTGATATCCTCTATTTCAACACTTCTCATTAATAGCTTCTCCCTTCCTGCTAACGGCGTGTACCTTTTCTCTTATTGTAGTTCACATAATCTTTGCGGTCCGGTACGGATGCAAGAACAGAAATATCCAGATATCTGATTACATCATCCTCTGTTTTCAGAGTATCATCCATTATTGCATACACTGCTACCACTGCTGAGCATACAAAAATACCAAAAATAAGACCAAGAAGCATATTTTTCTTTAAGCTGGGTGAAGACCTGACAACAGGAATCTTTCCTTCTTCTATGATCTTAGGCGGAATAACCTCCATCTTATCTCCAATAAAATCAGAAGCTACATCTGCAATCTCATCTACCAGCTTTTTGGCCAGAACAGGATCCGCGTCCTCCACTGTAATCTCCAGGATACGGCTGTCAGACGGATTCTCTACTGTAATCTTTTTTCTCAGGTCCTCATCCGAAATATCCTTGAGGTCCAGATTCTCGATCACCTGCTGCAGAACCGGCGTACTGTTAAGCAATACCGTATAATCGCTTGTCAGGCTGCTTCCCAGCTGAAGATCCGCCAGAGAAGTCAGTGTTGTTTCTTTGGAAAGTACAAGCATGCTTGACGTAGACTTATAAGATGGAGTAAGCATAAAGTGTGTAAATGCACCGCTGATGCAGCCTGCCAGAAGTCCGGCTGCCAGAATCAGCAGAAACTTTTTTTTCAGCGCTTTCAGGATTTCCAGAAGGTCTATCTCTACCTCATCCTGATTTTCATCGTCCAATATTTCCCCAAAATCTGTTTTTATCTTATCCAAACCAGTAATTCCTTTCATCTGACGTACAGGCCTGACTGCCTGTCAGTGAGTATTTATGGATATAAACACTCTTACTTTTAATTCTAGCACACTTAAATACAGCATTGCAATAGTAAATACTGTAAGATTTTAAAACGGTTTCAGCCAAAGTCACTGTTCACTTCGTTCACAGCAACGAGTCAAAATTCCGTACTATATGATATATTCCAGAATACGTTCCACCACAAACACAGCTCCACAGGCAAAAAGCGCTACTGTCAGAAGGCTTCTTTCCCAATATGCTGCGATAAGAGCTGCGGCAAGTCCTGCTGCTCCGGCGATCATTCCCGAAGACGGCGCCGTCAGGATTGCCGGAAATGTCATAGCTGCCAGACAGGCATAGGGGACATAATACAAAAAGGATTTCAAAAACGGACTGGTGATCTCTTTTTTAAAAAGGACCAAGGGTAGCATACGGATCAGATAGGTTACTGCCGCCATTACAAAAATATACATATAAATACTGTGATTCACGGTTTCTCCTCCTCTCCGTCTCCAACAGGGCAGAAATATGCAGCAGCTCCTGCCACCACCAACGTAGTGATAATGATCACAAATCCTGAAGAAACCCTGTTCAGCAGCGGCATATAAGCAAACAGGCTGCTCATTGCCATGGCTCCTATAACCACCTTACATACTGCCCTATGTTTTTTTGCCGGAGGAATGATCAGTGCCAGAAACATTCCATAAATAGCCACACTTAACGCACTTGCCATAAATCCCGGCATGATGTTTCCAGCCATGGCTCCCACCAGGGTTCCAAACGTCCAGCCCGGAATGGCTGCGCTCATTGCTCCATAATTATAAAACGGATTCAGTCGTCCCGGCTGGCTGATGCTGACGCCAAAAATCTCATCGGTCATACCAAAAGCCACTGCATATCTATGCCAGGGAGCCAGGTTTCTCTCCAGCTTCTGAGAAACTGAAAATGACATCAGGCTGTAACGCAGATTGATGATCAGCTGTGTCAGAGCCATCTCCCACAGAGAACCGCAGGCAATCATAATATCCAGTCCTGCAAACTGTCCCGCTGACGTGAGGTTTGTCAGAGAAATCAAGGTTGCCTGCCATACCGACATCCCTCCGGACACTGCCATCATTCCAAATGTAAAGGACACGGCAAAATATCCCAATGCAATAGGGACTCCGTCATGGAGTCCCCGTATAAACTGTTGTTTATTTATCTTATGTTCCATGATTCTTATTCACACTCCTTATTCCGTATCTCATTATACGTTTTAACAGGATGATTGTAAATAAAAAATCATCTCTTTCTTATTCCGCCTTTTCCAGGATATGATAATAAGCTCTGGCTGTAACCATATAGATCAGCCCGTATATGGCTGCAAACATCAGCACAGTAGCTGCCGTACACAGAAGAAACAGACGGTCATTGCTCATTCCCACCAGCAACAAAAGCTTCTTCATCAGCGGAAAGGCCATGCCAATATGAACACATGCAGCCAGCAGAGGAAGGAAGAATACCATCAGGATCTGTCTTCGTATAGAAGAGCGTACCTCTCTGCGGCTCATTCCTACCTTTCTCATGATCTGGAATCTTTCACGATCCTCATACCCTTCAGAAATCTGTTTATAATAGATAATAAGGGCCGTTCCCATCAGGAACACACCTCCCAGAAGGATTCCCACAAAAAGCAGTCCTCCGTTCAGCCCGTAGAAATTTTCTTTTTCCACTGCCCTTGCACGGTTTGACACAGTCTCTCCCTCCTGTGAAAAATATCCCTGACTGCGGAATTTTTCAATACTTCCGTCAAGAAGATTTCTCAGGGCAATGGCCTGGTCATCCTCTCCGTCTACCATAATTCCCAGAGAAGATTTCATCTGGCACCACATAGAGCCGCCTTTTTCCATTTCCATTCTCTGAATTTCACTGATCTGTTTAAATGTCTCCGAATTTGTTACAAGATAAATGGAACTTACATATTCTACGCCAGTCAGCCCGGATATATCCGGTTCTTTCTTTAATTTTCCTGCTACAGAAAATTCCTGTCCTTCAATGGCTATACTTTCCTCGTCTGTTCCCCAGATAAGTACTGTTCCATTTTCCAGAGATATCTTTTCCCCGTCCGGGCTCTGATAATATTCCTCCGGGATCACCACCAGCTCCATAATTTCCTGTTCTTTCAGATTTTTCAGCTTTTCCCCACCATAATCAAAGGTGTAATGATGGCCGTCAAAAAGTCCCACAGCAGAAAGGCTGATTTCAGACTTCACGGCTTTCACCGGAATTCCGCTTTTTTCCACCTCACTTCTCATAAACTTCTGTGCTTCTTCTGCTTCTTCATAAGAGTCTCCATAAAATCCAACATTCACATCATAAGGATACTGTGACTTCACCGCATCTTCAATTCCCATATTCAGACTGACGGCAGAAGATATCATCAAAAGTACTCCCGTACTTAAAATACAGATGCTTGCCAGTCCCACAGCATTCTGCTTCATGCGGTACAGCATTCCGGAAACGCTGGTAAAATTCTGTATTTTATAATAGAAGCTTTTTTTCCGGCGCATCAGCTTCAGGATCATAATACTTCCCGCTGTAAATACCAGATAGGTTCCCGCCATAACAAGAAGCACTGCCAGAAGAAAAATCACCAGAGCGTCCATTACCGATTTTGTGGTTGCAGCCAGATAATATCCTCCCCCAAGACATGCAAATCCCAGAACTGCCATAAGAAGCTTGGTTTTTGGCTCCCGTTCCCCGACGCTCTTTCCGGAAAGCAGCTCCACCGGACGGCTGAGATGAACCCTGCTGAGATTCTGCAGTAAAGTCACAGCAAGAATCATCCCATAGGAAGCCGCGCAGATCTTCACGCCCTCCCAGGTAACATAAAATCCAAACTGTACCGGAAGGTGAAGCATCTTCAGAAGAAGCAGCAGGGCAAGCTTACTTCCAAGGATTCCTGCCCCAATGCCCCCTGTAAGACTGACTGCGCCTGTGATCAGTGTTTCCACCAGAAGCATTCGGCTGATATGACGTTTTTCCATACCAAGCACATTATAAAGACCAATTTCCTTCTGTCTCCGCTTCATAAGAAAGCTGTTGCAGAACAGAAGAAAAATCACAGAAAAAATTCCCAGTACAAAAACTCCCATGCTGACAATCATAGCCACATCACTTCCGCCCCGGATGTTTCGGGTATCCGGATTATGGACAATAAACAGCATAATATAAAGAACGGTAATACAGCCCATGGAGGACAGAATATACGGTACAAAGGTACCCCGGTTCTTTTTGATATTTGTAAGGGCAAGCCTCAGAAACATTCCTTTACGCATAGGTCTCACCGCCTGTCATAAGAATCGTCAGTGTATCTGAAATCATCTGATACATTTCCTGGGTTGTCTTTGTTCCCCGGTAAATCTGATGAAACACTTCTCCGTCTTTTATAAACAGAACTCTGGAAGCATGGCTTGCCGCCTGGGCGCTGTGAGTTACCATAAGAATGGTCTGTCCTTCCTGATTGATCTCCTCAAACATGGACAGAAGAGCTGAAGCAGCCCGGGAATCCAAAGCCCCGGTTGGCTCATCCGCAAGCACAAGCCTTGGACTGGTAATCAAAGCCCTGGCTACTGCCGCCCTCTGTTTCTGCCCTCCTGAAACCTCATAAGGATATTTATCCAGAATCTCTGTAATTCGGAGACCCTTCGCTATGGGCCGGATCTTTTGTTCCATTTCCCGATAATCCTCTCCTGCCAGTACCAGAGGCAGATAAATATTATCTCTGAGACTGAAAGTATCCAGAAGATTAAAGTCCTGAAATACAAATCCCAGATTTTTTCTCCTGAAAGCGGAAATTTCCTTTTCTGTAAGACGGACAATGCTTTTTCCCTCAAGAAGCACCTCTCCCTCCGTAGGCCGGTCCAGTGAAGCCAGAATATTGAGAAGAGTAGTCTTTCCGGATCCCGATTCACCCATGATCGCTACAAATTCTCCTGACTCCACAGAAAATGTCACATTCTTCAAAGCCTGCACCTGATTTCCGCCAAATCGGGTCGTGTATATTTTTTTCACATTCGTTACTTCCAGTAATGCCATGCTTCTGTTTCCTCCAATCATATGCATTCTCCCGGTCTGCACAGATTTCCTGTTTTTCTGCGTGCCGGATATGGTTTTATTTTTTGTAATCCCAGTATACAAAAAGGGGAACCTGCCTGCCATAGATTTGGCTTACAGTTTCCCCTTATATGTGACATTTTTGTAAGATTCACAGAATCTGCTTTTAAAAAAGCTCTCCGTCCGGTCTTCCAAGGTATAAATATACCTCTGTTCCCTGACCTGGTTCTGATTCCACTGTGATCTCCTGATTCATCTTATGCATGATCTTTCTGGCAAGATACAGTCCGATTCCTGTAGAATGTTCTTCCTTTCTGCCATTACAGCCGGTAAACCCTTTTTCAAAAATCCTTGGAAGATCTTCCGGTCTGATTCCTATGCCTGTATCCCGGATCACCAGCGTGTGAGGCCGAGACTCCGAAAGGTAAATGCGGATTCCTCCTGTTTTTGTGTATTTCAGCGCATTGGAAATGCACTGTCCGATCACAAATCCCAGCCATTTCGGATCCGTAAGCACACGCTCTTCCACTCCTGCATAATCCAGTTTCAGTTTTTTCCCGATAAACACAGATGCGTATTTATGGATCTGCTCCCGGATAATACTGTCCAGACTGCATTCTTTAAACTGCATATCCGAAGACATATCTTCTGTCCTCAGGTATCCCAGAACCATTTCCACATATTCCTCTACCCGGAACAGCTCGCTGACCGCTGACCGGTTCTTCTCTGTGTTTTCCGAAAGAATCAGGCGAAGGGCTGCAATGGGTGTTTTGATCTGATGGACCCACATGGTATAGTAGTCTGTCATTTCCTGATGGGAACGTACTCTTTTTTCTTCTGCATCCATACGCATCTGATTCAGTCTGCAAATGATTTGGTGAAGAAGTTCTTCCCTGTCATCTTCCGGTCCGGGAAGAGTCTCCAGTTCCAGAGGAAGAAGATTCAGGATCCTTTCCAGCTGCTCCTTCTCTTTGCGAAATCTGTTCCATCCGTACAGAAACGCACCCGCCGCCGGAATCATACACAGAACCGCTCCATAAAGCACAGGTTCCAAAGAACAGCCGTAAAGCCAGAATGTCAGCCCCAGTATTCCACAAAGACACAGGAACAGCAGGACAGTTTTCCACATTTTCCTCAAATAACCGCCCATCTGTGCTCCTTCCTACGGTACCATATAGCCCCGCCCCTTTTTCGTCACAATCATACCACCAAGTCCAATCTCTTCCAGCTTTCGTCTCAGACGGTTCACATTGACAGTCAGAGTATTGTCATCTACAAAATCATCGTTTTCCCACAACATCTGCATGATCGATTCCCGGCTCACCACATTTCCTCCCTGAGAGAAAAGAAGATTCAGGATCCGCAGCTCGTTTCTGGTAAGATCCACAGAGTTTCCCTGATAACCCAGAGTTCCGTTTCCCAGATTCAGGATCGCTCCTTTTCTCTCCAGAAGATCGCCTCCTGTGCCAAAGGAATAAGCTCTTCGGAGGATCGCCTGTACCTTGGCGGAAAGCACCTCCAGGTCAAAGGGCTTGGGAATGAAATCATCCGCGCCTCTGCTCATTGCCATAACCATATTCATATTATCTGCCGCAGAAGAAAGAAACACAATCGGAACCTGAGAGATACGCCTGATCTCTTCGCACCAGTGGAAACCGTTAAAACGGGGAAGCTTCAGGTCCAGAAGCACAAGCTGAGCTTCTGACCTGATAAACTCCCCTGTGATATCAGAAAAATTCTCAGCTGCCGTAACCTCGTATCCCCATGATTCCAGATGCTTTTTTACAAGAGTGCAGAGGGTCTCATCATCCTCCGCCAGAAAGATCCGGTACATCACAGTTCCTCATCCACATACTTCTGGATATTAGAGGCGTTGACGTATTTTTTCAGATGCTCTCCGTCTGTGATAACCAGAGTCGGCGCCTGCATAATGCCGAACTGTCTTGCCAGCTCCGGATTCTTTTCTGCGTCAATGATCTCAAGTTCTTCGCCTTCCAGCATCTTTTTTGCCATACGGCAGTTCGGACAGGTGCTGGTAGTAAACAGATACTTATGGGTTTCCACCGGCTCCATCCTTACATCATTCTTTGTCATTGTCACCATACTTGTATGGACTTTTTTCAGGGTGGAATGAGCAATGTCATACAGTGTCCTGTTTTTGTATTCCTGCGCCTTACCGTCATTCCAGTTCTGTACCGGACGGTAATAGCCTGTGATACGGCTGTAAACCTCAGCTTTTTTGCCGCATTTCGGACAGGTAAAGTGCTCACCACTTAAATAGCCATGCTCGCTGCATACAGAATAGGTCGGCGAGATCGTATAATACGGAAGCTTATAATTCTCTGCAATCTTGCGGACCAGAGACGCGGCCGCTTTCCAGTCAGGCAGCTTTTCTCCAAGGAATCCGTGAAATACCGTTCCGGAGGTATAAAGAGTCTGCAGCTCATCCTGAATATCCAGGGCATCAAAGATATCAGAACTGAACTCTACCGGAAGATGGGAGCTGTTTGTATAATAAGGCGTGTCGCCCTTACTTCCTGCCGTCTTAATATCCGGCCAGCGTTTTCTGTCATGCTTGGCAAGACGGTAGGCTGTGGACTCTGCCGGAGTTGCCTCCAGATTAAACAGCTCGCCCTCATACTGCTCCTGATAATCGGAAAGGCGGTTTCTCATATGCTCCAGAACCTCTTTTGTAAACTTCTGGGTACGCTCGTCTGTCATATCGCAGCCCAGCCATCTGGCGTTCAGTCCCGCTTCGTTCATTCCCACCAGACCAATAGTAGAAAAATGGTTGTCAAAGCTTCCCAGATAGCGTTTTGTATAAGGATACAGCCCCTCGTCCAGAAGTCTGGAAATCACCTGTCTCTTAATATGCAGGGATCTGGCTGAAATATCCATCATATGATCCAGTCTCCGGTAAAATTCCTCCGGAGTTTTGGAAAGGTAGGCAATACGCGGCATGTTGATGGTAACTACCCCTACGGATCCGGTACTCTCGCCGGAACCAAAGAAACCGCCGCTCTTTTTCCGCAGCTCCCGAAGATCCAGACGGAGACGGCAGCACATGCTTCGTATATCGCTGGGCTTCATATCGCTGTTAATATAATTGGAAAAATACGGAGTTCCGTATTTTGCCGTCATTTCAAACAGGAGCCGGTTGTTCAGCGTATCTGACCAGTCAAAATCTTTTGTGATGGAATAAGTCGGGATCGGATACTGGAATCCTCTTCCATTGGCATCACCCTCGATCATTGTCTCAATGAAGGCACGGTTTACCATATCCATTTCTTTTTTGCAGTCCTTATATTTAAAATCCATATTTTTGCCGCCTACAATAGCAGGAAGCTCTGCCAGATCATCCGGCACAGTCCAGTCCAGAGTAATATTGGAAAACGGCGCCTGAGTTCCCCAGCGGCTTGGAGTGTTTACGCCGTAAATAAAGGATTCGATACATTTCTTTACCTCACGGTAGCTTAAATTATCCACCTTGACAAAAGGCGCCAGATATGTGTCAAAGGAAGAAAATGCCTGCGCTCCCGCCCATTCGTTCTGCATAATTCCCAGAAAGTTTACCATCTGATTGCAAAGTACGCTTAAATGTTTGGCAGGAGCCGAGGTGATCTTGCCTTCAATGCCTCCAAGGCCTTCCTGGATCAGCTGTTTTAAAGACCATCCTGCGCAGTATCCGGTAAGCATGGAAAGGTCATGGATATGGATATCTGCGTTTCTGTGAGCCTCTGCAATCTCGTTGTCATAGATCTCAGACAGCCAGTAATTTGCTGTTACCGCGCCGGAGTTGCTGAGAATCAGTCCGCCCACGGAATAAGTAACTGTGGAATTCTCTTTCACTCTCCAGTCTTCCACTTTTACATAGCTGTTTACGATCTCCTTATAATCAAGGATTGTGGATTTCATATTGCGGATTTTTTCTCTCTGCTTACGATAAAGGATATAAGCTTTTGCAACATCGCTGTAGCCTGCCTGAATCAGCACATTTTCCACACTGTCCTGAATGTCCTCTACAGTTACCTGGTCATCCAGAATCTTTTCCTGAAAATCTGCGGTCACACGGAGAGCCAGAAGATCGATCATATCCTGACTGTAATTCTTTTCTTTTGCCTCAAAAGCCTTATTTATTGCAGATGATATTTTTGCCATCTGAAAATCGGCAATTTCACCGTCGCGCTTAACTACATGAAACATATTGCTATTTCCTCCTTTGATACACCTCATATGATAAAATGTAAAAACCTGATTTACATTCTATCAGACTATCTGATTTCCGTCAACTGCCCCAAAAGCAAAAAACCACTATATATTGTGTATCATTCGCTTAATACACAATATATAATGGTTGTTTTTCCTGTATTTGCAGGCTTTTCAAGCCTTTCCGACCATCTGAAAACTTCTGAAAAAATTTTAATTTATTCTTGCGGCATTACCCGAACAAAAAATTCTGCAGGAATTTTTGCACGGACAAAAATACCGTCCTCCCGGTACTCCTCAGAAAGAAGCTGTCCATATTCACGGATGGTCTGGATCTTGCCCACCTCTCTGTAGGAATAAAGTTCTTCCAGATACACCTGCTCTTCTGCCAGGAATCCGGACAGTACTTCTTTCAGCTCTGCTAAGCCCTTTCCTGATTTTGCTGAGCATTTTACAATCTGGTCAGCATGAGGATCACGAAGGTCGGATTCCGTAACAAGATCCTGTTTATTAAACAAAGTAATCACTTTTTTTCCGGAAGCCCCCAGTTCTCTCAGGGTCTTATAGACTACCTCCATCTGCATTTCTGCCTGAGGATTCGACGCGTCTACTACATGAATGATATAGTCCGCATACTTCGCCTCTTCCAGGGTACTCTTAAACGCCTCTACCAGGTGATGGGGAAGCTTGCGGATAAACCCTACTGTATCTGTTAAAAGAATCTGCTGTCCATCATCAAGCTCCAACACTCTTGTCGTAGGATCCAAAGTGGCAAAAAGCTTATCCTCCGCCAGAATCTCTGCACCGGTAAGTGTATTCAAAAGTGTTGATTTTCCGGCATTTGTGTAGCCTACAATAGCAGCTGTCTTAAGCATTCCCTTAGAACGGTTCCCGCGTATCAGTTCCCGGTGCTTTTCCACCTGGACAAGCTCTGCCTTCAAAGCAGAAATCCTGGTGCGGATCAGACGTCTGTCCGTCTCCAGCTTCTTTTCTCCCGGACCTCTTGTTCCGATTCCTCCGCCAAGTCTGGACAGAGAATCACGAAGTCCTACAAGGCGGGCTGAACGATAACGCAGCTGTGCCAGCTCCACCTGTATCTTACCTTCACTTGTCACTGCCCGTCCGGCAAAAATATCAAGGATCAGAAGAGTCCGGTCCATAACCTTACACTCTAATTCTCTTTCCAGATTATTCATCTGAGACGGTGAAAGTTCATCATCACAGATGATTCCATTGGCGTCAAGAGCTGTCAGGAGATTTTTTACCTCCTGGATTTTTCCACGCCCGATATAAGTTCCCGGGTGGACTGCCTCTCTGTTCTGGATCACTTTAGCCGCAGTTTCTGCTCCTGCAGTCTGAGCAAGCTCCTCCAGTTCATCCAGAGAAGCCTCCACATCCTCTCCGGCATCTGTCTGAACACCAATCAGGATCACCCGTTCCTGAATCTCCTTAAAATCATAAAACTGCATATTTATTCTCCGGTTCTGGACTTAAGGAAAACAAGTTCTTTCTGGGCTTCCTCATCGTCCGGATACATTTTTACATACTCCTGAGCCTTGGCATATGCCGTAGAAAAATCAAGTTTTTTTTCATAGGCGGCAATTTCATTAAAAAGAAGTTCCTGCATTTCATTTGTTTCTGCTGACTCAAGCCCGCTGGCAATATTCGCAAGAGCACTGTCCGGGTCTCCGTCCGCCAGATCGCAAAGAGCCATCCCGTTATAGCCAGGCGCCTTACTGCTTTCTTCAAGGTTCAGATAATCCTGGTACATAGATCTTGCAGCGGCTGTATCCCCCTGAGCAAGACATACCATTCCAAGAAGCAGCTCTGCCTGAGCGCTGCCTTTTTCGGCAGCTTTTGTCAGCTCCTTTTTGGCATTGTCATAATCCTCCATGTAGTAGTAAATATGACCTCGCTCATAATAATCCTGGGCATTCTTCGGTGCATTTTCAAGGACAGCCTCCAGATATCTGGTTCCGTCCGCTTCCATATCCCGTGCTTCATATGCCTCATAAATCTGAAGCGCCATGGCATAATCCGGCTTTTCTCCATATGCCTGCTGAAAATTGGAGGCAGCCTCATCATACCCGTCCATGGCGAGAGCCACACTTCCCGTAAGGAAATAGGTATCTGCATTCATGGAATAATCCGATGCAAGCGTCTGACAGTCAGCCATGGCCTCATCCTCAAAACCTGCCTGAAGTTCCGCAGTGGCACGATAACAAATGATGTCCTGCCGCAGGGATTTTCCCGCCTTGTCTGTCTCCAGAGCCTGCGTAAAAGCTTCCACAGCTCCTTCAGCATCTCCCATACGCAGTCTGGCGATTCCGGCTCCCCGGAAAGATTCTGTTGGTTTATACCCATTAGAGATCGAAGTCTCATATCCTGTCAGAGCTTCCTGATAGTTTCCCTGCTCCAGATTTTCCTCTGCCTGCTTATAAATATTCTTTTTTTCGCCTCCGCAGCCTGCCAGAAGGGTCACTCCCACGCATACTGCCAGTATCCGTCCGATTTTTTTTGTATTCATGTATCTTCCTTATTCTACAATAAGTCCTTCAGATTCAATTACTTTTACTACATTGTTCACATGCTCTGCACAGATATCCTCTGTTCCTGCCTCTACCATAACACGGATCAGCGGCTCTGTACCGCTTTCTCTTACAAGGATACGTCCATCTGTCCCTAATGCTCTTGCCGCTGCCTCCACAGCTGCCTTTACCTTGGGATTCTCTCTTGCTGCCACTTTATCCGCCACACGGACATTTCTCAGGATCTGAGGATAAACTTTCATCTCTTTTGCCAGATCACAAAGTGTAGATTTTTTCTCCACACATGCTTCCATGATCATCAGAGAGGTCAGGATTCCATCTCCTGTTGCAGCATATTTACTGAAAATAATGTGACCGGACTGTTCGCCTCCGATGCTGTAATTATTTTCCAGCATATTTTCTGCTACATATTTATCTCCCACCGCTGTCTGCTCATAGTCGATGCCTTCTTTTTCCAGAGCTTTGTACAGACCCATATTAGACATAACTGTAGTCACTACTGTGTTTCCGTTCAGTTTGCCTTTTTCTTTCATGTATTTTCCACATACATACAGGATCTTGTCACCGTCAATGATATTTCCTCTGTGATCCACTGCGATACAGCGGTCAGCATCACCATCATAGGCAAAACCAATATCCAGACCTTTTTCCACAACATATCTCTGAAGTACCTCAATATGAGTGGATCCGCAGTTTGTGTTGATGTTCGTTCCATCAGGATCATTATTAATCACATAAGTCTTTGCACGAAGGGCGTCAAAAACGCTCTTTGCAATAGCAGAAGAACTTCCGTTGGAACAGTCCAGACCCACACGGATGTTTTTGAAATCACGGCATGGAATGGAGATCAGATAACCGATATAGCGGTTTCTTCCGGAAGCAAAATCTACTGTCCTTCCAATATCTTCTCCTGTTGCAAGGGGAAGCTCCTCCAGTCTTCCATCCAGATAAGCCTCGATCCTTGCTTCAACCTCTGCCTCAATCTTCTGTCCGTTACCATTCAGAAGCTTGATACCGTTATCTGTAAAGGGATTATGGCTTGCAGAAATCATGATGCCACAGTCAAAATCTTCTGTACGCACTACATAAGAAACACTTGGAGTAGTTGTTACATGAAGAAGATATGCATCTGCTCCGGAAGCAGTCAGTCCTGCTACCAGTGCATACTCAAACATATAACTGCTGCGTCTGGTATCCTTACCGATTACGATCTTTGCCTTATGGTCACGTCCATAGTACCATCCTACATAACGTCCTACCTTAAAGGCATGATCTACTGTCAGCTGCACATTTGCTTCACCGCGAAATCCATCAGTTCCAAAATATTTTCCCATAATAATTCCTCCTTTGCCTGCTCCTGCAGGCCGATACAGACTGCTGCTTCTTTATTTATAAAGGTTTTCTGGATACACTCCGTCCTTTACAAGCTTTTCAAAGGCTGCTGTCACGGAAGCCTTATCTTCCTGATAAGTAACGCCAAACCAGGTATCCTTTGTTTCAAGAACGTCTACTTTTGCCTGTCCAGCCTTGATCAGGCGGTCGATCATTTCCGGAAGAAGATATTCTTTCTTAATATCTCCCGGCTTGATCTCACTTAAAAACTCCACAAAGCCTTTTTCCAGAACATCCATAAATTCCGGAGTCAGTCCCCACATATTCATGGATACAAGACTGTTTACATCAAGCTCTGCTGCCTGACCGTCCTCACTTCTTGTTTCTGCTCCGTTTTCTGTTTTATAAATATCATGAGTTTCTGTAACTCCGGTAAGCGCTCCGTCTTCAATATGGCAGATGCCTCTGGTAACACTTCCGTTGTCACTTAATGTATTTCCAAGACGGAAACCTGCCATGCAGATATGCATAACACCATCCGCTTCCTGCTCCTGTACCAGATAATCATGGACTTTTACATATGCTTCTTTTCCATAGTAATCATCTGCGTTGATGACCATAAACGGCTCAGAAAGGACTTTTTTAGCTGCAAGGACAGCCTGGCCTGTTCCCCAGGGCTTTGTTCTGTCTGCCGGCTTCTCAAATCCCTCCGGAAGATCCTCCAGCGCCTGGAACGCATATTCTACTTCTGTGATCTTCTCGATTCTGTTGCCGATTACGGTACGGAACTCTTCTTCAAGATCCTTTCTGATAATGAATACAACTTTGTTAAATCCCGCCTCCAATGCATCATGGATAGAATAATCCATAATGATCTCACCGTTTGGTCCTACCGGTGCAAGCTGTTTGATACCTTTGCCAAAACGGCTTCCGATTCCTGCTGCCATAATTACAAGTGCTGTTTTTTTCATTTTTCTCCTCCATATATCATTGTCAGTATTTCTGACGCTTATATTTCTCAACTGATGACCAGTTACTGTTCATCATTTAAGTTTGCAAGTTTAGCCGCCTGGTCTGCCGCGATCAGGCTGTCAATAATCTCGCTGAGATCACCGCCCAGGATACTGTCCAGACGGTGCAGGGTAAGCTTGATCCTGTGATCTGTCACACGTCCCTGAGGGAAATTATAGGTACGGATCTTTTCGGAACGGTCTCCTGTTCCGATCTGGCTTCTCCTTGCCTCTGCCTCCGCATCATGCTGCCTGGCAATCTCCATCTCATAAAGCCGTGAACGAAGTACCTTCAAAGCTTTGTCCTTATTTTTAAGCTGTGATTTCTCATCCTGACAGGAAATTACGATTCCTGTTGGGATATGTGTCAGACGGACTGCTGAGTCTGTGGTATTGACACACTGTCCTCCATTTCCGGATGCACGGAACACATCAAATTTACAATCGTTCATATCCAGATGGAAGTCGATCTCTTCCGCCTCCGGCATGATGGCAACTGTACAGGTAGAGGTATGGATTCTTCCGCCTGACTCAGTTTCAGGCACACGCTGTACACGATGAACACCGCTTTCGTACTTCAGACGGGAATATGCCCCCTGTCCCTGGATCATAAATGTAACCTCTTTAAAGCCGCCGATACCGTTTTCATTCAGGCTCATCATCTCTGTTTTCCAACGGAGACTTTCTGCATATTTCACATACATACGGTAGATCTCAGCCGCAAAAAGCGCTGCCTCATCTCCGCCTGCACCTGCACGGATCTCCACAATAACGTTTTTGCTGTCATTCGGGTCTTTTGGAAGAAGCAGAATCTTGATCTCATGCTCCAGTTCTTCTACTCTCTTCTTTGCATCAGAAAGCTCCTCTTTGAGCATTTCCCGCATTTCCTCATCCTTTTCCTCTTCCAGCATGGAAAGGCTGTCCTGGATTGTTTCTTTATTTTCTTTATATTCTTTATAAGCATCCACAATAGGCTGCAGATCACTTTGTTCTTTCATAAGCTTCTGGAAACGTTCCTGGTTATCTGTAACCCCCGGCTCTCCCAGCTCATTGAGAACCTCGTCAAAACGGATCAGAAGATCCTCTAATTTATCAAACATTCTGTTCCTCCCGTTTATTTTTCTGTCCCAATACCACACGATCAAGACCTGCCAGGTCTTTCTTTACTTTAACATGATCAAATCCTGCCTCTTCCATGATATCAGATACAGAACTGCCCTGATCGTAACCGATTTCATAGAGAAGCCAGCCGCCTGGTTTCAGGTATCTGCTGCACCGGGCAGTGATACTGCGGTAAAAATACAGTCCATCCTCTTTTCCGTCCAAAGCCATATAAGGATCATGAAGACGTACCTCTTCCATAAGCTTCTGTATCTCTTCCGTAGCTATATAAGGCGGATTCGAGATAAGCATATCATATTCTGTCTGTTTCCTGCTACCGTTTTGTGTAAAATATTCTCCGGAAAACAGGTCGCTGTGTGTAAAAAACGCCCGATCCTGCACCTGAAGCCTCTCTGCGTTCTTTTTTGCCACCTTAAGAGCAGCCTCAGAAAGATCTGCCCCCACTCCGCTGGCTTCCGGAATCTCTTTCAGAATACTCAGTAAAATACATCCGGAACCTGTACACATGTCAAGAACAGAAGGTGCCTGCTGATTTTTAAGAAGCTTCAGCGCCTCCTCTACAAGTGTCTCTGTATCCTGTCTTGGAACAAGAACATTTTCATCTACATAAAAATCGTATCCCATAAAACAGGCATTTTGGGTCAGATGCTGAAGTGGAATATGACAGGAGCGCTTTCTGCACAATTCCTCATACTGCCTGGCTTCTTCCTCCTGCACCTTTTCATCGCCATGTGCAAAATACCAGGCTCTGTTTTTTCCCGTCACATATTCCAGAAGGAGCCAGGCATCCAGCCTGGCTTCTTCTATCCCTGCCTTTTCCAGGATCAGACACCCGTCTCTGAAAAGTTTCTCAAACGTTTTCATCTGCCTCTTCTCCCGGCTCCCAGCCGAATTCTTCTTTTAAATACTTTTTCCAGTCAAATACTGCCTCTACTGCAGCAATCGCAACCTCCACCATATCTTCCGTAGGTTCTATGGTCGTCAGCTTCTGCATGGCAAGTCCCGGTTTGCTCAGAAACGCAGCGATTTTGTTATCGCTTCTTCCTGCCCACTGGATCATTTCAAAAGAAATGCCGGCAACAATCGGTACCATAAGAAGACGCCCCAGCAGTCTCACCCAGTAAAACGGTACCAGTACAAAGATAAAATGAAGGAAAATACTCACCAGCATTACCAGAAATAAAAAGCTGGTTCCGCATCGTTTATGCTGTCTGGAACTTTTCATTACGTTCTCTACGGTAAGCGGCATTCCGTTTTCCACACAGTTGATACATTTATGCTCCGCCCCGTGATACATAAAAGTTCTCTGGATATCTTTCATCCGTGAAACAAGAAGCATGTATCCCATAAACAAAGCAAGCTTTACAAAAGCCTCTGCAATGGTAACGATCACTTCTGATGCCCCTACTTTATTCAGAAGACTGGCGATAGCGTAGGGAAGCAGCATAAAAGCTGCCACGGACAATACAATAGAAAGTGCTACTGTTCCATAAAGAAGCCATTTAAACTGTTTATCTTCTTTTTCTTTCTTTGCCTGACGCTGCTCCTCTGTAAGATGAGCGTTCTTAGCCGCTTCCTTCTCATCCTCTTCGTCTCCTGCTATTTCTGCAGAATACATCAGACATTTTGTTCCGATCACAAGACCGTCCACAAAGCTTACCACGCCTCTGATGACAGGTTTACGAAGAAAAGCAGCTTTCCCGAAGGTGCATTTATAATCTTCTACCTTAAGTTCTATTCCTCCGTCAGGACGGCGGACACCGATAGAATATTTGTCTTTGTGCCGCATCATGATTCCTTCCATGACTGCCTGACCGCCGATATTTGATGATCTGTTCTGCATATAAAATCTCCGTTGTAAAGCAAAGACAGGTTGAGATTTCCCAACCTCAACCTGTACTCACATTTCTCTTAATGTTCAATTATTTGTTTAAGCCGTATTTTCTGTTGAACTTGTCGATACGTCCGCGAGCCTGAGCAGCCTTCTGCTGACCAGTGTAGAACGGATGGCATTTGGAGCAGATCTCCACATGGATATCTTCTTTTGTAGAACCTGTTACAAATGTGTTTCCACAGTTGCAGGTTACAGTTGCCTGATGATAGTTCGGATGGATTCCTTCGCGCATGATTTTCACCTCTCTGTATTTCTTTCTATTATTTTCTATTCGTATTTGATTAGACGAATTTATTATTTTACAGCTTTCTGATTATAACATACCCCTGGAATAAATGCAAGTCGTTTATAAAAATTTCTGTTTTTTTGCTGTCTGAACAAATTCTTCATTAGTACGGGTACGGGAAAACATATTCAGGATCTGTTCCACTGCCTCATCTGCTTTCAGGCTGTTCAGAGCTTTACGCATACTGAATACCGTCTCCTGCTCCTCCTGGGTAAGAAGAAGATCCTCACGCCGTGTACCGGATTTCTGGATATCGATGGCCGGAAATACTCTTTTTTCCTGAAGCTTACGGTCAAGAACCAGCTCCATGTTTCCAGTCCCTTTAAACTCTTCATAGATCACATCATCCATTTTGCTTCCTGTATCTACAAGAGCTGTTGCAAGAATGGTCAGGCTGCCTCCTTCCCGCATGTTCCGGGCTGCACCAAAAAATCTCTTTGGCATATGCAGAGCCGCCGGATCCAGTCCTCCGGAAAGTGTTCTTCCGCTTGGAGGAACACAGAGGTTATAGGCCCTTGCCAGTCTGGTAATAGAATCCAGAAGGATGGTAACGTCTTTTTTATGTTCAACCAGACGCCGCGCGCGTTCAATGACCATCTCAGACACCCTTTTATGATGATCCGGAAGTTCATCAAAGGTAGAATAGATCACTTCTACATTTGGTCCCTGGATAGCCTCTTTAATATCAGTTACCTCCTCAGGACGTTCATCGATTAAAAGGATGATCAGGTGCATGTCTCCGTTATTTCTGAGGATGGATTTTGCAACATCCTTCAAAAGTGTTGTTTTTCCTGCTTTCGGCGGAGATACGATCATGCCTCTCTGTCCCTTGCCGATAGGGCTGATCAGATCCACAATACGCATGGCAACACTTCCGCCCGGACGCTCCATCTTAAGACGGTCATTTGGGAAAATCGGTGTCATATCCTCAAAATTATAACGTTTCTGTCCCTCACTGGGATGAAAACCATTGATAGATGTCACATAAAGAAGGGCGCTGAACTTTTCTCCCTGTGTTTTGATGCGGATATTTCCCTGCAGGATATCTCCAGTTTTCAAATTAAATCGACGGATCTGTGCAGGAGAAACATAGATATCATTTTCACCGGGAAGATAATTTTCACAACGGATAAATCCATACCCATCCGGAAGTACTTCCAGGATGCCATTCGCTTTCTCACCGCTGTCAAGCTGCGCAGTATCCGCAGACATCACATTCTCATCCTCCTGACTGCCGCTTCGGCGATTGTCCTCCTGACCGTTGCCATAACTTCGGCGGTTGTCTTCCTGACCATTGCCATAGCTCCGGCGATTGTCTTCCTGCCAGTTATTCCGTCTGCGGTTATCGTAACTGCCACGATTTTCCTGAACATAACCATTCTGTCTGTATGTCCGGTTCTGATGTCTGGACGGGATCTCCTCACGACGCTCTGCTGGTTTCTCTCCGCCATTATCAGGTTTTTGTTCAGCTTCTGTCTCTTTTTTATTGATCTCCGTGTCTTCACTGGCAGATTCTTTCTCGTCTTCCTGAAGCATGCGCTCTATCAATTCTGGTTTTCGCATGGCAGAGATTCCCTTGAGTCCTCTTGCCTTTGCCAACTCTTTCAATGTTGCAAGTGACAATGATTCGTATTTTTCTCTCATAAAAAATTACCTCAGTCTTTTCTTCAAAATCATGTCCTAATTCCTCGGACTTACTACATTTTCATCTTAAAATTTACGGAATACTCTGTCTGAACCGACACGAACATCAGAATCCGGATTGCCGCTATACATCTGCAGCAACTCCGGAACCGTCTTTTTCTTGGGATATCTTTCCCTGTATATGGTAGATTTCTTTTTACTAAATTTTATTTTAACATACTTCTCTTTTTCTGTCTATAAGTGAAACTGCCCTGTGAAAAGTGTTACTTCCCACCTCGTTCACAGTACCCTGCAGGCACTGCCCCCAAAAGATCAATGGATAATATTTCCAAGCAGACCGTAAGACACTACATACATGATCACTGTTGCCATGATGATGCCTCCGAGAATGGCCAGAGAAGATTTTTTTATATCAACCTCCAGAAGAGAAGCAATCAACGAACCTGTCCATGCTCCAGTTCCCGGAAGAGGGATTCCTACAAACAATAAAAGACCCCAAAACTCATATTTTTTAATCTGATCACTTTTTCCCATAGCCCGGGTTTCAAGCTTAACGATCAGTTTATGGAAAAGTTTTGTTTTTTTCATCAGCTTAAATATCTGTCTGATAAACAAAAGAATAAACGGGATCGGAATAATATTTCCCACAATGCACACAGGAATCGCCGTAGCTGCCGGGATCTTCAAAAGTGATGCCGCCAGAAGCCCGCCTCGAAGCTCCAGGATAGGGATCATAGAAATAATAAAGACAACCATCTCCGCTGAAATATACTGTGACAGATTTTCTGTAAACCATTGTACTAAAACTTCCATTAAAACCTCCTGTTGGTAAATTTCTAAAACTTATGTATTTTTTTATTTCAGGTACTCCTTCAAAAATGCAATCAGAATCTCCATTTCCTTCTGAGTTCCTATTGTTATCCTCAAATGATTTGAAGTACGTCCCTTTGGGAAATACCTTACGTAAATATGACGGCTGCGCAAAGCCTGGAACAGTTCTTCTGCCGGACAGCTTTCATGGGAGGCAAAAATAAAATTTGCCATAGAATCCTCAAAATGAAAGCCCAACGCCTTTAGTTCCTTTTTTGTCCATTCCCTTGTTTCTATAATCTTACGACAGGTTTTCTTAAAATATTCCTGATTTTTTACAGAAGCAGCACCCGCTGCCAAAGCTGTTCTGTCCATAGTGTAGGAATTAAAGGAATATTTCACATCATTAAGATAACGGATCAGGCCTGCATCTCCAAAAGCCATTCCGATACGCATACCTGCCATGGACCTTGATTTTGAAAAAGTCTGGACTACCAGAAGATTATCATATTTTTCGATAAGAGGAAGAACCGACTGTGCTCCAAAATCCACATAAGCCTCATCCACGATCACGATCACATCCTGGTTTCTCCTTATAATCTCTTCCACATCCTCAAAGGCCATAGCCACACCTGTCGGTGCGTTGGGATTTGGGAAAATGATTCCTCCGTTTTCCCTGAAATAATCTTCCTTTCTGATATGAAAGTTTTTATCCAGAGCCGGACGTTCATAAGGAATCCGAAAAAGATCCGCCCACACATCATAAAAAGAATATGTGATATCAGGAAACAGGATTGGTTTATCCCCGTTAAAAAATGTCAGGAAACTCATTGCCAGTACATCATCCGATCCGACACCCACAAAAACCTGATCTTTTTTCACACCATAGGCTTCTGCAGCTGCAGACACAAGCTCATCTGCTGAAGGATCAGGGTAAAGCCTCAGTTCATCTGTATCCAGAGCCAGCAGCACCTCTCTGACCTCCGGAGCCGGAGGATAAGGATTCTCATTGGTATTCAGTTTAATCATATCCGGCTGGTTTGGCTGCTCTCCCGGAGTATAGGGAATCACCCGGCGGATATTTTCTTCCCATTTTTTCATAACAATCTCCATTCATTTTATCAATTAATATGATATCTGCTATTGTAACCACTCTTTTCTGGTTTGTCAAAGAATTCCTGCGAAGAAAAATATCGTTTTTTTCTATATTGTTCTTCTTTTTTCTGTAAATCTTATACAAAAGCAAATGGCAGCACTGCTTCAGCTATCGTCCACAAGCTTGGAACCTTAGAACAACTTTTGCCTGAACATGATCCTACAAGAGATGATGTCGTTGTAGGGAAAAAAATGAAGTGAAAATAGAAACTGAAAAATATAAAAAAAGCACAGACAGTAAAGTTGCATCTGAATTCTTAGAAAAACCATCCTATGAACTTCATGGTATATATCGTGCATTAGATGTCCTTGGTGCAGAGTGTGACCTGATTCAGGCTGAAGTTTATAGCCAAAAACAAAATGAGAACCATTCAGAAAAAAGTAAAGAAAGAGATAAATTACTCTGCTCCGTGATAACAAAAAAATCGCTGCAACCCAGCAAACACAAGGGATACAGCGATTTTTTATTTTCTAACTGTCAAAGACGGGATTATATCATCAGGTTTTGTAATTGTGAACTACCCATTGTCTAAAGCCAGTGGGATTTTTATTTGTGATAACCTTAACACTATGATCTTTACACATATTATTCAATTCCCTCAAGCATATCCTTAACCCCTTCGACAGATACGCCGCATTGTTCGGCAATCTCTTTATAAGTTTTTCCGGCTCGCCGCAGAAGGATAATTTGCCTGAATATTTCACGCCCCTTATTGAATCCGATTTTTTGTCCCTCAGCAAGACCGGACTGACGGCCAATTTTTTGTCCCTCAGCAAGGCCGGACTCATATCCTTCCTCAAATCCCTCTTCTTTTGTCTGGCGCATGTGCCGTTCTTCATCATATTCGTATATGCTCACTTTAATCGCCTCCGTACGATTTTTCTTTAGAAACCCCGCCAGTACGCCGCGGCTGATGCAGTTGTCCACAGCCTTCTCCACCGCCTCCGCAAGAGGCATAGCCCGTGCATACTCTCGCACCAGGGCAGTATATTCCGCATAGTCTTTAAGAGTTCTGCAGGCGTCCATAAGTTTCTTATTATGTCCTTTGTTGATGTTCAGCATGGCAGCTCTAAGTTCCAGCTGCGGCTCCTCTTCCTTCAGCTGAAAGGTATCGGACAGACGCAGTTCCCGTTTATCCGGCTGTTCCTCCGTTCCATTGTAAAAGATAATGAAATGGGGCGTAGGAAGCTTCACTGCCTTCTTTCCATACAGGTTCATTTCTTTTGTAAACTCCGAGTACACATCCGCCACATAGAACAAAAACCGCAAAGGCAGATTTGGAGAGTAGGTGGACTGATGTTCGTAAAGGTTCAGTCTCTTGTCAATAAGAAAAGAAACATCATTGTGCATTGCCATATAAATAGCGTTCTCCAGCGTGTTCACCACCAGATCATCCGGGTTCGTGTAGTTTGTTCCATTGATGGCATTATACAGCTCCAACAGTTCTTTTTTATCGCTGAAAATCATCTCGAACATCCGGGACTTATAAGTACGGCTGGGCGCCGGGGACTTGAGTGTGTACAGCGGCTTGCTTCCTGTTGACAGCTGTTTAGGTTTTTGTTTTTTTCTTTTCATGAAATACCTCCTAACTGAAAATGACAGGAGGTCTCCCAATACATACCCAGTATTAGTTACCCGTACTTTTTTGCGAAACCCCTCTGCTCTTTATTTGTGAAAAAGCATGAGATTTCTTCAGTTTGCCAGATAGCAGAAATGAAATTCAGAAACGGTCGTACCGCTTAGAAAAAAAGAAATGAAATGCTTTGTATTATCTTAGCACAGACCAGGCAAGAGCACCAGATTCTTTCTTATATTTCCCTCAAAAATCGTTCGACAAAATTCGACAACTACAACCCCCGCTGCATACCGGTCAGCAAACAAACGGGGCTATCTGGAAACAGATAGTTCTAAATAAGGGCAGATGTGACTCATGCGAGTCACATCTGCCCGTTGTTTATCATATGGTCCTGACATCTTTTTATTTAGATCCTTGCTACCCCTGTTTTTCTTGCGGCCTCTGCAACTGCTTTTGCAACTGCCGGGCCTACTCTCTTATCAAAAGCTTTTGGAATGATGTAGTCCTCAGAAAGCTCTTCGTCAGAGATCAGATCTGCAAGAGCCTGAGACGCTGCAAGCTTCATCTCGTCATTAATGTCGCTGGCTCTTACATCAAATGCGCCGCGGAATACACCCGGGAATGCCAGGACATTGTTGATCTGGTTGGGGAAGTCACTTCTTCCTGTGGAAACAACCCTGGCTCCGCCTGCCTTTGCATCATCCGGGAAGATTTCCGGTGTAGGATTGGCGCAGGCAAAAATGATCGCATCCTTTGCCATAGTCTTAACCATCTCTGTGGTAACAGCGCCCGGCGCGGATACACCAATAAATACATCTGCTCCCACCAGCATTTCTGCAAGAGATCCCGCTTTTTTATCCGGGTTCGTCACTTTGCTCATTTCTTCCTTAACAGGATTCATACCTTCGGTACGTCCCTCATAAATAGCGCCCTTTCTGTCACAAAGAGTAATATTCTTAAATCCGGCTGTCAGAAGAAGTCTTGCAATAGAGATGGCTGCTGCACCGGCGCCATTCATAATAATCCGAACATCCTCTTTCTTCTTTCCAACGACCTTTAATGCATTTGTCAGGCCTGCCAGAGTAATGATAGCTGTTCCGTGCTGATCGTCATGGAAAATCGGAATGTCACATTTTTCTTTCAGTTTTTTCTCAATCTCGAAGCATCTCGGAGCAGAAATATCTTCCAGATTTACACCGCCAAAGGAACCTGAAATAAGATAAATCGTATTTACGATCTCATCTACATCCTGACTCTTGATACACAGTGGAAATGCATCTACATCTCCAAAAGCTTTAAAAAGGACACATTTTCCCTCCATAACCGGCATTCCTGCTTCCGGTCCGATATCACCCAGACCAAGAACTGCTGAACCATCCGTAACAACAAGGCACATATTCCATCTTCTGGTAAGATCATAAGATTTATTTACATCCTTCTGGATTTCCAGACAGGGCTGCGCAACACCAGGAGTATATGCCAGAGAGAGATCATCTTTTGTCTCAACCGGAACAGTTGTTACAACCTCGATTTTTCCCTTCCATTCTTCATGCAGTCTCAGTGATTCTTTTGCGTAATCCATTTTTATTCCTCCTTAGAGATTCTTTTTAATTTTCCGGCAAAAAACCGGAAGGTTTAATAATTTCCTGTAAAAAATCTGCTGTTTTCAGGCAGCTTATAGTCTTTGAAATATTTATGAAAATCTATTTTCAGGTAGCCGCACAGGTCAGCCAGTTCCACCATGGTATTATCATTGACCGGAATTCCCTGTTCCCGTCTTTCTTTTTCTGCAGATATTTCTTTTTCTCCATGAGTATAGATCCGGTCTTTTCCCTCTGCTTTCGGGCTCTCCCGCAAAGCTTCCAGATAATCGGAAAAATGTTTCCGGATTGCTTCCGGATCTCCGAATACAGACGGATCAATGGCAGTAAATCCGTGACAGATTCCTGTTTTGTCCGGGAAAGTACAGCAATGATCAGAGGTAACTCCCATGGACAGGATCGAGCTGAAGATCTCGCAGAGCATACCATAGCCGTATCCTTTGTGGCTTCCGGTAACTTCCTCATTTCCTCCCAGCGGCATAATGCCGCCGCCTTTTTTGGCAACAATATTGGCAAGTACGTCCGGCGCATCTGTGCTTGCATGACCATTTTTGTCAAGAGCCCAGCCTTCCGGAAGTGGCTTGTCCATTTTATTATACATTTCCAGCTTTCCTCTGGTCACTACCGTGGTAGAGCAGTCAAAGAAAAACGGATAAGGATCTGCCGGCATTGCCACTGCGATTGGGTTGGAACCCAGCATGGCCTTTTTGCCAAATGTAGGTACCATAATGGCTTCTGAGTTGGTACATGCCATACCGATCAGCCCCTGGCTGCATGCCATCTTTGCATAATAGCCTGCAATCCCAAAATGATTGGACTCCCGGACGCTTACCATTCCGATACCTGTTTTCTTTGCCTTTTCAATCGCTTTATTCATGGCAAAAATACTGATCAGCTGTCCCATTCCATTATGTCCGTCGATCACTGCAGAAACCGGTGTTTCAAACACAATTTCCGGCTTTGCCTGAGGATGGATCGTTCCCTTTTCAATACCTTTATGATAGCGGACCATTCTCTGCATTCCATGACTTTCAATCCCGTAAAGATCGGCTGTCAGAAGTACATCTTTAATTTCCCTGCTCTCCTCTTCACTAAAACCAAAAGCCTTAAATACATCTGTGCAGAATTGATTCAGTGTATCGTATGACCATTTTACATATCCCATAAAATCATCCTCCTGTTCTGGTATTTCCAAATTCTTTTTTGGTCAGTCCAATTCTTAATGCAATTATAACATTGGTCTTACCAGACTTCAAGGAAATTTATTCTTCTACAGGTATGAAAATTATCTGTCCTCCAGCATTTCAGCCATGTATTCCTCTACAGTTACCATGTGCTCTGACATACATTTTTCTGCTTCCCGGGAATCCCCCCTGATAATCGCCTCCACAAGTCTGCGATGCTGCTCATCCACTGCAGAAGACGACTGGTTTTTTCGCATGATATAATCACGGGTTCCCGAAATAATGTTCTCCGTCAGATTATCAGCTGCAGAAAGTACGCTGAAAATCATCGGATTATCCGCAATGCGCGCTATCTTCTGATGAAGCTCCTTATCAAGCTGTCCTCGTTCTTTTTCATCCTCTGCCGCATCCAGCCTTGCGATGATCATCCACAGCTCCGCTGCATCCAGAGGGGTACATTTCTTGGCTGCAAGAATGGCATTTTCTCTTTCCAGAGCGGCACGAAGCTGCTGATTCTGGCGTATTCGGCCATTATTCAGCTGAAACAGCACAGACAAAGGCCCGATCAGCCAGGTTTCCAGATCCTCTGTGATATAATTCCCGCCTCCCGGTACTGATTTCAGGATTCCCAGAAGCTCCAGAGCCCGCAGTGCTTCTCTGAGAGCAGCTCTGGAAACTCCCATAGTCTCTGCCATAGCTCTTTCAGCCGGCAATGCTGCTCCCGGTTTCAGTTTACCGCTTTGTATATTCTCAATAATCTGTTTTAGAATTCCATTAAATGGTCTCTCTTCCCCTATCTCTTTAAACATATGACTCCTTTTGTTCTTTGCTTCTGAAATATATGCAGACAGAAAAAGACCCGTCTGCATACGTTAAGTATAACATTACGGGTCTCAATAAGGCAAGTATTTATGCAGGTTCAAATCCTGCTTTTCATTCTACTGAATGGCTGCCTTTTTCACCTGTGCAAGTGCTTTAGCCACTGCCGGAATAGAAATGATGATGATAGTGATCACCGCCTCTGCCAGCAGGAAACTGTAGTTATAAGCAATAGGATAGACAGCTGTCAGTGCCTTGGGGAAATTTTCCGGCATGTAGTCCATCCAGTAGAGATAACCGCCCAGTGCATGAAAGGCGCCCCTGGCGATCACTGCCGCAATGTAGCCTTTTACCAGGCCATGACTGCTTTTTGCAAAAAATCCGGCAATGCCCAGCGCTGCAAAGGCCAGGACATAATCACAGCATACCTGGAAGAAAGAAAGTACATAGGGTTCCTGGATAAACTGCAGGATTCCATAGGCAAGTCCTACCATGATTCCTGTTTTCGGTCCGTACCAGTTGGCAGTCAGCACAATAAAAAGCATACTGCACAAGGTTACACTTCCGCCCCAGGGCATGGCAAAAATCTTCAGATAAGAAGTCACAAATGCCAAAGCCACTGCCACCGCGCAGAAAACCAGCTGTTTGGCAGACATTTTTTTGCCTTCAGAATTTTTTCCTGCAAAAAAGATCGCAAGACCAAACAGGATCACTCCTGCCAGTATGCAGATCACATATCCGGATGTAGTCAGCCCGCCTTCTGCATTCACCATAAAGTTAAACATAAAAAACCTCCTTCATCTTCGATTGAAGACAAAGGAGATCAAAATCTCACATTCAGCGCATACCTACGTTGGCATTACCCAAATCAGGTTACGGGTCGAAGTTTATAACTTCCTCTCAGCCTGTAACACAAGCTCCCCTGTCGACAATCTTTATATGATTTTTACTGCTGAATTTCTGCAGCGAGTTTATTATATACCCCTGATCATCAAAAATCAATGCCTTTCTTTTATAAGGAAATGTCAATCTGAAATTCTCTTTTCAGGATATCCTGAAGTTCTTTCGCGGAAGCTATTTCAGATACAGACTTTCCATTTTTTCCCCGAAAGGTAAACTGGTTTCCATCTATCGAAACAGGGCCATAAGGCGTAATCTTCTGAACAACCATTTTATCATAAAACATAGAACCTTCCCGGCACATAGCTTCATTTGCCGGCGCAAAATCCACAGGTGCACTGGGAATTTCAGACACCATAAAAATCTTTATCGGTTCCTGCTGCCCTTCTTTTTTTGCCTGATACCAGAAATTCAGCCACCCGAAGCACTCCCACTCAAAATAAAAGCTCCCGAACTCCGTCTCTGTAACAGCGCCGGTTTCCATCAATGCAGCCCGGGTACAGGCAATGCCGCCATATCCCACGTCACAGAAATATTTCTTATCATCAAGACATACCACACTTGCTCTGTGTGTAGGCATTCGAAGCCCCGGACGTCTCAAAACCCGGCATGCTGCCGGATAAGCCTGAAATCCGATTCCACGAAGAAGCCCCAGCAGCAAAGCATTTAATTCAAAACAGTAACCGCCCCGGTTTCCCAGGACAACCTTGTTATAAATGCTTTCCAGATCTGTAGGGATCAGCTCATGTTTTCTTACCAGATCCAGATTTTCAAAAGGAATCTTTTCCAGATGTGTCCGGATCAGATGATCGAGAAATTCCAGACAAAGATTCTGGGGCCACGAAAGCCCCAGTCTCTTAAGATAAGCAGTACACTGCTCTTTATTCAGCCATTCAAATGATTCTTCAAGCATATATCTGCTCCTTATTACATCACGGTCTCTTAAATACAGCCAGACATATGTCCTTCCTTATACCGTCAGTCAGCCCTCTGCGGCATTAAGCAACAAGCTCTTTTGCTTTCTTCGCACAGGAAGCAGCATCTTCTGTGTAAGCATCTGCACCGATCTCATCAGCAAATGCCTGTGTGATAGGAGCTCCGCCAACCATAACCTTGATATTGGAACGGAAAGAAGACTCGTTGAGAAGTGTTACAGCATCTCTTAAAGCCGGCATAGTTGTTGTCAGAAGTGCAGAACAGCAGACAATCTTTGTATCCGGATTTGCCTCATATGCCTCTACAAATTTTTCCTTCGGAACGTCTACGCCAAGATCGATCACTTCAAAGCCTGCGGACTCAAGCATCATGCTTACAAGGTTCTTGCCGATATCATGAAGGTCTCCTGCAACAGTTCCGATGATAACCTTTCCTGCAGCACCTGCAGCGCCTGTAGCCAGATGAGGTTTCAGAACCTCTACACCTTTTTTCATTGCTCTTGCAGCTACCAGCATCTCCGGTACGAAGATCTCACCATTTTTAAATTTTTCACCAACAGCATCCATTGCCTTGATCATTCCGTCATTTAAGATCTCTGTAGGATCACATCCTGCATCAAGAGCCTCCTGAACTGCTGCTGCGATAAGTTTTGCTTTTCCTTTTTCTACTAATGCATAAACATCCTGAATACCTGCCATTGTAAATATCCTCCTTAAAATTTTGAATTTAATATGTTTTTTGTTTTATTACCTGTTTTTTACTTTTTCGGTCCAAAAATACCTTCACGATAAGCGCTGATGTATTCCATACAGTAATCGTCCTGTCCCAGCAGCGCTTCTGTTGCATAGATCACACCCATCATATCCCGGTTTGTAGGATCTAAGATGGCGCTGTCCAGACCTGCATTCATTGCCAGAACTGTAAATCCAAGGTTTACCATTTTACGAACCGGAAGGTTAAAGGAAATGTTGCTGACTGCTGCTGTAATGTGGATACTTGGATACTGTTTGCGGATCGTACTGATAACTTCCACATTCATTGCAATTCCGTCCTCTGAGGTGCAGAGCATCTCAACAAGGGGATCGATATGCATACGGCTTGGGCTGATTCCGTATTCTTTTGCTTTTGCCATGATCTTATCAAATACTTTCAGACGGTCTTCGGCACATTTCGGAATACCGGTGTCATCAGAAAGAAGGCAGATCACTTCCCATTTGGTATCTGCGATCAACGGGAACAGTACATCGATCTTATTT
Organism: uncultured Blautia sp.; assembly: GCA_900553515.1. Taxonomy (GTDB): domain Bacteria; phylum Bacillota; class Clostridia; order Lachnospirales; family Lachnospiraceae; genus Blautia_A. The sequence goes on along the minus strand of USDN01000001.1, from coordinate 47,427 downwards.
CCCTCTCCGGAAACAGAATTGATCAGTCCCGGACGCTTGCAATATGGAAATACCTGTGCCAGTACCTCAGCACTTGGACTGTCAACAGAAATAGGAAGGTCGCTGACTTCCTGGATACAGTCGATCATCCATTTCAAAGTTTCTACTTCTTCTTCCTCGGGAACAGACGCACAGCAATCAATATAGGTTGCGCCTGCTTCATCCTGCATCCTTGCCCTCTCTTTGATAAATTCTGCATCGCGGCGGGCAATGGCATCTGCCACAACAGGAATAGAGCCATTAATTTTTTCTCCAATAATTATCATGTGTAAATCCCTCCTGCTTTTTCACTGGTTTCAGTATACCAGAGTATCCTCTTTTCATCTATTTTCAAAAACGTCTATTTTCCGTTGTATTTTCATACATTTTGTACAAATCATCTGTTTGTTTTTTCTTGTATATAGGAAATATATCCAGTATAATAAAGCAGAAAGGAGATTCATCATGAAACTGAGCGCCCAACTTATTATTTATCACTTACGTCAGAAATTTCAGCTTGCCGCATCCTCCTGGCTTTCCCGTGAACCGCATCTGGAATACCCGGTTTTCTATCAGCCGCCGGAAATTCTTTCTGATGGAAAAATATATCTGACAGATGACCCTGACTTTCTCATACCTTCTCAGCATCTGTCCAAAACTCTTGTGATCCTTACCGGAGGCTCCCGCTATCTGGAGGAAGAAGATTATCCTAATTTGTGCATTTTGAAGGAAACAGTTACTCCTGCCGAAATTCTGTCTGCCCTTCAGGAAATTTTTCAAAAATATGAAAAATGGAATCAAAATCTTTTTCAGCTGATACTGGAACAGTCTTCCGTCCAGAAGCTGATTGATGCCACAGAAATGATCATCCCTAATCCCATGGCAGTCATTGGGCTTGATTTTACACTGATCGCATCCAGGAATTACCCCGACCCTGATACAGAACTGAAAGACGGAATCTTCGGCTCCACAGAGGAAACCCAAAACATCGTCAACTCTCTGAAACATGATATCAACTATACAGAAGCCCAGTATCGTACCGGTTATTTTTATTATCCGGGCAACCATACCGCACCGCCTTCTCTCTGTGTAAATATCCACCGTTCAGGAAAAACCGGATACCGGCTTCTCATACGTTCCGGAGAAATCCCGCTGGACGACACTTTTGGTTTTATTGCAGAGCATCTTGCTGCTCTCGTGTCTCATATCCTGTCTACCAAAGCTGTACCGGAACGAGATGCATTATACCCGCTCCACCAGATTTTCCACAACCTCCTGAGTAATTCCAAAGCAGACTATGTGGAGATCAGCCACCAGCTTACAGAAAATGGATGGATGTCTTCCCATTCCTACCAGTGTATCCTGATCAAAACAGGAATCCTTGACTGGAAAAACCTTACTCTGAAATCCATCTGCAGCTATATAGAAAATTTTATTCCTGCTTCCTGCGCCCTGGAACATCGAGGAAACGTGGTTGTTTATATTAATCTGGATCTGTGTGATCTTACACTGGATGAAATATCCCAGAAGCTTGCAGGATTTATCCGAGACAGTCTTTTGAATGCCGGTTACAGCAGGGTAATGCTTGGACATTTTAATTTTCAGAGACAGTATGTGCAGGCCTCTATTTCCATCCAGGTTGGATCCCGCCGAAATCCAACTTCCTGGATCCATCATTTTAATGATATTGCCCTGCCGTACATACTTGAACAGATTACATCAAAGCTCCCTGCTTACATGATCTGCCATGAAAAACTCCTGAAACTGAAGTACCAGGATGATGAATCCGGTTCACAGCTTTATGAAACTTTGCGTGCCTACCTTCAAAACCAGCAAAGTGCAACAAAAACGGCTGCGGCACTTTATATTCACCGCAGCACGTTTCTTTACCGTCTTGAAAAAATAGAAAAACTGTTAAAATCAGATCTCAGCGATCCCGATGAACAGCTTTATCTGATGCTTTCCTTCTACCTGATGGATCAGGAAGAAAGATCAAAGAAATAACAGGAGGTATAAGCTATGGTATCCGGTCCGTAATAGTATTTCATCTGGTTTTTTGTACAGATATCACTGACCAGGATTCCATATGCCTCCATGGAAGAAACTCTTTTTTCCGGCTGTCTGCAGGGAGCATCCGGATAAGTACATTCTCTGCAGAGAGTACAGGTTCCTGCCCCCAGCGGCAGCACTTCCGGACAGATCTTTCGGAGTTTTTCAGCAGTTTCAAGGAAACGCTTTTTGTGGCATTCTTCTGTTTCCTTGATTCCCTCCCAATCCATACTGTCTTCCAGCTCTCCTACTGTCTGTACAAGAATCCCTGTTTTATATCTGGAAAGACTTTCTCTGCATTCCTCAAGGGTTCCGCAGCCCGGAGGACATGCCCAGTTTTTACCATACATTCCGCAATTTCCGTTCTGACACATTCCCCGCACTTCATCCATAAGCTCTACCGTTTCTATATGGATCCTTCCTGTATGAGAAAAACCTGCCGAATTTATAATCTCTGCTATTTTTTCCAAGTCACCCATCACTCATCTTCCTCCGGAAATCCCATTTCATCTACATAAACTTCCTGAAATCCCATATCAAGAGCCAGTTCTACAAATTCTGCCTTTTTCGCCAAAAGCCTGCTTCTTTCAAACTGGTCACTGTTCATAGACGCCATCCTGGCTCCCTCACCGGCAGCGTTTCCAACAGAAGTAATCCTGCCTTCCAGTTCCGGCGGCAGCATTCCAATGGCACAGGCACTTGCAGGATCCAGATAATTTCCAAAAGCTCCGGCGATAAGCACTCTCCTGATATCCTTTATCTGGATACCCCGTCTCTGACAGAGGATCTGTATTCCTGCTGCAATGGCAGCTTTGGCAAGCTGGAGTTCCCGGATATCTCTCTGGTTCAGAAAGACACGATCTGTAAGATAGCAGGTTTCTTCCATTCTTCCTGTCTCATCTATCTTACCAAGTTTCAGCAGAGCTGCCACACCGTCCAGAAGTCCGGAACCACATATTCCCGATGCCTCTCCGTCTGCGATCACATGACATTTGATTTCTCCGTTTTCCAGAGATACATGATCGACAGCCCCTGTGCTTCCTCGCATACCGCAGGTTATTTTTGCTCCCTCAAAGGCAGGTCCCGCCGCTGTAGAGCAGGCGATAAGCCCGTCTTTATTTCCAAGAACAATTTCTCCATTCGTACCGATATCCACAAGAAGAGTCATTTCCTCACAGGTATCCATATCTGATGCCACAAGGCATCCCACTGTATCTGCGCCTACAAAACCTCCAATATTAGGAAGCCACCAAAGCTGCGCTCCTGGATGAACATGGAGATCATAATCAGATGCTTTCAGTTCCAGTGCCTCTGTCACTGCCGGAGTGTAGGGTGCAAGTGCAAGTGTTTTTGTAGAAATCCCCAAAAACAAATGATGCATACAGGTATTTCCTACCATTACAATACGGACAATCTCTTCCGGTACCCTGCCGCATTCCCTTGCAGTTTCCCGAAAAAGCGTATTTACTGTGTTTCTGATGCAGCCGCTCAGGTTCTCCGGACCATTATCCAGTGCATAGCTGCATCGATTGACTACATCTGCCCCAAACTGCCGCTGTGGATTCAATGTACTTCTGGTTCCCAGAAGTTCTCCTGTTTTTCCATCCATCAGGTAAACCACTACAGATGTGGAGCCCACATCTACAGCTCCCAAAAGAGGAGCCTCCAGATTTCCAGGAAGCTCTCCTGGATTAAATAATAACTTTTCTCCGGTGCCGCCTGCAAGAATCTGTGCCTGCTCTGTCTTCTGATGTCCTGTATACACTGTCATATCCCTGTCTATCACAGTCTGACATGCCAGTACTTCTTTTCCGTCAATAACCACTTTGCATTTTCCGCATTTTCCTGTTCCTCCACAGAAAGCATCCGGAGTAAGCCCTGCATCGATCTGCGCCTGAAGGACTGTCTTTCCTGCCTCTGCAAGGAAGCTTAACTGTTCATCTGCAAATGTAATCTGATATTTTGTCATTTATTTTATCACTTCTCTGTTGTATTTATCAATTTCGTCATCAATGATCGGGTCTACATGGGAAAACAGGCATCCTGGTCCGCCATAAGTAATACATGGAATAAAATGTCCGCCCGGCGCATACTCTTCACATGCTCTTCTTACTTCTTTGCGGATTTCCTCCTCTGTAGAATCTGCTCTGTCCACAATAGAAGCATCAATGCCGCCCATAAGAGTCATTCTTCCTGCAAGCTGTTTCTGAAGCTTCGGAATGTCATTCTGAGGCAGAACACCCTGCCATACATCGATTCCAAGTTCCACCATATCTTCTACAATAGGCTCCATAAAGGAATCTCCGTGATGCATGACAATCACGCCTTTTTCTTTCATATAGCCATAAGTTTTGGCATACTGCGGTTTAATAAACTCTCTCCAGGTATCCGGGCTTACAAAAAGCTGGTTTTTGGATCCCCAGTCATCATGGGAAAGCATGACGTCCGGTTCCAGATTGTCCACGATCAGTTTCATATACTGATAACGGTATTCGCCAATGGCATTACAAAGATCCATCATATCTTCCGGCTCCAGAAGGAAATTCATCAGCATATCCTCAAATCCCATAAGGAAATGAAGTCTTTCAAATACACCGGTAGGCATAAAAGCCATAAAAAGTTTTCCGCTTTCTTTGATCTCCTGTGCTTTTTCTTTAAATGGAGCCCAGAGAGCCGGATCAGAACAGTTTTCCAGAAGTTCCGGCATTTTCAGCTGTTCTTTCCATTCACAAATATCACTGATTACTTTATTTGATTCTGTTACATGGGGCATAGCGGCAAGCTGGTCTGCCGGCCAGAGAATCTCTGTACCAAACCGGTCTTTGAGAGGATCCATGCCTCTGTGACGGTTTCCTCTTATATAGGAGGAAGCAGGATTCGGAGGATAAAAACCAAGTCCTTCGTACTGTTTCAGAAGCCGCTCCGGCTTCCCGTCTTTCTTTATAGTTTCCAGAAAAATTTCTTTTGCTGTCATAATCTTGCTCCTTTCTTTATGAAACAGATACTCCAAAACGCTCTTCGTTATATTTGTTGATCTCGTCGATCACAATGCCTTCAACATGAGGATAAATGGTTCCCGGACCGCCATAGGTGATTCCCGGCCAGTAGCCTTTCAGATTTCCATATTCTTCACAGGCACGTCTTGTTTCTTTACGGATTTCTTCTTCTGTAGCGTCTTCACGGTCAATAACAGAATCAATGCCTCCCATAAGAAGCATCCTGTCTCCTACTTTTTCTGAAATCGCTTTGATGTTATTGGTATTCAGAACACCCTGCCAGATATCCACGCCGATTTCTGCCATATCCTCCACGATAGGCTCCAGATAGGAGTCTGCGTGATGCATAACGATCACGCCCTGGGAATGCAGATAGTCATAAAGTTTTCTGTAAGGCTCCTTAAAGAATTCTCTCCATACCTCCGGCGACATAAAGAGGCTGTCTTTTGCGCCCCAGTCATCATGAGAAACAATGCAGTCCGGATGAAGGTGTTCTACTACCAGCTTCATGTAAGTAAGGCGATACTCACAGATCACATCGATCAGTTCATGCATGGCCTCCGGTTCCAGAAGGAAATTCATCAGCGTGTCCTCAAAGGTCATCAGCATATGAAGCTGCTCAAAAATACCGGTTCCCATGACCACCATAGTTAAATACTTATCCTGATCGATCTTACTTTTTGCCTCCAGGGCATCCTCCCATCCTTCTGAGCATTTGCCCATCAGATCCGGAACCTTTACATATTTCTCCCATTCAGCCACGTCCTTGACCACCTGGTTTTCTTCAGTTACATAAGGGATCGCCGCGGGGGCATCCTCCGGAAAAAGAATCAGGGTTCCCCATTGATCGTAGGAATTGGTCCCACGGATACGATTTCCTCTGATCAGTTTAAAGCAGGGATCTCCCGGTATTGCACGGAACATGGTAAAGGAATTACACAGGCATTCCGGTTTTCCGTCTTTTTTTAGGGTTTCCAATAAATTCTGTTTTGGTGTCAGCATAAAAATTTCCTCCCTTCTATCTTCCATCCATTCTTTCTGTAAGAAAAACAGAAAGTCTGAGATATAAATTCTGTACAGGCTCTGCCAGATGCGCCGCATCAAGACCTGTGATCTCTTTTATTTTTCGCAGCCGGTAGAACAAAGTACTCCGTCCCACATAAAGACCGGAAGAAGTTGCTACGGTATTTCTTTCGTTCATAATATAGAGGACAAGGGTTTTATAAAGTTCTGTCCCATTGGCCGCATCATATTCTTTTAATTTTGTAAGTTCATAAGCACAAAGCTCCCGGGGGCTGAATTCCCTGCAGCACAGATCACCTATATAGTCCATGGCAATATCATCAAAGGTATAGGACCACATCATATCATTTTTCTTTCTGCAGTATTCCAGAGCCACCGAAGCCTGTCTGTAATAGCAGTCCAGTTCTGTCAGATCATGAAACAGATTACTGAAACCTGCCTTATAAAGCCCATCCCTCAGAATACTGGAAATATCCGAGGTATAATGATCGTTCATATTCAGATTGATAATAATACAAACCCTGTTATCCACAGAGATTGCCTTGCTTCCGACTGCTCTTGCCTCCACATAGTTGCAGAGACTTGCCGGAGAAGCTCCGGGATTTCCTTCCTCTTCTTCCACATCCAGACGGATGCATACATAACGGTCATTTCGTTTCCATCCGCACTGTACAATTCGGCTTGCGATTTCTGAATCTGAAAAAATTTTTCCCTGAATCATTCCTACCAGCATGACTTCCAGCGCATGTTTATAGGTGTTTTCCATACGGCCTCTTCTGGAAAGAGTGCGGCGGATCAGGTCTGCCAGATATTCTGCTGCTATAAACTGCCCTGGTTTCAGCGCGCTGTCCAGTTCACAGATCACCAGCCTCGCCTCGTAGCTGCCGTACTCATCCCAGATATTCACATAGATATCGCGATGTCCCCGAAGCTCCGCAGAAAAAAGATCCGCCCCTCTGGTAGTAAGAGTCTGGAGGTATTCTTTATCGGTTTTAAACTCATTGAGAACTTCCAGGGGAGTAATCAGAAGCCCTGTACTTTCATCCTTCTCCCAGTTGATCATCCCTTCTCTCCATATAGGGCAGGAGATTACATTCAGTCTGGAATCATGGACAAACACGGGATTCTGAAAATAATCGCAGCTTGCCCGGCATAATTCATCCACACTGCCTTCCCGGATCATAATATTTTTAAGTCTGTCCGCCCAGGAGATATGAAACTGAAAAATATCCTGACATACATTCATAAGATCTATAAGATCCGTTTCTTCCGGAAGCCGGATAATGGAATTTTTTCCGTTATCCCAGCCCTCGGGAATGTCGCCGGTAAGTATCAGGGCGCAGGGGATATCAGGAATCGGTTCATCTGCAAGCTCTTCTGCTTTTGCAATATAAGCATGGCAGGGAACCATCCGGCATCCTTTCCTGAAAAAACATACGCTTTCCAGTATAGCTCTGTCTTCTCCGTAATAAAATTCCATTTCGGAAAATATGCCTTCCATCCCGTCTGCTGCCATCTGCAGATTTAAAAGAAACCTGAAATCCTCACTCATACAGCCTGTCCGCCCTTCTTTTTGATCTATGAACGGGAAGCGATCTCTGCCGCATACTGATCCACTTTATCCTTGGTCAGCTTAAAGCCAAAGATAAGCGCTGCAACTGCAACAATAAGGGCAATTGCAGGAATTACCATAAATCCAATACTGATGGCATTTTTTAATTCTTCAGATGCTGCTGCCGGATCAATATCCGGGCTGAAATTTCCCATTGCCAGACATGCGGAAATGATGATTCCTCTGGTCATAATGGAAACCTTCAGAGGTACGTTCTGAAGTCCGCTGATCCATCCTGCTGCATTTTTTCCCGTTTTCCATTCACTATAAACAATGGTATCACCATAAAGGGCCGGTGTGCAAGCATAAGTAATGCCGTATCCAAACATTGCGATACTCATCAGTATAATAACAACCATGACATTGTTATACATAAAATATGACACGATCAGAAGCACTGCCTGAATTGCCATAACGCCGATAGTAGTTGTTCTTGTAGTAAATTTGTTGCTGAGAGTTTTACTTAAATAAGCTCCTACTACACAGAAAATATTCGTTACCAGAATATAAGTTGCCAGCATGCCGCCATTTCCTGCAATATAAGTAAAGTAATAAGTAGCCACACCCATAAGCACAAAGTTAAACATAAATTTGGCAAGGTCCGCGATCAGAAGCGCGATCAGCGGAGGGTTCTGCAGAAGTGCACGGATCAGATCCATTCCGCCGGTTTTGTCTTTTGCAGCCTTTTTTCCAGATGCAGCTTCCGGCTGTACTGTTTCGTATCCGTCAAACATCTTAAAATGTGCGTAATACAGAACTGCCATGATACATCCCAGTACAAACGCAGCAGCGCCGTACTGATTTACTTCTCCGATGATCCCTGCTGCTACTGCTGCAAGTCCCGGTCCTATGTAGGAGAAAATAACTTTGGATAAGTTTGCCCATGCTGCTCTTGTCGCAGAAAGCTGAGATCTTTCTTCCGGCGTCTTACCTGCCACAGAGATCATGGAAACATTTGCCACATAAGCAAAGTTCCAGGCCACATGGCTGGCTATTGCCGCTATGATGATAATCACAGCAGAAAGCATTCCGTCACCGATCTTTACAAACTGGAACGCATATAAAAATGGAACCAGCCATGGAATTGCAATAAGCCAGGAACGGTAGCGTCCCCATTTCATAGGCTTGATACTGTTCAAAATCGCTCCATAAATCCAGGAAATCAAAGCATCCACCGTACTTGCCGTCGTAGTAATAAAAGTTACCATGGGAAGACTGAACTTCGCCAGATTGGTAAGGAAAAAGCTGAAATAATAGCTTTCAATGTTGGACATCAGAGTAAAACCACAGTCTCCTACTCCATAAAACTTCTTAAGCGCGCCGCTTAAACCCTTTTTTTCCTGCTTCTTTTCTGCCATAAAAACTCCCTCCTCTTTTGTTTATTCTTCCGCCAGCTTCATGCGGCTGTAGCGGTAAAGCTCATGTGCCAGATTTACTTTACGATCCGGTTTTTCATCTCTCAGACGGCAGGCAAACCGTCCTGTCACGCCCAGCTCATCTACTCGTTTATGGATATCTGCAACAGCATCCTCATCACTCATATCCGCCGGGATGATATATAGTGTGCACTGTGCCAGATCCTTGCCATACTGATCAATGATGGCTTTTTTGTCATTAGAAGAATCCTGACCTTCCCATGCATCAAAACCTGCCTCGATGATCAGAGGCATCAGAGATCCAATACATCCGCAGGAATGGAGACATACATACATTCCCATATCGTGGGCTGCTTTTGTGATCTTCTGATACTGCAGAAGGAAAAGCTCTTTATAAATCTGAGGGGAGAAAAATGTATTGATCTGTGTTCCCATATCGTCATGGAACAGGATCATATCAGCATGATAAACTTCCTTCGCGATTTTGATCAGCTCAATATGCCACTCTGCCAGTTTGTTATAAAACTCTGTCAGTTCCTCCGGCTCCTCCAGAAGATAGCAGAAAGTATCTTCGAAGCTTGTCAGATCTGCTGTTCTCTCAAAAAATCCATTTACAATAATAAAATAGGTGAGTCTGTCTTCAGAAATCTTTCCTTCGTATCTTTCCTTGTAATCCTTCTCCCAGTCAATGGCACTGAGATCCGGAAATTCCAGGCTTCTCCAGTCTGTGATATCTTCCAGTCTCCTGGTTCCCGGTTTTACCATGGCTGCTTTTGTCAGTGGTTCATATTCCCACTCAATGCCAAACCAGTCTTTTCCGCCAAAGTTCCTTGCCCGGGCATCATCCATTACAAGAGGCTGAAGCGCATTATTCTCCAATGTCTGATTAGGTACCCACAAAGGTTTTTCCCCTCTCAGCATACGGAGCATATTTTCCTTTGGAGTAATTGGGTAATTATAATTCGGTGCTTCAATATCCGGTGCACCATAAATACCAAACTGCGTATGTGTTCCTGTTGTTTTTAATTCATCTTCATTAAATTTAAATCCCATTTTCCCTTCCTTTCCGCGCCAAAAGAATTTTGTTTAGACGGATTGTTCAATGAAATTCATTTATTTCATCTTATAGTGTCCAATTCCTTTTGTGCATAATCATTTTTAGGCAATCCATTCATTGATATCATTGTTTTCCGCGGTTTTATTGTATATAACTGCCATATATCTCATGTTTAAAATGTATCACACCACTCTTTTAAATACAATCATTAATGTAATTCTCTTTTAAAAATCGACAGAATCGTCAAATACACGCCGTTGTCTCGAATTGTATGTGAACATAATGTTCAATTACTTTTTCAGAACCAAGCCGTTGATTCTTCATTGTTTCGTGTTCAGAAATTCATTGCAAAACCCCTACTCATCTCTGGTGAAATCTGTTATGATAAAAATACAAGGGAGGACCACTTATATCATTACAAAAGACAGCTACAACAAGGATAAGGAAAACCCGACAGAACCATCACTGCACAGAAAGCTGCCGCCGTTCTTTATACGATGGCTGATAAATTTCTTGACAATGATGACCTTAACCAGATTAAGGAGGTTGTAACCATGACCAGACTTGGACAAATGATTTTCGATGATGGGCAAAAAGCCGGGATTGAGCAGGGTCAGACAGGTATGCTCAAAAGCCTGATTCTGAAGAAACTGCAGAAAAACACTCCCATCCCCACCATCGCTCGCGAACTGGAAACGGATGAGGATACGGTGCTGTCCATCATCGAAGGGCTTCAAACAGTAGAAAAATAAGCATCTAAACGCCAGGGGCGGAAGCCCAATGTCATTCATGTTTGACATTGGGTTTCCGCCCTTTTTGTGTTTTTTATCTGTTTTCGCTTCTCTGCCGTCTCGCTCTTACGATATCTTTTCTGTTTCGGAAGCATTGTGCCGCTTCCACTGCCGATACCTGCGTTTTTCTATTGCAGAAGCAGCCGTTTCCAAAATCAGAGCCACTATAATAATTACCACTGCGGCAATCTTTCCGGCTGTGCTTGTAAAGACCTGCGCTGCACCGCCTGCCTTCGGTATAGACAGTGTTACCTTGCCGATGAAGTTCTCATATGGTATCGGGTTCATATCCTCCGTCTGGTTTGCATCGCCCTTTGTGATAAATTCACCCATGACAATACGGTTTTCCACCACACGGTGGGTAATGATTGCATTGGAATCCCGCGCTCCGTAAAAAGCAATCACATCTTCTTTTTTCATATCTTCCGGAGCTTCATTTTTAATATACACCATGCTGCCTACCGGAATAGACGGTTCCATACTTCCACTGACCACAGAATAGATATGATACCCAAACAGTCTTGGAAGAGTCAGCGGAATACAGAAGATCACAAGTCCAGTCAGCATGATTGTTCCCAGCCACGCACAAACAGAAGCCGCCAGACTCTTTTTATATTTTTTTCTGCTCACCTTGTTATTTCCTTTCCCACGCCTTTTATTTTCCCAACGTATATCATCGCATATCCGGCGGATTCTGTCAATGTCTGTTGAAACACAGAAAAACCGGAGCTGACCGCACTTCTGCGATACCAGCCCCGGCCGGCAGTCCGAAACTATTCTGTTTCTCCAGATCAGTTTCAGACTTTTTTATGCCTTTTTATGTTTTTTCAGGAACCAGACAAGTACTCCAAGCCCCGCCGCTGCAGCAACAGCAATTCCGACGCCAACTGCTACGGGCATGCCTTTTTTCACTTCTTCTTTGTCAATTTCCATATTTGCAAGAGGAGGTTCCTCTTCATCCAGATCCACTACATCCGGATTGGCCTGAGGAACATCATCTTCCTGAATGTCCATTGTCTCACCACCGATTCTGGCAGGTTCTGCTGTATCGCCTCCAGCCGGTTCCGCAGTGTCCCCTCCGGTTGTATCGGCTGCTGTATCCGGAGCAGCCGGTGTTTCTGCCGTTCCGGTTTCACCTTCTGTTCCCGCTGTACCCTCTGTATCGGTTGTTCCGGTTGTACCGGTGGTACCGGTTGTTCCAGTGGTACCGGTTGTTCCAGTGGTACCGGTTGTTCCAGTGGTACCGGTTGTTCCGGTTCCGGGCTCTGTCACGTTTTCTGTAACAGTTTCAGTAACCGTCTGTCCCGGTCTTGTAATCACCTGCGTTTCCTGTTCAGAATAAACAAAGGTAAATACGTTCTCTGCTTCATTAGAAGAAAGCGTACGGGTCAGCGCCAGAGCCTGCGGCTCATAATTTTCAATATAAATATGGGCAACTACAGGTTTATCCCCTACATTTCCATAATACTTGCGGCTTTCTGCAAGAGTTCTTCCATTTTCGTCCTGGTAGTTTACTGTGTAGCCTACCATATTTCCTTTTACTCCATAGGCAACCACGTAATCCGCATCACCAGTCACACGAAAGGACGAAGAAGCAACAGAATTATTGTCACGTCCGCTCTGGCGAACGCCTTTGACATAATATTTGCTGTCAGCTGCCAGATCTACTGCTCCTGCCTGAGGATTAAAAGTTACAATATCCCGAATCCTCAGTCCGCTGACCACGATTTTTCCGGAATCTATCCCAACATGATAGGAAGAACCTGTGGCTGAATTATTTACCGCCAGTCCTGCAGTACCGGACATTGATGCCTGGTTTCCTGCGTCAAAAGTAACCGTATACGTATATTCCTCTGCAGAAACATCTGCCGGAGAAAGGCCGAGGAGCATTCCTGCTGTACATATGGCTGCCAAAAATTTATTCATCTTCCTCATGACTACCGTTCTCCTTTCCTGCGGTTCTTTTTGTACATCCGGATACCCAGAAACAGAAGCACAAGTCCGCTGACAAGAGCAATTCCGCAGAACGCAAGAATATTTGTTGTATCGCCTGTTCTCGGACTGGTTCTTACCACATTCCTCTGTCTTCTTGTAATCGTGGTATTCTCACCGGTTGTATAACGTACCGGAGTGGTTACTTTCTCTACGGCAAAGTTCATCTGCAGTTTAGCCAGTGTATCCTGATATTCATTGCCCTGGGTCTCACCGTCCAGTTCAACTGTCAGATGGACGGAACCCGACTGTCCCTTTGACAGTCTGTCCAGATAAAAATAATCCTCCAGGGAATCTGTAGCCTGGTGAAGACCTTCGCCTGCTGCAGCGGATCCCTCGCCGCCTACCGTATCACTGCTGTAAAGAACTGTGGTTTTATTGTCATGATCCACATAAGTCAGATTATAGACATATGCACCGCCTTCTGCAACACTCTGGCTTTCCTCAAGACTCTGAATGATCTCATTTGTCATATACCAGTCCGTATCGCCGGATCCTGAATTCTTCACCCCTACCTGAAGCTCAATGCTGTCTCCCGGAAGAAGACTGTAGACCTCGGAATTCATTTCGGATGCATCAAAGTTACTGTTCATGCTGTCCCCGTCGAACTCTACAACCCAGCTTTTATTTCCCTGGATATGCTCTGCAAATGTATTTACTCCCGTGCCCACGGTCATAACTGCTGCCATAACAAGGCACAAAATCTTCTTTTTCATTATTCTGTACCTCCTATCGTAAACTCAGCGTTCCGTTGTCTGACACGTTCACATCCACACCCCATGCACTCTTGATGGCATCCTGTGCATTGTGGGTCTGAACTGCATCTACTTCCGCTTCCAGATTAAATTTGTACCCGTCATATTCATATATTGTAGTAATAATTTTATTTCCCGCCTCATCTACTGTTGTCTTTTCTGTTACCTTATCTGCAACAGAGCTGTCAATTCTCAGTGTATCGGTAATGGCCGGCGTGCTTCCTCCTACCGGAACGATTCCCGTATAATAAAGAACCGTCCTTTCTGTTGTGGAAGCTTTTTTATCAATCACCCAGCCGTTTCCTTCCAGTATGTTCAGATCGATCAGCTTCGGAGAAAGAGTAGTGTCTTTATTTCCTGCCGGATCCGTCCAGCTTTTATAAAGGATCACTCTTACATAATTGTCAATGGTTCCGCTGTTGCTGACTGTAAGAACCTCTTTATATTTCTTTCCCGGTTTCAGCTTTTCACCGTTCAGAGTATTCTCAAAAAGCGGCTCCTGTACAGTATTCCACTGATCGTTCTTATGATTGTAATCCCTTTTTGCCACAACGCTGCCGTTTTCCAGAAGACTGACGCCGATACTTGGCACTTCAACCTCAGCGGAATAATTTTCACTGTAATAGGTCAGCGCTGCCCTGGTACTTCCAATTGTGCTTCCGGCAAGAAGGACTGCAGATGCTGCAAGAAGGATGAATGGTTTTCTGGAAAAAAAGTTATTCTTTTTCATCATTCACCGCCCCCTTCTCCCTGATAGCTTTCTTCGCTTGAATCTGCGATTCTGGTCCAGTCTGCATATGGATTGCCCTTTTCATCATACAGAACTGCCGTACACTCCTGGACTACAATGATATTAAAGTCATCCTCGCTGTCCATGGTGTCGATCTTCACACGGAAGGTTTCAGAAGAACCTCCCGGCGGAATGATCTCACTGCAGTAATAATACCCGTCGTCACCCTGACTCCAGGTTCCGGCCTCGTCCGGTGTAAACACCAGCCCCGGCTGATATTTATCCCCTGCAAAAACCTTAACTCTGACAAAGCATTCGTAATCTCCTGTATTTTTTACAGAAATTCTTTTTTCCATTCCTACCACTTCCTCCTCAGGAATTACGGTAGTTGAACCAAGGCTGATGGCTGCTCCTCCGGTGGTAGTTGCATAGGTGGTAAAATATGCCATTGCACTTCCCACAGACACGCCCGCTGTCAGGGTAAGGGCTGCCGCTGCCAGACAAAGCTTTTTATTAAAACTCTTTTTCATTGCGTTTACCCTCCCTTAGTTCTGATCTGCTGAGCTGTCAGTCTGAGGCTGCCAGTCCCAGACTCCTTCTTCATTTGTAAAACGGTTGACAACACTTGCTCCGCCGTTTAACTGTCCATTATATGTGTTTCCAAAAGATACGTGAACCGGACTTCCTTCCGCGCCTTCGGTCAGGATCGTTACCGTATGTGACGGCTCTGTGGTCAGCTTATAGCTTGCTCCGCTGTAAACCTCAGTCACAGTCACCTGTGCCCCTGCCGGAAGCTTGTCAATGGTCAGGCTTTTGGTGCCTGTACCGTCAAACACAAGAGAAACCACATTGCTGTAAAGAATCTCATGATCCTTCTCGGCCTCCACCTTAAATACAAAAGTCGCCGGTCCTAAAGTAGAATTATAAGAGCTTAGTGTCTTATCGATCACCAGACTTCCCAGAAGAGCTTCCTTTCCCGGTTTCAGTCCGGCTGTCACATCATATACCCACTCGTCACTTCCCCCTGCTGAATAGTAATTATTCGGAAGAGAAAGAAGATAAGGAGTAAACTTATATTCATATTCCTGAGAACGGATGGCATCTGCTTCCACCAGATACATTCCAACAGCAAGCCCTTCAATTCTTCCGGCTCCATTTTCCAGAGTATTCTCTGCGTCCGGTTCTGCCTGAAGTTCCTTCGCCGTCTCTGAAGCTTTCTTTCCCATGACCTCCCAGTCGGCAGCCGTCGTCTCGCTGCTTATTTTATCCAGGCCCAGCTCTTCGTAGCCCTTCAGGGCTGTATATCTGCCTGAAGCATCTACTTCTGCTACTCTGTACAGTTTCACAGAAACCGGCAGACTTTTCAGTTCAATAAACTCTTCCTCTATATCACCGTCCAGTACAAATGAAACAGAACATACTCTGTCCGTTTCAATTCCCGCAGCCGCCTGCACTGTTGAACAGATCAGCCCGGACAGCATAAAAGTCAGAGCCAGAAGCCACGCGCTTCCTTTTTTTATTTTTCCTGCAATCTTCACGTCTTACCCTCCTCCGAAACTTTATTTCATCCTTTTCCGTTATTTTCTGTTTCTGCCTTTTCTTCTAAAGAAATATCTCATCAGCAGAATAATAAGCAGCGTAACTGATAATCCAAGTATCAGATACAGCATATAATAATTCTGCACTGATTTCAACATCGAATCTACAACGGTGGTCTCTGCTTCCTCTTCCCCGTTGTACGGAACCCTGGTTCCTCTGACCAGAAGTCTGTGGCTGTTTACTCCATAAGGAGTGCAGGTAAAAAGTGTCACCTGGTCTTTTCCCTGCTCTATCTGAAGAGCATTGTCCAGAGTCTCCCTGTCGTCCTTATCCACCATATCCAGAATGTGATCCACCTGATATGCCAGAACCTCGTCCAGCACATGGATATAAAACATATCTCCTTTTTTCATCTGGTCAATATCTGTAAAAAGCCTTGCACTGGGAAGTCCTCTGTGGGCTGCAAGAACACTGTGTGTACTTTCTCCTCCTATGGGAAGCTTGCTCCCGTTAAGATGGCCGACTCCCGTCTGAAGTACATCGTCTGCAGTTCCGTGATAAACAGCCAGCTTAATATTGATCTTTGGAATAGAAAGATACCCCATCACTCCGTCTCCGGCTACATTCAGCACCTTCCAGTATTCCGTTGTTCTGATATCTGTACCGTTCTCTCCGAAAACATCTCCATACAGATTGTTCTGTGTAAAAGTGGAATTAAAAGCCTCTGCTTTTTTCCATTCGTCGGTAAAATCTTCTTCCGTCAGATCCGAAACCTGATTTTCATAGCTTGAAATCAGCCGATTCTGCCTGTACGTATTCCACTGATCGGAAACGGTAGGATATATCAGGATTCCAAATCCTATGAGAAACAGAAGGCCAAACAGGATATTTGCAATCTTTCGCTTCATGTCTGCTCCTTTTTTCACTGTTTTCTTCTGTGTTTCTTACGATCCGCTCTTTTCCGCGTCTTTTTTTCATGAAGGAAAAGAAGAAGAATAAACAAAGCAGTTACTGACAGTCCTACAACTACCCAGAGAAGATAACTGGTATGAAGGCTTGTTCCGGTAATCAGAGATTTCGGCGCATCCTCCATTATGGTCTCCTCATAAGGTACTCTGTGCCCTCTTACCAGAAGTCTCTGACTGTTTACTCCATATGGAGTACAGGTAAGAAGAGTCACCAGATCCTGTCCTTCCTCCACCTCCAGATCTTTGGTATCATCAGGCTCTACAACAGAGATTTTGTCCACCTCATAACAAAGAACATCATCCAATATGTACAGAAGGAAGTGATCTCCTTTTTCCATTTTATCAAGATCGGTAAAAAGCGCTGCGCTGGGAAGTCCTCTGTGGGCAGAGATAACGGAATGTGTACTCTCGCCGCCTGCAGGAAGGGAACTTCCTTCCAGATGTCCGGCTGCTTTTTCCAGGACATCATCCTTTACCGTATGGTAAACAGGAATCTTAATATCAATTTTCGGAATCTCCACATATCCCATCATTCCGTCGCCGTTCAGATTCAGGCAGGACATGTATGTCTCATCCGGTTCGTCAGAAGCTGCCGCAATCGCAAAAGAATCCGGAAGGATACTTGGAAGAAGGGCTTCGTTATATTCCTTCGCCGCATCCCACTGAGCTGTATAGTCAATCTCTCCGGCTTCTGCCTTCTGCGCCACCTGGGAATCATAGCTGCTTATCAGCTTTTCCTGTCGGTAAGTGTTCCATTCATTTGAAACCAATGGATACAGCAGCAAGGACAATCCGGCTAAAAACATTATGCAGATCACTATTTTTGATACGATTTTTTTCATCCGGGCTCTCCTTATTGCTGTATTTTTATTTTTATGAAATGCCAGGGCGGGCGGGCCGCCCCGGCATTTCTATGTTTGCTTAACTTTAATTCCTATGTTCTTGTACGTATGGATCAGTTTTCTTCTTTTTTGCGTGTGGAGAAGTACAGACCAGCTGCTGCAACCATGATCACACAACCGCCGATTGTGAAGATTGTTGTACCGATACCACCTGTGGATGGCAAGGAGGAAAGTTTGGTATCGATCACATAACCATATGCAACTACATTTTCTTCCTTATTTTCAACAACTTCTACAGTCACACCTTCTTCATTTACAGTGTAACCACTCGGAGCCATGGTCTCGTTAAAATGATATTTGCCATCTCCCAAACCTTCAATTGTCACGGTTCCGCCCTCTACAGTTTCAATTTCTGTTACTTTTTCTTCATCCTCTGCAAGCGCCAGTGTATAAACACCTTCGGTCTTCTTTACAAATTCAAGCGGAGTCTCTCCTACACTTTCGCTTCCATCCTCATTAACTATAACCGGATATACTTCGAATTTAGCACCTGCTAATTTAGCATTGTCCTCTAAGTTATTATTATTATCATCTGAAGCATATTTTGTAAGGATAATATCACCGGTGTAACCCTTCACAGTACTGCTGCCAGCACTTCCTGAAGAATTCGCTGTATTGGAATATCCCTCTTCAGTAGTAACAATTGCCTTATATTTTACTACAACCTTTTTACCTGCATTTCCATTATTATCTGTAATCTGATCTGTCAAATCGATTGTATATATCCCCTCATTTTCGGTAAAACTCTTACCTTCAACAGGAATTCCACCAATTGTTACGGATTCTACAGAGGTAATCTCCATTCCTGTAGGTTCATCATAAATCTCAAATGATTTATCTTCAGCATTCTCATCAAAGTATGGGAATGTTGTCTCAATCTCAAATGTTACAGTCTCACCTTTTCCTACAAAGTTATCTCCCTCTATTTCTTTTTTGGTAAGATCTACTGTAGCTGATTTTGCTGTAACTGTTGCGTCTTTTACAGCAATATAAGTCTGTGTATTGTCATATGTATTAGCAACCATAGGATTGTAGGTTGTATTCTCTGCTGCAGCACGAATTACGTAAACACCGATTGGCATATTATTAAAGTTTACAGATGTTTGACCATTAGACTGTGCTGTATAAGTTGTGTTCTGAGCTTCTGCTGCTTTTGTTAATCCTTCTGCATCAGTTATTTCATATTTATCATTAAAAAAATCTTTTGCCCAATCAGCTACTACCCAGCTGTTTTTATTTTCATCAATGCTGACTGCCTGATACAACCACAATTCTGTATTCACGCCTTCTCCAAGACCCTGAACAGTAATTGTACTTGTCAGATTCAGCTGATCAACTGCTGCGTATGTGCTTACTGCTGTTGCTGCTGTTGTTCCTGTTAAAACTGCTGCTGTCATTAAAACCGCTAAAATTTTTTTCGCCTTCATAGATTTTTCTCCTTTTCTTTTTTTAGGGTGCTCACCCAGTTTTTCTGCATCTTCTGCATAATTATGATTTTACTGCTTCACCGTTTTTGTGGTAGGGGCCACAAAAACGGCATTTTTGCAGCTTAACTGTTTCGCACCCCCTTGCATTTCATTTTATATAAGATAAACATCGCTGCCATCATAAGAGCAACTCCGCCCATCATATATACGTAGATTCCATTTCCGCCGGTAGACGGAAGATCGTAAAGTGGGGTATTCTTAATCTTTAATTCATAGATTGAAGAATCCTGCTTAAATATCAGATCCACAGGCTTATTTGTCTTTAACTCTGTGATAACAGGTTTCATACCTTCTGCACCGATTTCCACACTCCAGGTATCTGGTGACAATGCATATCCTTTTGGAGCAACTGTCTCCTGTAAAATATAGGTGCCTTTTGCTATTTTTCCACTTACAACCGGATTACCGGAATTATCCTGCCACCTTACGATACCCTGGGCATCAGAAATACCTGTATAAACTACCTTATTATCCTTTGATAAGGTAAACTGTGCTCCCGGCAGATTTAATGTATCACTTACATTAACTTTTACAATCTGCCAGTCCGCTTTTTCATAAGGCTGGACAACCGGTTTTTCGTAGTCATCTTTTGTATCAGGTAGGACTTTGCCATTTACTACTCTTTCAAAAGTAAGACTTGCATTCGTATTAGAATATAACCCAAATTTATCAGAACTTGTATTATTTTCCGGATAATCTGTATGAAGATCACCCTTTGTATTATTTTTGTCTACTTCCTCTTGAGTAGCCTGATCTGTCAGCATAACATTAAAGGAAATGGTATACACTTTGTCTCTCTCAAGGAAATAGTCCTTACCAAAATTCACCTCAATAGTTTTGTTCTTCAGATCAATCTTGTACGTATAATTTCCCTGATATTCTTTTGCATTTCGTATGTTCGTATGAGCATTATAAACATCTGCATTTTCATACTCTGAAATGTTTACCTTCAGACCTATCTTAGAAGCAGTATCATCGTTGTTACTGCCACTTATGACACCGTCCTTGTCAGTATCATATTGTCTTAAATCTTCTCCAGCTTCGCTTGCGAAATTCACATACTCACTGAGAGAATCCCTTATAGTTACATTTCCGATCTGTTTCGTAATGGAACCAAGAATAGTGCTAAAAGCTTCTGTAAGAGCTGCACTGTCCGATGCTATCAGAGTATTTTTATCTGCCGCTTTTACATTCGCCACAATCTTATCTCTAAGAAAGGCTTCTCCCGTATCGTTTCCAACCGATACCGCATAGAATCCATTCAGATCCGTAAAGAGCTTCGCTGCTTCTATCGCTGCCTTTTTAGCCTTTTCTACCCCCTCACTCAAAGGTTTCTGTTCCAACCTGTTATTACAATATTGGTACGGTTCTCCATCTGTAACAAAAATCACAAATTTTTTACTATCTGATCTTCCATAATCTTTCAACATATCCTGCGCATTCCAGAAAGCAGCCTGATAGTTTGTACCGCTGTTATACTCCATATTATTAATATTGTCCAGCAGTTGAGATTTGTCGCTAGTAAAATTGACGTTCTTCTCATTTGCGTTTTTATCAAACCATACGATTCCAATTCTATTATTCTGTTCTCGATTATCTGGAAGTAATGTATTTACCGCTATTTTAGCAGATTTCTGAACATAGTCCCATCTTGTAGCATCCGAAAACTTTCGTCCCATGCTGCTGGAATAATCCAGCACCAGTACAATATCTGCGGGTTCAGGAATAGTATTAGGAATTCCTTTTACATCCAGATACAATCGATAATATTCAGCTCCTGTTAAGTTTGTCTGTTCATTTGTTCCACTTCCCAGATAATCAATATATTTGTTATGTGGAACATCATCTAACGGATCCGGATCTGGGACAGTACCTGGCTGCTGATTTGTTACCGTAACCTCTGCATTATGTTCTAATTCAATTACTCCTGATGCAAATCCCCCTTCCTCGCTGAATCCATTATTTTCTTCAGGTTTTTCTGCCTTATCCACCTTATATTCAGGTGCAATATAGTCTCCATTTGGTTTTAATTCTTCCACCCTGAAGCTTGTGCCTGAAGGAATGCCACGTTTCGTTTCGTCTTGTGAAGAAGTGCTGTATGCATTTCCTAAAATGACTGCTACCTGACCTGCGCCTAATGTAACAATTCCATTTTCATCAGCACTCTGTTCTTCTGAAACCATTGCTGAATCGTAATCTGTACCAACTTTGTACTTTCCAGTATAAGGCTTTCCACCAACAGTAACCTTCATCTGATACTTATCATTGCTGCTTCCATTTGCCAGGATCTTTTTGATCACTAAATGCTTCATATTGGTAACTGCACACCTGTTAAGGAAAGTAACTGTCGGATTCGTTCCAACTTCGAGTACCTGACTTTGTGCCGAATTCATGCCATCCTTAATTGGTTGTCTGTTTTCATCAACTACTCCGGAAGCCTGGATTGTTACATGATCATATGTCTGACTGCTGATTCCCACTTCCTTTACATAGTAGCTTGTTCCCTGAGCATACTGTTCAAATCTTGCATGTTCCCCGTGTTTTAATACAAATTTCCCTGACTCTTTATCTGTCCGCAGAGTCTCTGTACTTCCATCTGCATGAATCAATGTATACGGGGCATCTTTTTCTGGAGTTTCTTTTCCCTCTACATATAATTCATAGGAAAATTCAACATCACTGTAAGCACCATCATCATAATTTTCAATTTCCTTGCTGACGTTAATACTGTCTTTATCCATTGCAGGAATATTGAATCTGAGTTTACAGTTAGCTGCTCCACCTCCACGTTCCAGATAGAAAAATCTGAAATCATGAGCGCTAAAGTTTTTGAATGTTGTGTATTCTCCGTTTACCTCCTTAAAAATAGAGTTCAGATACTTTGAGATCTCATTTTCTCCAGCATTTGGATTCTGCTCCTTATAGGCCTTCTCATATAAACTTGCCAGGCTTTCTTCTTGAATCCCCTCAACGGAAACCTTTCCTGTCCGGAAATTAATACTTCCTTCTTTTTTATCATGGATACCACCAATATCCAGAACCTTTACTCCATCAATAAATACCCAGACATCATCATCTCCTCTGAAGTCAAAACGCATGGGCAGTCCCTTCAAGTATCCATCTTTAGGCTGCATAAATGAGAACGAAATATTCATGCCAAACCACACATCTGTCATAGATCTTCCACCTGTGACAGAATTCTCACTTCCATTGTTTGCATCAAAGGGGAGTTTATTAAATGGTAAAAAGTTTCCATATGGAAAACTATCCCACAATGGTGAAAGTTTCGCATTGTAAACGGTAAGTTTTGAATCATTGTCAGTAAGCTGTGCATGATTCTCACTGCTATCATAATTGTAATAACCCTCCGCGTCCTTGGACAACAGTCCTGTCAGATTTGGATATGCAGTTACACCGTTTTGCCTCGATTGTTCAAATAAATATTTTAATGAAGTTCCATTCGTCAGTCTTGGAAATCCATCTTCCAGGTTCCTCTTTAAATAATCCTGATGAATTCTCTGATTATAAGCATGTGTATACGTTAAATCTTTTCCTGCGCTAAATGAACCATCTACACCTCTTACATTGCTATGAAACTTAAATCCTTGATTCGCTGCATTTGTATTATTGATCTCTGCATTATAGTTAAAAAGATCAATATCAATTTTTTCTCCCGGAGCATCAATTGTCGAAATTTCTTGAACGTTTCCCCTGGAAACTTCTTCGTATACGAGATATACTGCTTTTTCAGAACTAGTTTGACCACTTCCACCCGTCCACTTATTCCATTTCGAGCCAGCATAATACATCCATCCGCCAGAATCATTATTATAGCTTATATTAGTTACAACAGTTCCTTTTTTAGAGTTTATATGTGCGGCTTTGAATTTATATCCTGTTGACTCATCTGAGTCAAAGGAAGTGTTATATTTCGCACCAATTTCTTCAAGAGAGGTTGATATATTATTAAAGTTACCAGTTCCAGTAATATTTATTTTAGTTTCCTCAACCCCCAGTTCCTGGGATATATCGTCCTTGTCCCACCAACTACCGTCTTCTTTTACAAAATGCATGGTTAAAGTTTTACTGCTACCACGATTATCCTTCCACACAACTGTGTAAACAGAAAAACTGGTAGTATTAAACTCTGCGCTCTGGATCTCTGCGTTTTCTGTTGTCTGTACAGCTGCAGCCGCGCTTTCCTCTGCCGTCATGTCCACTACATTCTGTACTGCACCGGTCTCATCCTCTTCCAGATGAAGTACAGACACCTCTGCGGTTTCTGCTTTTTCTTCTGTAACTGTCTCCGGAATCATCGCCTCTTTGTAGTTCATGGAAACCTTAACTTCGCCGTTTGGCTCCACCTTGTTTCCTTCAGCATCAAGGAAAGAAATATCATACGCCAGGAATCCGGCAACTTCTTTTTCCTCTTCTGCAACCTTCTGTTCTACATGCTGTGCAACCTCTTCATACTGTTCCTGAGTTTCTGCATTCTCAGCAGTGATCGGTTTCACGCTTAAGGATGCCCCGTCAGGAATGATTCCTTCTTCTGCGGCGCTTACAGATACGGTGATCTTGTCATCTTCATAAGTAAGCTCATTAACCATTCCCGGTTCTTCTGTCAGATCTACATCGTCTGAAACCTCAGGAGCTTCATCTACGATCCTTGCAAAATCACTTCTCACATAAAGCTCTGCCGTTTCGCCGGTCTCAGGATATGTGTACTGGATCTTGTACCACAGCGTTTCTTCCATCTGTATGTTTTCCAGAAGCGGGAAGCGCTCTCCTGTATAGGCAACAGCTGCCACATTGTCTGCTTCTGCATTCGGTTCTGTACGAAGATTTACCTCATCAGAAATAATCTCAATCTCTGATACTGTTTCCGGAGCAGGTTCCTCTGTTCCCGGTTCTTCCGGTGCCGGAGTGTTCTCTTCCGGTGCCGGTTCTGCCGGAATCTCCTCTTCCGGTTTCACTTCTTCTGTATAGCATCCGTAGATGGTAGATTTTCTTCCTTCAAAGATAATCTTATCTGTAGTGCCGTCCTCTCTGAATGTAATTTCAGAAAGGTCATAGTCTTCAATATTCTCTGTGCTCTGTCCTGATGCCTGAAGGCTTTCCAGAACTTCTGCCCTCTGAGGAATTTCTTTCAGTTCATCTTTGTCCCCTTCCACAGAAGGATCTGCCGGGTCAAAGTAAAATACGTTTGCTTTCTTAGTATCTGTAACCGTCAGGCCGCTGCCCTCGATCGTGATCTCAACAGGCTTCAGGGCTTCTGCTTTTTCTCCGTTCACTTTGAACTGTATATCAAAGAAAACATAAGAGCCGGTCTGCATGCCTTCCGGAATCTTTTCTGACATCATGGATTTCAGATAGCTTTCAGAATCTGCATCCAGATAAGAAACTTCCATGGTAATGGAGGAGGTTTCTGCTGCAAAAGCTCCTGCCGGAAGCTTTGCGGCAACTCTCTGTACCACATTGCCAGCCTCATCCACAAATTCCTGTTTCAGTTCTGTTTCTTCTGAAAGCACCTGTGTGCCAGCATCAATATCAATGTCTGACGTTCCGTCCCCGAAATCTGCAAAAACTGTTTCTTCCTCAGGAGTATCCTCTGAAGGAGCATCCGGTACAGGTTCCTCTGTAACAGTTTCTTCCGGAACAGGTTCTGCCGGGGTTTCCGGTGCCGGCTCCTCAGGAATCTCTGTTCCCGGATCAGCTGTTATATCTCCATCCGAAAACGAAATTTCCGGCAAAGCTTCTGTCCCAACGGAAGGCTCTCCTCCAGGTTCTGTTTCTGTGACCACCACAGGCTCTGAGCTGAACTCCTCAGAAGCTTCCGGTATATCTACAAAAATCTCTTCTCCTGCCAAAGCCGAGATACTGCTGCTCAACACCATTACCATGCAAAGTACAGCTGCTATTATTCTCTTCTTTCTATTACTTTTCATGGCCTTCTCTCCTCCATTCACATTTTTTATCGTTGATATTGTCTC
This sequence comes from uncultured Blautia sp., assembly GCA_900553515.1. Taxonomy (GTDB): domain Bacteria; phylum Bacillota; class Clostridia; order Lachnospirales; family Lachnospiraceae; genus Blautia_A. The sequence goes on along the minus strand of USDN01000001.1, from coordinate 22,142 downwards.
ACCGGACAATCTGTTCTTGAATTTATAGACTTAGTATAAAGGACATTAGTCACACGCTGGTCACAAACATGTATGTTTTATAAATTTTTTCTGAATAATGTAAAAAAATATGTGATCCATCTTCCCGGCAGTTCACAAAACCGGCTTCTGCACAGCATTTTGTCATGAATATGTCAAAAATCCATCCTTAAACAATGAAGACCGGATTTCAAAAATGAAATCCGGTCTTCATCTATCATTTAATACCCTGTACCATCATCGGTATTTTTTATAATTTTAACAATCCGGCTGGTTCCCAGACGGTCAGCTCCCAGACGGATGAACTCTTCCGCATCCTCCAGAGAGGAAATACCGCCGGCAGCTTTTACCTTTACTTCCGGTCCCACATGTTTCCGCATCAGCTCCACATCTGCAAAGGTTGCTCCGGATTTTGAGAATCCTGTAGAGGTTTTGATGAACTCTGCTCCGGCATTTGTAACGATCTCGCACATTTTTATCTTTTCTTCATCTGTAAGCAAACAGGTTTCAATGATTACTTTAAGGATCTTTCCGTCACAAGCTTCGTGGATGCTGCGGATTTCATTTTCCAGCTCCTGGTATTTTTTATCCTTCAAAAGACCAATATTGATCACCATATCAATTTCAGAGGCGCCGTTGGAAATAGCATCCTTTGTCTCAAAAACCTTTGTGGCTGTAGTGCTGTATCCGTTTGGAAAACCGATTACTGTACAGATGGGAAGTTTTCCCTCTACATAATCAGCGCTTTGCTTTACATAGGAAGCCGGGATGCAGGCAGATGCAGTTCCATATTTCATGGCGTCATCCAGAATCTGGCGTATTTCCTCCCATGTTGCGGTCTGTGTCAATAAGGTATGGTCTACTTTGTTTAAAATTTCTTTTTTATCCATAATTGTCCTTTCTGATAATCTATTTCAGCTTATCCAAAATCGAATGTCCAATGGTTCCTTCCGGCATTTTCACACCGAAATTATCTGCAATAGTTGCCCCGATCACTGCAAAGGTATCCGTGTCCTCCAGTTTTCCATTTCCTTTCATGGAAGGAGAATAAGCCACAAATGGCACACGTTCTCTGGTGTGATCTGTCCCTGTATGTGTCGGATCATTTCCATGATCTGCAGTAATAATCAGAAGATCATCCTCACGGAGCACCTGCAGAAGTTCGCCCAGTTTGCTGTCAAATTTTTCCAGTTCCTGTGCATATCCTTCTACGTTGCGGCGATGTCCCCACAGCGCATCAAAATCCACCAGATTCGTGAAGCACAAACCTTCAAAATCTCTTCCTGCGATTTCAATGGTCTGTTCCATTCCATGAACAGAGCTTTTGGATTTGTTGGATTCTGTCAGACCTTCTCCATCAAAAATATCAAAAATCTTTCCAACAGAGATCACATCATATCCTGACTCCTTTAAGGCATCCAGTGCCGTCTTTCCATAAGGCTTCAGCGCATAATCATGACGGTTGGCGGTACGCTTGAATTCACCTTTCTTTTTACCCACATAAGGTCTGGCAATGACTCTTCCAACCTTCCACTCATCCTTCATGGTCAGCTCTCTGGCAATTTCACAGCAGCGGTAAAGCTCCTGGAGACCAAAAGTTTCCTCATTTCCGCATATCTGCAGAACAGAATCCGCAGAAGTATACACGATCATGTGACCTGTGGCAATTTCTTCTTCTGCCATCTCATCCAGGATTTCCGTCCCGCTGGCACTTTTGTTTCCAATGATAACTCGACCGGTCCTTGCAGACAGTTCATCCAGAAGTTCTTTGGGAAATCCCGTATCCGTAAAGGTTTTGAAAGGTGTAGTGATATGAAGTCCCATCATCTCCCAGTGTCCGGTCATGGTATCTTTTCCCACACTTGCCTCAGACATTTCCATATAATAGCCAAGAGGCTTTTCTTTCGCCGGAACACCTTTCAGCGGGTGAAGATTAGCAATCCCCAGTTTTTGAAAATTGGGAATCTGGAAGTTTTCTGTTCTTTCCGCAATATGTCCCAGTGTATCGGTTCCTGCATCTCCATATTCTGCAGCATCCGGCATGGCGCCGATTCCCATGGAATCTACAACGATGGTAAAAATACGTTTAAATTTCCTCAATGAAATGCATTCCTTCCTATTATAATGTATATAACTGAATACCTGATGACTTATTTTTCTCTGTCTGCCCGAATCAGTTTGCGGATAGCTTCCACTGCAACCTTAATGGCAGACTCTGTATCATGAACAATAGGATTGTCCAGACCTGCTGCATTTCTCTCCTGATTTCCCACCACCAGAAAATCGGATCCGCAGCGTACTCTCAGATGACTTGCTGCAACAAACAATGCAGCGGACTCCATTTCGGATGCTTTGCAGCCAAGACGCTTCCATGCTTCCCACTTATTCAGTAATTCGTAGCTGACTGGCATTCTTTCCGGTTCGTGCTGCCCGTAAAAGGCATCTTTACACTGAACAATACCTGCATGATAAGTATAACCCAGCTCCTTTGCTGCTGACACCAGAGCGTTTGTCACATCCAGGTCTGCAACTGCAGGAAATTCGATAGGCGCATATTCTCTGCTGGTTCCCTCCATACGGATGGCTCCTGTTGCAACAACAATATCTCCACCTTTTACATCCATCTCAATACCGCCGCAGGTTCCCACACGGATAAACGTATCTGCTCCGCAAAGTACCAGCTCTTCCATGGCGATCGAAGCAGAAGGGCCTCCGATTCCAGTTGAAGTTACACTGACTTTTTCTCCATCCAGATAGCCTGTGTAGGTCACATACTCCCGGCTGTCTGCCACCAGCTCTGCATCATCAAAAAATCCGGCGATCTTTTCACAGCGCTTCGGGTCTCCCGGAAGGATCACATAACGTCCCACATCACCTTTCCGAATCTGTAAATGATACTGTAATCCCACTTCGCCTGAATAATTCTGCATTTTATCTTCCTCCTTTTAGCGGGCCAGATTTTCCGGCCCAAATCCCAGCGGCAGCAGTTCTGCCAGACTGTAGTTCAAAATTCCGCCGTTTCCATCCTCCAGAAGGATCCGGAATTCCTCTGGAATACAAAATTCACGCATCACCTGACGGCATACTCCACAGGGAGAACAGGTTTCTTTTCCCTCTGTTCCTTCCGGTCCGCCTACAACCGCTATGGCTGCAAACTCTCTTTCACCTTCCGATACAGCCTTAAAAAATGCCGTTCTCTCTGCACAGTTGCTGGGAGTATAGGAAGCATTTTCTATGTTGCATCCCGGATATACTTTTCCCTGCTTCGTCACAAGAGCCGCTCCTACCTGAAAATGAGAATAGGGGGTGTAAGCCCGTTTTCTGGCCTCATGTGCCAGTTCAAGCAGTTTCTTTTCATTTAATTTTCCATTGTCCAGAACTTTTTCATCCATTCTTTTTTTCTCCGATCAGACGTATGGTCTCTGTCACCAGTTTCTTAAAATCTGCCGCCACACGGTCTGCCGTCTCCTGTACCTCTTTATGATCCAGAGGCCGGGCAGACATCCCTGCTGCCATATTGGTGATACAGGATATTCCACATACATTCATTCCCATATGATTTGCAGCCATCGCCTCACAGGCAGTGCTCATACCTGCAGCATCTCCGCCCATGGTCCTGCACATCCGGATTTCTGCCGGTGTTTCATAATTTGGACCCGTAAACTGCATATATACACCCTGCTGAATACTTACCTTTACATTTCTGGCAGCCTCTTTGATGATTTCCCGAAGTTCTTTTTTATACACTTCACTCATATCCGGAAATCTCGGTCCCAGTTCCTCGAGATTTGGTCCGATCAGAGGACTTGGTACAGCTGTTGTAATATGATCTGTAATCATCATCAGATCTCCCGGGCGAAAATTATAATTAATGCCGCCGGCTGCGTTTGTCAGGATAATGGTCTTTGCTCCCAGCAGTCCCATCAGTCTGACAGGAAGTACCACATCCGACATCTCATAACCTTCATAATAATGGACACGTCCCTGCATGGCTACTATCGGGACTCCCTGTACATACCCGAACAGGAACCTTCCCTGATGTCCTGTCACAGTTGATACCGGAAACCCTTCAATATCAGAATATTCCAGGGTTTCCACAATATCCATTTCTCTGGCATAATCCCCCAGTCCGGAACCAAGGATCAGCGCCACCTCCGGTTTAAATGCAATCTTGTTCCTGACTGCATTGGTGCATGTGATCAGTTTTTCGTAAATTCTATTTCCCATATCATCACCTCTCTATTAATGCTGATACCATTTCATTCATCTTTATATACTGCTCTTTATTGATACTGAATTTATTTCCCTCTTTTGTAATCCACCCGTTCTCGTGAAACTTTTTTACCGCGCGGTTGACTGTACGGACACAAAGTCCTGTCATCTCTGAAAGCTCCGCTCTGGAGGAATTCACAAAAAACACTCCGTTTTTTTCATTTTTCTTATAGGTGTCCACCAGGTAAAGAGCCAGCCTGTCTGCACCCTGCAAAAATAAATATGCTCTGCTTTTTCTGTCTGTTTCCAATAAATAACGGCCTACGGTTTTTGCTTCCCGTTTCAATGCATTGATGTCTGTATTTAACCATTTTTCGTAGCTGTGCTTCGGGATCTTGATGGCAATACATGGAGTCACTGTTTCTATAGTAGCTGTGTATGCAGGAAGATCCAACACAAGTTCCATGCCGCCCATTGCTTCCAGTGTATTTACTCTCATAAAGTCATACACAATCCCATAGATTCTGTAATCCGCTGCCCGTACGATCCCCTCAATGATCAGATAAATATATTTGACTGGTTCGTTTTCTCTGATAAAAGTATAGTCCTTTTCCATTTTAATGATCTGGAATGAATCTATGAGCCACATAGGCGCGCCGGCAAAATACGCCTTTAATTCTTCATATTTTTCTTTTTCTATCTCTCCAAGAACAGATATGGCATTATATAAATAGTCTCTCATGATCTTCCACCTCATTTAGGAAAACAGGCTGCCCCACCTGTTTGTGCGACAGCCTTTTTGATTTTCAAACGGATAATTTCTCCGTTCTTCCGGATTCCATTACTGGATCAGTTCTACTTTTACATTATCTGCTGGAACTTCAGTTGCGCTTGCTGCAACTGTGTCGTTTTCCACCTTAATACTTCCGTCAACCAGACCCTGGAAAAGTTTGTCATAGGTAGCCTGGTCAAATTTTTCGAATTTGGATGTTTCCATCGGCAGTAAAATACCGTTGTCTGCCGCTGTAAGAGTTACAGTTTTTCCGCCTTCAAATGTTCCATCATAATAGGATTTTACAGTATTATATACGGAATCGCCAAGGTTCTTCATGGCAGATGTGATAACTGTCTCAGACTCTGAAGACTGGTCAACATCTACACCGATTACTTTGCCGCCGGAGGTTTCTGCCGCTTTCATAACAGAGTTTCCAACTGCACCGCCGCATGCAAAGATTACTTCTGTGCCTTCGTTGTACCATGCTGCTGCTTTTGCATTGTTTTCCGGAGTTGCATCAAAGTTACCTACATAAGTATATTTCATGGATACTTCTTCTACGCCAAGCTCTTTTGCAGCTGCATCAGCACCCTGGATAAATCCATATCCGTAACGGATTACTGCCGGAACTGCAATACCGCCCATAAATCCAAGCTTTGTATAGCCTTCTGCTACTGCTGCGTAACCGGCAAGATAACCTGCCTGTTCCTCTGCATAGAAGATGGATTCTACATTTTTCTCAATTCTCTGTCCTTCATTCGGATCTGTAGGCGCTGCGTCAATGATGATGAATTTTACGTCCGGATATTTGTCCTGTGCTTCCAGAACCGGATACTCAAACAGGAATCCAGGAGTTACGATAACCTTTGCTCCGCCTTTTACAGCCAGATCGATAGAAGTCAGACATGCAGCGTCTGATTTTTCTGCCGGTTTGTAGTATTTGCAGGTAAGATTGTTATCCTTTGCATAGGCCTCCAGACCTTCCCAGGATCCCTGGTTAAAGGATTTGTCGTCGATGGTTCCTACGTCTGTGATCAGTGCAAGCTCATATCCTTCGTCTGCATGAACTGTTGCTGCTCCGCCCAGAACCATCACGCCTGCCAGTAATAAACTTAATAATTTTTTCATCATGTTTTTGTCCTCCTTTGGATTTTTATATGTAAATTAATAAGTTTCCAGTAAAAACAAATATTTATCTGCTTCCCTTGTCATAAGGAATTCCCTCTGCTCTCGGAGCCTGAGAATTCTTGGAAGAAAAAATCAGGACGATCAGGGTTGCAATATAAGGAATCGTCTTGTAGATCTCATTTGGGATCGGCAGAGATTTCAGAACCGGAATGGCAGAGTATGCACTTGCCAGCGTCTTCATGATTCCGAAGAAAAATGCTGCCATAAGGATCTTTCCGCTTCTCCACTGTCCAAAGATCAATACGGCAATCGCAAGGAATCCATATCCGGCTACAGTTGCATTAAAGTTTGTAGAGGTCGGTACTACAAACACCAGACCGCCGATCCCGGCAAGTACACCGGAAATAATAACGCCTGCGTAGCGGATTCCTGCAACATTGACACCAACAGAGTCTGCTGCGCCCGGATGTTCACCGCAGGCACGGAGACGAAGGCCGAACCTTGTCTTTTTAATGGCAAAAGCTGCCACAAGGAAAATACCAATACCAATAAACGTAGTGATATAACAATTCTGGAAGAACATTGGTCCGATCACCGGAATGCTTCCAAGAACCGGTACCTTTGCAATATAAAAGGTGTCTGTAAACGGAATCTGCTGAGATCCCTGGATCATACGTGCCACATAAATGGCAAATGCCGGAGCAAACATGTTCAGTGCTGTACCACTGATGGTCTGATCTGCTTTCATATTTACAGAAGCAAATGCATGAAGCAGGGAAAATATCCCGCCTACTGCACCTGCAATCAGAACTGCCAGAATCAACAGAAGCTGTCCGCTGATGCTTTCCTGAAAGATATTGATAAAGAAAATTCCTACAAAGGCTCCCATGACCATGATACCTTCCAGAGCAATGTTGATCACACCGCTTCGTTCAGAATACATGGCGCCGATAGCCACGATCAGAAGAGGGATTGCAAAGTACATTGTCTGCTGAATGATAAAATATAATATGCTCATGCCTATGCCTCCTTTCCTTTATCTGTTCCTGCTGACCGTGTTTCCGCCTTTTTTGCCCGTTTCATCTGAATCTTGTGGATCATTGTCTTAAACAGGAGAGACAGAGCGCCGCAGTAAACGATCGCTGCAATAATAATATCGATCGCTTCTGATACAAAATCAAAAAGCTGCATATTGTAGCCGCCTACGGTAATATGTCCGATAAAAAGTCCTGAGAACAGGATACCGATCGGATTTGAAAGTCCGAGGAGGGCTACTGAAATTCCTGAAAATCCTTCCGGAGCAATGATATCAAGTACCTGGAGATATTTTCCGGATCCTGCCAGATATAAGAGCGCACCGCCAAGGCCTGCAAGTGCACCGGAGATCACCATGGAAAGAACGATATTTCTCTTTTCATTGATTCCGGCATATTTACTCGCGTGAGGGTTCAGACCGCAGGCCTTTAACTCATATCCGAAGGTCGTCTTATTCAGGATCACATAGATCAGGATCACACAGAGTACTGCGATAAAAATTCCAATATTCAAACTTGCGCCTGCAAAAATCTTATCCAGTCCTGCTTTTGGAAGGATTGCACTTTGCGCCACTGCCACCGACTGGTTTTTCAGAGGATCGTAAATGTAATTACGAACCAGAAGATTTACGATATACATACCGATATAGTTCATCATGATGGCTGAAATAACTTCATTTACATTAAAGAAAGCTTTCAGAATTCCCGGAATACTTCCTACCAGAGCTCCTACCAGAATCGCTGCCAGAAGTGCTACCAGCCAGTGAATGGAAGCCGGAAGGAAAGTCCATTTGATTCCCACATATACCGCTGCAAAAGCTCCTGCTGTAAACTGTCCGGAAGCTCCAATGTTGAAAAGTCCTGTTTTGAAAGCAAAGCCAACGGAAAGACCGGTCATGATGATCGGAGTTGCATAATAGAGAACATCTCCAACACCTTTCATACCGTCTGTGAAACCGCCTTTTAAGATCATCAGAAATCCATTTACAGCCTGGCCAGGATTACTCACAAGAAGAATGATGAATCCAAACAGCAGACCACAGATGATCGCCAGGATAGAAGAACTGAAATTTACAAATCCTTCCCCTTTAAATATAGATTTACGTTTACTGTTCATTCTTCACACTCCTTTTTGCTCCTGCCATGTAAAGACCAAGTTCCTCTGTAGTGATCTCCTTTGGATTCAGATCCGCAACGATCTCACCTTCGTACATGACCACGATCCGGTCACTTAAATTCATTACCTCGTCCAGTTCCAATGATACCAGAAGGACTGCTTTTCCGGCATCTCTCTGTGCCACCAGCTGCTTATGAATATATTCAATCGCCCCTACGTCAAGTCCTCGTACCGGCTGAACCGCAATTACGATTTCCGGATTTCTGTCAAGCTCTCGGGCAATGATGGCCTTCTGCTGATTTCCTCCGGACATGCCTCTGGCACTGCTGGTTTCCCCGTGGCTGGAACGGATGTCAAATTTTTTGATCAGTTCTTTTGCATATTCACGGATGGCATCAAACTTCAGGAAACCGTGCTTCTGAAAACGATCTGTATAGTAAGTCTGGAGTACAAGATTCTCCTGAAGCGTATAGTCAAGAACCAGTCCGTCTTTATGACGGTCTTCCGGGATATGGGCCATACCATCAATACACTTCTGCCGGATGCTTTCCTTAGTAATATCTTTGCCGTTCAGGATAACCTGTCCGCTGTCCAATGGCATCAGACCTGTAATTCCATATACCAGTTCTGATTGTCCATTTCCGTCAATTCCTGCCACACAGAGGATTTCGCCTTTACGTACCTTAAAAGAAACATTTTTCACAGCTTCTTTTCCTGAAGCTTTGCTTTTGATAGTGAGATTTTTCACTTCCAGAACTGCATCGCCAGGCTGCCTTTCTGTTTTTTCAACATTCAGATTTACTTTTCTTCCTACCATCATTTCAGACATCTGTTCTTTGGTAGTATCTGCTACATTGATGGTACCGATGTATCTGCCTTTACGCAAAACGCTGCAGCGGTCTGCTACTTCCTTGATCTCATTCAGCTTGTGTGTAATAAAAATAATGGATTTCCCTTCTGCCACAAGCTGTTTCATCACTTTCATGAGCTCATGTATCTCCTGAGGAGTCAGCACTGCCGTAGGCTCGTCAAAAATCAGGATATCATTGTCACAATACAGCATTTTCAGAATTTCGACTCTTTGCTGCATTCCCACGGTAATATCGGAAATGTAGGCGTCCGGATCGATTTTAAATTTGTACTTCTCACTGAGTTCCATTACTTTTTTTCTGGCGTCTTCCATCTTCAGAACGCCCATGTTTACGGTTTCCCTGCCAAGTACAATACTTTCCAGAACTGTAAAATTATGCACCAGCTTAAAGTGCTGATGAACCATTCCAATGCCCAGATCATTGGCGTCGTTTGGATTGTTGATCTTTACAGTTTTTCCATTGATCTTTATTTCGCCTTCCTCCGGCTGATAAAGACCAAAAAGAACACTCATCAGGGTAGACTTCCCAGCTCCGTTTTCCCCAAGAAGAGCGTGGACTTCTCCTTTTTTTACCTGGAGAGTAATGTCATCGTTTGCTTTAAAATCCCCAAATTGTTTTGTAATATGGTTCATTTCGATTACATATTCCACTCATGTACCTCCTTTGCCTATTCCCGTTTGTGCAAAATGTCTTCGCGTTGAAATTATTATACCTCTTTTTTGTGCAATAAAAAAAGGACTTGTGTCCTTTTTTTATTATTAAATATGTTTTTGTTAATAATCAACTATTTTATTCTTTATTTTTTATGCATATTTTTGTTTTCTTAAAAGATATAAAAATACACTCTGAACCAGAAATCAGAACCTGGATTTTTCCGCGTTTTCTTTTAAGGTCCTGATTTCTTCCCCTGTAAGCCCCAGCTGATTTCTGGCAATATCGTATTCTTTTTCCAAAGTAGTACCGGAAACTGTTGTATTATCCGTATTCAAAGTAACACACAGACCTTTTTCCAGCATTTTCTTTAATGGATATTCTCCTTTTACAGCCTTTGTCTGAAAATTACTGGTAGGGCAGATTTCAAGAGGAATCTGCTTTTCTCTGAGATATGTCACTAATTCTTCATCTTCCAGGCAGCGCACACCATGACCGATACGTCGTGCTCCGAATTTTAAGGCTGTCCATATACTTTCCGGTCCGTCTGCCTCTCCTGCGTGGATCGTAAAGGGAACGCCTTCCTTTTTTGCCTCCTGAAATACCTTTTCAAAAGAAGATGTAGGAAAAAGTGCTTCCGCCCCTGCCAGATCTGCTGCCACAACACCTTTTCCAAGATACTTCGCCGCCATATGGATGGTTTCCAGGTTTTCCTGCTCATTATTTTCTCTTCTCATACAGCACAAAATAACTTTTGCCTCAAAGTCATCATCACAGATCAGTCCCTTCAGGACTGCTTTCACTATCTGTTCCTGAGTCAGGCCTTTTTTTGTATGAAGCTGGGGAGCAAAACGGATTTCCACATATTTAAGTCCCTGTTCTTTCATCTGTCTGCATACATCCTGTGCAGCATCTGTCAGTCCGTCCTCTGTCTGCATTACTGAGCAGGGCAGATCAAATTTTTCCAGATACTCATTCAGGTCCTGACAGTCAATCGGGGCCGTCATGTATTTCACCAGTTCACTTTCTTCCCAGACCGGCAGCTCAATCCCCTGTTTTTTTGCCTGTCTGATCACATAGGCAGGTGTCAGAGAACCATCCAGATGCAGATGAAGATCAATTCCGTTTTTCATAATCAAACCTCCTGATTTTTGTATATTTACCGCATCCTTGCGGAGCGTTTTTTATTTCCCGGTAAAATCGGTACAGAATGTACCTCTTTCCTGATAAGAAAAAACCGGATGATCTTCCTGACGGAAACCATCCGGCCATGTATTTGCCTGTATATATTTAGTTCTGCTTTCCAAAAATTCAGTCCACATCAAGCTCATCAATACTGTACTGCAAAAGCAGCTTACTGGTTTTCCCCGATCTGTAGAAAGAATCTTTCAAACGATTCACTACCATTTTGGCATCCTCATACTGACATGCCGGAAGCATAACAAGAAACTGATTGACACTGTATCTGCAGACAATATCGCTGGATCTCAGTCCCTTCAATAAAGTATCCTCCAGAACACTCATTCCCTCGCCTATCAAACTGGCATAATCTTGCTTTTCCTTTTGAACCTGAAGGTCAAGATACAAACTTACCAATGCCAAATGGACAGAAATCCCCAGACGGCGGCTGCTTCTGGATTCCAGTATATATATCTTACGAAATACACCATATTCACAGAAAAAAGCACCGGAAGCTTTTTCTTCCCTTAATTCTTCCTGAATAATGTCAATGTTGCTTTCATGATCGTGCTGTATTTTTTGAAGTTCTTCATATATAGCCTCCATCTCATCGGAAGGCTTCACTCCAAGAGAATCATAAAGCAGTTTCACTGTTTCTTTATAGTGATCGACCGCCAGTTTCTGTTTATTATCGGCGATCATGGCTCTCAGCAGAAAACAATGGATCTCTTCATCCAATGGTTCAATCTGAATTGCCTTTCCACAAATTTCTTCTACATCTGTAAACAGTTTTTCTTTTTCTAACAGAGCTGCCAGTCTTTTAACCATAGTTAGATAGATGGAGTGATAATAAGTAGCTATGGAAACAACCCAATATTCTGATGACAGCTCTGACAGAAACATACCCTGATACAGATCAACAGCTCTTTTGCCGTTTTCCTGCTGTACCGCCGGATCTTCGGAATTAAAAACCTGCCGACAGCACTCCTCAAATTCCTCTATATCAACATGAAAAACAAACTCCGGATTTAACTGATATGCACCTCGGCCTGTAATAATATACTTCCCGCCCTCTCCCCAGGCATGACCCATAAGTTTCCTGAGACGATACATAAGATTCTTCAGCGCTCCTGCCGGATTATCGCTTTGGTCATCCGGCCAGAGTACATCAATCATCTCCTGGGCAGTCATATCCTTTTCTCTGTGGCTTACCATGTAAGCCAGAAGACGGGTCAGCATATCTGACCGCATATTGTCTTTGTTCAGTATCCCTTGCTCGTTTTCAATCTGAAATTTGCCAAACATCCTGACAGTTAATTCAGTACGATTTTCTTTGCCTTGTCCTCTATTCTTCTTTTCCATTTACCCCCCCCCCTAAAATCTCAGGCGGTGGTATGACTTTGAAAGTCTTTTTATACAACCACATATATTCTATCTCTTTTTCAAAAATTTCTCAAGAGTTTTTTTTACTTTACTGTTTTTATTTCCATAAATCTGTTTCATCTCATACTTTCTGCCAGAAAACTTACAGTTTTGATAAAAAAAGCATTGATGGCGTTCTTCCTGCTTACTGCCTCAATGCCCTTTTTTATCATTAAAAAAAATCTCTCTCAGTTTCTTCCGATGTATCCATTGCGGAATCTATCAGTTTAATCAGTTCCAGAGCACTGCGGAAAGGAATCTCCTTTTGAGTTTCCACCCATCTGACGGTTCCCTGCCATGTATGGTTCTGATTATTCTTGATATTAACAATAAAGGTATCTCCTCTGGACGTACTCTTTGTATGCGGCATTCCCATCCTCCTTTCCGGCTCTTATCGTATTATAAACTTATCTGGTCACACCGCGGTCATACAAAAGATCTATAAACTCAAGATCACTGTCAAATTTTCCGGTAATCTGTCCCTGCATATCTTTCATAACCCCCTGCCAGGAGCTTCGTAAACGCGATACAAAAAAAACGTCTCTGGTCAGGATCCTGCCTTCCTTTTGCCTGATTTCTTCAACGCTGTGATAAATCTCCGGCGTTCCGCAATAGGAAGTAATTTCTTTCTCCGGGTTTTCTCTGAAACTTCTGGATTTCCGGGTTGGCTGCGGTCTGCCGATCTCATCCAGTATCCGGTCAATCAGAAGCATCAGCTGTGAACTGTCTGAAAACATTTTTTCATCTTTTACCGCTATGCCGCTGATCCGTCCGCTGATCTCTCCTCTATCATTGTGAACCTCATCTATGCATATTCTAAGGGTAGATGATGTATGGTCTGCTCTTTCTCCCATTTCTCTTCTCCTTTTCCCATATCCGAAAAAGTTTTATGTCTCAAATGCTTATATTATCTTGATTTTATACTATAAATATAAATTTTACAATCCTTTTTATGATTCTTCCGTCTTTTCTCACAAAATTTCTTGTACCGTTTTTTTGACAGTGTTATACTTATTATATATTTTTATTAATCACAAGGAGCGTTACCATGAAGCGCAGATATTTATTTTTCTGTCTGTGGGGGATTTTTCTGTTTCTGTGTTCCGCCGTCTTTTCTTTCCAGACTGCCAGTGCCCAAAAAAAGGACAAAGAAACGCAGTTCGGCACGCCGCAGGTTCTTGTTCCACAGGCATCCGGAAGTTCCACCCTGGGCGCAGAACCGCTTACCATAGATGTCTCTCATATGGATCAGGGATATATCATGGCAAGGTATACCGGCACTGCAGCCAAAGCGAATATCCAGATCACCGGACCGGACCAGATCAATTATAAATATTTTATCCAGCCCTCGGAATCCTATACCACTCTGCCGCTTACCAGCGGAGACGGCGATTATCAGATAGAAGGCTACGAAAATATTGTAGATACCAAATATATCCCTCTTTTTAAGGAAACAGTCCAGGTTGCTCTGTCGGATCAGCTGCTGCCTTTTCTGTACCCCAACCAGTATGTATATTTTACAGAAGATATGAATGCGGTAAAAACTGCGGCTCAGGTAGCCGGCAAATCGAAGAACGACCTGGATGCTGTGGCAGATATCTATCATTATGTAATAGATAATGTTGCCTATGACGAAGTAAAAGCAGCGTCCATCCAGAAAGGCTATCTGCCGGACATTGATTCTACTCTGGAAACCGGCACAGGGATCTGTTTTGACTATGCTTCACTTACAGCTGCCATGCTGCGTTCCCAGGGGATTCCTGCCCGACTGGAGATCGGCTATTCCGGAGAAGTCTATCACGCCTGGATCAGCGTCTATACAGAAGAAACCGGATGGATTGACAAAATCATTGAATTTTCCGGAGACGCGTGGACACGTATGGATCCTACTTTTGCTTCCGGAAACGGAAACTCAAAAAAAATACTGAAATATATTGGCGACGGTTCCAATTATATCCTTCAATATACCCGATGATCAGAAAGGAGAAGTATGAAAAAGTTATCAAATTCAGAATTAACTACATTTTGCGGGCAGCTTGCCCTGATCCTCCGTTCCGGAATTTCTTCCATTGAGGGACTTTCCATCATGATCGAAGACACACCGGAAGGCGAAGGAAAAAAAATACTTGAAAATCTGCTTCATGAAACAGAACTAACAGGAAGTCTCTATATGGCTCTGGAAACCGCGGAGTGCTTCCCTTCTTATATGTGCAGTATGGCTGAAATCGGCGAGCAGTCCGGCCGCCTGGATGATGTTATGGACAGTCTTGCCCAACATTACCGCAGAGAAGAAATTCTGGCCAGAAGCATCCGCAGCGCTGTTACCTATCCCCTGGTCATGCTTGGGATCATGGCAGCCATCATACTGGTACTTATCATAAAAGTCCTTCCTGTTTTTGATCAGGTATACCGCCAGCTTGGAGCCGGTCTCACCGGTTTCTCCGGAGCTGTTCTGAAGCTCGGAAGAGCGCTGGGTGACTACAGTATTCTGTTCATTCTGCTTCTTCTGATTTTCGCAGGGCTGTTCTTTTATTTTGCCTGCACACAGAAAGGACAGGCCAGAATCTCCGGACTCTCCAGACATTTTTCTGCTGCCAGACAGCTTTCTGAAAAAACAGCATGTTCCCGATTTGCCAGCGGCATGTATCTTGCCCTGTCAAGCGGGCTGGATATTGATCAGAGTCTTGATATGGTGTCCCGTCTGGTGGATCACCCTGTCGTAACGCCCAGGATCAATCTGATTCGTCAAAAACTTTCTGAAGGCGTCGGGTTTACCGAAGCCGCTCAGGAAGCGGAGATTTTTTCCGGTCTTTATCTCCGAATGATCCATATTGGATTCAAAACAGGAGCTATGGATCAGGTAATGAAGCAGATTTCTGTTCAGTATGATGAGGAAGTGCAGAACCAGCTTGACAGCCTGGTATCCAAAGTAGAGCCAACTCTGGTGGCAATTCTTTCAGTTGCAGTAGGTATGGTTCTTCTTTCTGTAATGCTTCCGCTTATCGGCATTATGTCCAATATTGGATAGACAGGAGGACTGATGTATGAACCGTTTCAAAAAAACATCCTTCAGCCCTGTGATCCGGAAACTTCTTGCCGTATTTTTTTTCTGCATGATTATCGGTCTTTTTCTGTCAGGACTTGCTTCTGTTTCCCGGATTACCGCCGGAAATGAAGAAGAAAGCCTGAAAAGATCTATCCTCCAAAGCGCTGTCCACTGCTATGCCACACAGGGTTTTTATCCGGACAGCATCGATTACCTGGAAAAAAACTATGGTATCACCTATGATAAGGAAAAATATCTGGTTTCCTATGAAGCTGTCGGTTCCAATATCATGCCTGATATCACTGTTTTTTCCATTGACAGGCAGAAAGGAGAAAACAGATGAATCTGAAAAAACGCCATATGACAGATCTCTTTTTTACCCTCTCCCTGTTTGGGGTTTTTGCTGTCTGTTCCTTTATCCTCATTCTCATAGGAGTGCAGGTATACCGTTCTTCTGCCGACCAGCTTACCTCCACCTATTCTACCCGCACAGCGATTTCCTATACTGCCGAGAAAATCCGGCAGCATGACAGGGAGGGCGGCGTTTTCCTTACGGAAATAAACGGGGAAACAGCTCTGGCCATGAAAGACCAGGTGGGAGAAGAGATCTATATTACTTATATCTATCCAGATGCAGACAGTCTTTACGAGCTTTCCGTCAGGGAAGGAGCTTCTGTATCTGCAGAGCTTGGAGAAAAAATCCTTGAAGTAAAAAATTTTTGCATCACTGACAAAGGAAACGGATTTCTGGAGATTTCCGCTTCTGACACTGACGATATCCCTGTCAGTCTCCTTATTCATCTGAGGAGCGGATCCGATATCGTCCGGGAATAAAGGAAGGACCTCTGTATGAATTCACAAAAAAACACACGATCCAGTCTGTTTCTTATTGAGCTTATGATCTCCGTTCTGTTTTTTGCTCTGGGAAGCGCGATCTGCATCCAGGTTTTTGTCAAAGCATATACCATAAATGAAGATGCCAGACGGCTGAGTTTTGCCTCCCTTCAGGCCTCAGGCGCAGCTTCTGCCCTGAAATACACCGACGGGAGCATTGAAGCTATGAAAGAATATTTTCCACTGATCCATGAAGAGAATACGGATTTTGCCGTCTGCTACGACAAAAATTTCAGGGAATGTAAACAGAAAGACTGTTTTTTTATGCTGCGTATTACCCGCCAGCAGGAAGGAAACAGTGTTTTTGCCCGGATCCAAATAACCGCACCGGACCGAAAAGAACCGATATACCGTCTGGAACTACGCTATCCGTCTTCTGATACCGGAATTTCCAGAGAAAGGACAGGTAACCTATCATGAAAGACAACTTTTCTTCTGACCGTTCCCCGGAACGTTCTGTCATAAGTATCGGTACCACTACCATCGTACTGATCTTTGTACTGCTGTGTCTTTTGACTTTTTCTGTCCTGTCCCTGGTAAGCGCCAGAGCAAATATGCGTCTCAGCCAGAAAAGCGCCGACCGGACCACAGCCTACTATGAAGCAGAAAATACGGCGTCCGATATTCTGATCCAGGTATCGAATTCTATTCAGAAACATCTGTCCGCCTCCGATCAGGAAGCTTTTCTGGAAAGTGTACGTACCGACCTGAGCAAAAAAAAAGAAATCACTTTTACAGATAACCACACGCTTACCTGGACCGTACCGCTTGCACAGGATCAATACCTGAAGGCAGAAATTGTCCTTTCTTTCCAGCCATTCTCAGATGGAAAACACTACAGGATCACATGCTGGAACACTTATACAGATTACGACTGGGGCGCTGACCAGAGTCTCCCTCTGCTGGATAACAATGCTCTTCAGGATATGTTTACGGAGGAATAAATATATGAATGCTTTGGAATTTTTAACACAGACAACAAAAGAAGGGGCATCGGATCTTTTTATTGTAGCAGGCCGTCCCCTTTCCTACAAAAAAGGGGGAAAACTGACCCTGATCGATGAGGAACGAATGATGCCTGCTCAGTGTGAAACTATAATCCGTGAGATTTATGAGCTTGCCGGTCAGAGAGACATACAGCATTTCCTGTCTTCCGGAGATGATGACTTTTCCTTCGCAGTCCAGGGGCTTTCCCGGTATCGCGTCAGTGCTTACATGCAGCGCGGGTCTCTGGCTGCAGTAATCCGCGTAATCTCTTTTGAACTTCCGGATCCGTCGGTTCTTGGAATTCCATCTCAGATCATTGAACTTGGCAGTCTGAAAAAAGGACTTGTGCTGGTTACCGGTCCTGCAGGAAGCGGAAAATCCACAACTCTTGCCTGCATTATTAATGCCATCAATGAAAAATATGAAAAACATATCGTTACACTGGAAGACCCTCTGGAATTTCTTCACCGTCACAAAAAAAGTATTGTCAGCCAGCGTGAGATCAGCTCTGACACAGAAAGTTATGTAGTTGCCCTCCGCTCCTCGCTAAGACAAAGTCCTGATGTAATCCTTCTGGGAGAAATGCGTGATTTTGAAACAATATCCATTGCTATGACAGCAGCGGAAACCGGTCATCTTGTTCTTTCCACCCTGCATACTCTGGGCGCTGCCAATACTATTGACCGTATCATTGACGTCTTTCCGCCAAACCAGCAGAGACAGATTTCTGTACAGCTTGCCTCCGTTCTTCAGGCAGTCGTTTCACAGCAGCTGATCCCGTCAGCAGATAACAGTTCTTCCATGGTTTCTGCTTTTGAACTTATGACCACGACTCCTGCGATCAAAAACATGATCCGTGAAAATAAGATTCATCAGATCGATGGACTGATTTATTCTTCCTCCACCGATTCCATGTTCTCCATGGATACCAGCCTTCTTTCTTTATGCAAGGCAGGAAAAATTTCTAAAGAAGAAGCACTTGTCCATGCATCTAATCCTGAAATGCTGAAAAGGAAGCTCTAAAGCTTCCTTTTGCTTTTTACATATTTTTCTGTTCATAGATCCTGTATCCGTTCTTTGTGCCATGCTTTACCTGATAAAGCGCTTCATCTGCTTTTTGGTAAAGTTCTTTAAAATCACAGCCCGGCTCCGATATCAGGAAAATACCTGCCGATGCAGTAATATACACCTGCTTTCCCTCTTCTCCATAGGAAAGGGACAGTTTTTTCAAAAGACTGCTGACGTTCCGTTCCACTGCATTTCTGGGGATGTCTTTAATAAAAATCATGAATTCGTCGCCGCCAAGCCGGCACAGGATGTCATACTCCCGGAAATGCTGACGCAGAATTTTTGCTACGTCCTGAAGAGCCTCGTCTCCTTTCTGGTGTCCCAATGTATCATTCAGCTGTTTGAAATTATCAAGATCCAGAATCATACAGGCATGAACAGCGTTTTCTTTCACAGTGAAATCTTTCAGCTGTTCATTGATTTTCTCGATTGCCCGGCTTCTGTTAAACAGTCCGGTAAGGGAATCTCTGTCCGCCTTTTCACGCAGCTGCTGAGTTTCCGTTGCGTCCTCGATCACTCCGACACACTGACGTGTCTCACCAGTTGCTCCGGTAAGACTGACAAGCTGTATCTTCAGGATTATTTCTGTGCTGTCCGGACGTTTTACATTTATAAAGAAAACTCTCTTTCCTGTACCATTTTCCATACTGGAAATAATCTTTTGAGCCTCTTCCTGTAAGCTTTTATTCTTCTCCGGAATATATTTCATAAAATTCTCCGGTGCATTATCGATCCGATCCGGGAAAGTCAGTCCAAACATGTTATTATTAACAAAGTGCAGCTGTTTTGTTTTTATGATATAGCTCATGATGATAACACCTGATTTCTCCGAGGCTATCCGGAACAGATTCTCATCAAACATCAGCTGTTCGTTAAATTCCTGGATACGATGCTTTTCCTGCCAGGAAAAATACAAAAGCATGCCGCAGAGAAGGAGCGCTCCCACTGCCACTCTGAAAATCATTTTATATACATCATGTCCTAAAATATAATCCACAGAATCTGCAATCTTAGCCTTGTCCATAACCGTAACTACGCACCAGTGATTCAGCTTCAGCGGTGTGAAGCACACTATTTCCCTGGATTCCCCATCCGTAATCTCCATATACATAGGCTCTTCATTTTTTACTTTTTCCTGAATCTCATGAAGACTCATCGGCGTTTCCACACGGCTTAGTCCATCAAAAATATTATCCCGTTTGCCTAACAGGCGGGAGGGTTCTTTCACTATGTAGGTTCCGTCCGGATCGATTATCTGTATATACTGCTCCTCACCCTCCAAAATAGTGTTCTCATAGATGTTGAACACTTCCAGATCTGTACATCCGTAAAGAATCCCCACCGGTTCTTTTTCCTTGATGATCGGAACTGCAACTACACAAATCATTTCATCTATCAGATCTGACTTCCTGATTTCCGATGATGCCCTCCTTTCTCTCATGCAATTCTGAAAATACGCTCTGGAACTGATATTAATTGTTTTTCCATTAGTCACCCGTGCATTTCCCTGAGCATCTGAAATTCCGAACCTTTGGAATATCATATCCCTTTCTTCTGCAAATTTCCTCAGAAGATCTATATTTTCTTCACTGACAAAATCATCATCCTCTTCCAGAAATTCTGTCAGGGCATAAAGCGTATTGACCATACCTTCCAGATTCTTTTCAACAACAGCGCCCCCCTGCTTGGATACATTCTGCATAGATGAAATATGAAGTTTATATACTCTTTTCTGAATATCATCATTAAATTTTGTCAGAGTCAGACTGATAAAAACCAGTACTGCTATGGCTATCAAAACAATATATACATATTTTTCCTTTTTTTTCATAAGCAATTCCCCATCTAAAACGTGAATTATATGCTTATTTTATCATTATACTGTAATTTTCTCCATATAAATTTTATATAACAGACAAAATTTTCCTGATGTGAACTTCCTTATTTATTGCATTATAAAGTTCTCCCTCACACCCAATGCCCCCAAGGATGTCAAGATATAGCTGCAAAATTATCACAAAGCAGGTGGAGAAGATGTTATGTCATTGTCACAAAATAATTTCTTTATCTTGATATATTGAAATAATCTCTCATTTCACCCTGAAACGAAGAATGTCTTGGGAACTTCTTCCTGTACTGTTCATAAATTTGTCTTTTTGCCCCCTGCATTCCCATGTCTTCTTTTATTTCTCCCACAATTGCCAGAAGTCCTGCCACTTCACCGTAATGACTTCTATGCTGTCCGGATACAATTGCATCAGCTCTTTGATATACAATATTCTCTGCCCATGTCAGATATTTTTCATATTGAAATCTCCCTTACTGTATCTTATATGGTTCTTTTTTGTCTAACTGTTTAACATTATAGCTCACTATTATAAAGTCTCTTCTCTTTCCGTTTCACAGGAAGATGTATATTTGCAATGCCAGAATACTTCATGCTGCTGGTAAAAACAGTTCATCAATCCGTCTGAGCAATTCTTCATCTTCCACGTCCAGATTCAAATATACTTCCCCAAAAGCCCTATCAAGGGGAAACTCTCCTTCACACACAACGCTCCATACCCTACCTGACTATTAGGATATTTATCAAATCCCGGCAAGGGCTGCGCGCCCCGTCTTAAATAAGCCTTCACCTTCTCTCCATATAAATACGGATCATTTCCATTTACAATCCCCCACTCCATCAAAAGCGCTGCTGCCCCGGTCACAAAGGGTGTTGCAAAAGAAGTTCCGGTTACGGTTCCATAGCCTCCACCTGGAACAGGAGCTGTGATTCCCACTCCCGGTGCTGCAAGATCCGGCTTAGGATAAGTAAGGCTGCCTCCTCCCCGTCCTGAAAAATCTGCCGGAGCATTCAGTCTGGAATCATAGGCGCCCACAGTAATTACTTTGGCTGCAGTAGAGGGAATCGTAAGTGTTTCCTCCGCTTTTGGATAATAAAATCCAGTTCCCGGGTTCAGCACCTGCCCGCCCGGAAGCCACAGATGGTATTCGCCGTCTTTGATCCTGCGCCCTCGAAGCTCCAGCCGCCAGACACCGGACATAATGTATTCTTCCCGTGGAATAAAATCAAAATAAATTTCCTGGGTCACCTGAAATGGACCCGGTTTTCCATAATAAATAAGAAGATCTGTATTCCCCGTCCCATATCTCTGTGTTCCTATCTGTTCCGGCAGCGGACCAATACGTTCTCCGGAAGGCAGCAGAAGAGAAATCTCCACCTGGTCTGCATAGGACTTCCAAAGCTGTACATTCAATGTTTTTTCCCTGGCGCTGACGCTGAACTGGATTTCTGTTTTCTGTCCGGTTTCCAGAGTCCCTGCTGTATGGATCCGGTCATTTCCATTGTTTCCAGTTCCCACACATATCACTGTTCTGCCTGTATCAGATACATTTGTCAGATAAATCTCAGGAAGAGAATCCCCTCTGTGTGTTCATTATAACTAGGGGAATTTTTTTATAAAAACTCTCAGAAGCAAGTTATGTTCCGTCTACTTCTGAGATAATAATAAAATCTAATATTTTCTATAGCATTTCTTCTAAACAATCGTAAGCGCAAAATATTGCTACGCTGCCCATGAATCACGCTTGCACCAAAATGATAGATGCAAGCGTTTTACTCTATGTTTAGTTTTGACAGTTCGCTTTCGCAGTCTCGCTCCATGGGGCAAGCTGTTCCAACTGTTCATCTGACATTTTAGCGTCTGGCCGCTGTGATAAGAGGTATGTCAGATAT